>NZ_JBIWOD010000015.1:0-225620 GCF_044767545.1 Streptomyces sp. NPDC101227 | reverse complement strand
GCTCTGGTCCCCGCAGTACTTCGGCGCCAAACCACAACTGATCCTCAAGTCCGGCTTCCCCGCCTACGGCGTCACCGGCGACCCCAACGCCGCCACCGACACCTGCGAGCCGCTGGTGCTCGGCCCGCAGTTCGGCGCCCACGGCGCCACCCCCGCCGAGATCTCCGTCGCCTTCGTCGCGCGCGCCGCGGCCGAGGGCGGCATGGACGGCATGCCCACCCGCCGCCGTCGCGTCGCCGTGCGCGGCACCCGCGGCATCGGCCCCGCCGACCTCATCCACAACTCCCGCGTCGGACAGGTGCAGGTGGACGGAAGCAGCGGTCTGGTCACCCTCGACGGCGACCCGATGCGCTCCGACCCGGCCGACACCGTGTCGCTGTCGCGCCTGTACTTCCTGTGACCGTACCGGCGCTCACCCCGTGAGCGCCGGTACGCTCCCGCTCCGACCAGCCCCGCTCACCTTTCGAGGACCCCACATGAACACTCCCGTCGCCGACGGCTTCTCCATGCCCCCGGAGTGGGCACCGCACGAGCGCACCTGGATGGCCTGGCCCAGCCCCAACTTCACCTTCGGTGAGGAGGGCGGCGAGACGCTCGCCGAGGCCCGGGAGGCCTGGGCCACCGTCGCCCGCGCGGTCCGCCAGTACGAGCCGGTGACCGTTGTGGCGGGCCCCGGTCAGCTGGAGGGCGCCCGCGCACTGCTCGGCGACGACATCGAGCTGGTCGAGCGGCCGCTGAACGACGCCTGGATGCGGGACATCGGCCCCACCTTCCTCACCGACGGCAAGGGCAACCTCGCCGCCGCCGACTGGGTCTTCAACGGCTGGGGCGCCCAGGAATGGGCCCGCTGGGACCTCGACGAGAAGATAGCCGAGCAGGTAGCGGGCCTGGCCGGCGCCCGCCGCTACGCGACCCCCCTCGTCAACGAGGGCGGCGGCATCCACGTCGACGGCGAAGGAACGGTCCTGCTCACCGAGACCGTCCAGCTCGACCCGGGCCGCAACCCGGACCGCACCAAAGAAGACGTAGAGGCCGAGATCCACGCCCACCTGGGCACCACCAAGGCGATCTGGCTGCCGCGCGGCCTGGCCGCCGACTACGGCCAGTTCGGCACCCGCGGCCATGTCGACATCGTCGCCGCCTTCGCCCGCCCCGGCGTCGTGATGGTCCACACCCAGCCCAACCCGGGCCACCCCGACCACGCGATCTGCAACGAGATCGTCAAGCTGCTGCGCTCCTCGACCGACGCCAAGGGCCGTCAGCTGGAGGTCGTCGAGATCCCCGCGCCCACCGTCATCGAGGAGGACGGCGAGCTCGTCGACTACTCCTACATCAACCATCTCCAGTGCAACGACGGCATCGTGCTCTGTGCCTTCGACGACCCGCGCGACGAGGAAGCGGCCGCCATCTTCCGCCGGCTCTTCCCCGGCCGGACCGTGACCCTGGTGGACGCCCGTACGATCTTCGCAGCGGGTGGCGGTATCCACTGCATCACCCAGCAGCAGCCCAAGGTCTGAGCGACGCCAGACCCCGCCGTCCCCGGAGGTCCCCCTCGTGCCCGGTCCCGCGCCCGCGCGCCGTCCCCGGCGGCGGCTCAACCAGCCCCGTGAACAGGTGCTCGCCGCGGCGATGGCCACCATCGCCGCGGAGGGCCTGGACCGGCTGACCATGGCCGGCCTGGGGCGCGAGGTCGGCATGAGCAGCGGCCACATCCTGTACTACTTCGGCACCAAGGACGAGCTGCTCCTCCAGACCCTCCAGTGGAGCGAGGAGCAGCTCGGCGCCGAACGCCGGGCCGCCCTCTCCCGCCGCGTCCCCGCCCGCGAACGCCTGGACGCCCTCGTCGACCTCTACCTCCCCGAAGGCCACCGCGACCCGCGCTGGACCCTGTGGCTGGAGGTCTGGAACCGCTCCCAGAACGCCGACGACGACGCCCGCGAACGCCAGCTCGACCTCGAACTCGCCTGGCACCGCGACCTCGTCGCCCTCCTGGTCGAGGGCACCTCCAAAGGCGAATTCCGCCCCGTAGACCCCGAACGCTTCGCCACCCGCACCCGCGCCCTCCTCGACGGCTTCGGCACTCACCTGGTCGTGGGCCTGCCCGGCACCGACCGGCAACTGGTGGGACGGCATGTGGCGGAGTTCCTGGACGAGTCGCTGAATCCCTGAGCGGCCGAAGGCCGCGTCGGAACTCCGGTCTCGACGCGGCCTCCCCCCTTTTTTGCCCGGTGCGGCTCTTACGCCTCCCGGCGGAAATGGCTGCGGTACACCTCGACCGCTGTCTCCGGCGGATAGTTCGGCAGCGCGCTGACCTCGCCGTCCGCCTTGGAGATGACGATGTGGGAGCCTCCCGGATCGCGCGGGTAGGCGGTCGGGTCCTGCCTCGGCGGGAATACGGGATAAATCAGATAACCGATATCGAATTCGTGGACATGCAGCGTGGGCTGCTCCCCGTCCGGCCAGACAGCCGGGAAATGGCCTCGCCCGACCTCCAGCGCTTCCTCGGCGCTTGCGGGAACCGGGCGTTGCCCTGCTTGCGGTTGCGGTTCGGACATGGTGCGTCTTCCTCGTTTCTCGCGCGGCACCGCGACCCTACGGCACGGTGTGGGGCCCACCGGACGGAGCGGCCGCCGGCGGGACGGGCCCTGCGCATAGGTACCTGTCGACCTGTCAGTGCCCTCCACTATGCTCTGCCATAGACAACACTTTAAGTAATCGTTGCTGATCCGGGGGGATGTCATGGCGGGGGCGGGCGGCTTCCAAGCCGATGTGGAGTCCTTGAAGGCGGAGGGCACCAGCTTCGTCAAGCTCGGCGATGACTTCAACGATTCGGTGCGGCGTCTGGTCAACGGCCTGGCGAAGCTGGGTGCGGGCTCGCCCACCAAGGATGTGGCGGCGAAGCAGGAGCAGCCGGCGGAGAAGTCGTTCGGCGAGCAGCTGTGGAGCAGTCTGACCTCGCTGGACTCCAAGGACGGCGCGCCGCCGTGGGGTGATGACGACCTGGGGGAGAAGTTCGGTGTCGTCTACGAGGGCGTCCGTGACGGCATGTACGAGTCGATGGGTCACCTCTCCGCCAAGATCGAAGAGATCGGTAAGGCGCTGACCTCCATGTCCAAGCACCATGCCGAGAACGAGGACTTCAACGACTCGCTGATGAAGCAGCACGTGGAGAACCAGCAGGCGTGGGATGACCCGTTCAAGGGTCAGGGGACGTTCACCGAAGGGAAGATCCGTCCCGCGTCCTGAGCGTGGCACCGCGGCACACCCGCCGCAACGCATCCGGCGGTTGGCCAGGCCACCGCCCGCCGACGCGCGCCTCGCGCACGGCACAGTTCTGAGCAGCACATCTTTTCGGGGGAGCTCTGCCTTGTTGAATCCGCCTGCCGCCGTTGAGTGGGTCCTGGAGATGCTCGGCTTCAACTGGCCGACCGCGGACGAGGACAAGCTCCTCGAATGCGCGCAGGTGTGGCGTCAGTTCGCCGCCGACGTCGCCGGTCACCAGGCCACCGGTGCCCAGCTCGCGAGCAACGTGTTGTCGGCGAACTCCGGTGATTCGATCGAGGGGTTCAGCAAGACGTGGGAGAAGTTCTCGGGCGGTTCGGGGTACTTCGACGACGCGCAGCAGGCGGCCGAGGTCATTGCCTTCACCTTCGAGGCCGCCGCCATGCTCGTCATCGGCATGAAGATCGCCGTCATCGTGCAACTGGTGATCCTTGCCTGCGAAATAGCCGCCGCGCAGGCGGCTGCGCCGTTCACGCTGGGGCTGTCCGAGATCGGCGGGGCGGCGGCGACGCTCGCTACCCGTGAGGTCGTGAAGCGGTTGCTGAGGGAGGCCGCCCAGCAGCTGCTCGACGCGATCCTGGAGGCCGCCAAGGAACCTGTTGTCTCCGCGCTGCAGGCCATCGCCTCCGACCTCATCGCGCAGACCATCAACCAGAACTTCGGCGCGCAGAAGGGCTACGACCTGGGCCGCACCGCGAAGACGGGCGCCAAGGCCTTCACCGACGCCGTGGAGAACACCGGCGAGACCCTCGGCGAATCCCTCCGCGACGGTGCCGGACACCGCGCCGGACACCGCGCCCGCAGCGGCCTCGACTCCGCAGCCGGACGCGGCGACCACGACGGAGGAGACACCGGAGGCGACGGAGACTCCAGCACCGGCGACGGCTCAGGAAGCAGCTCCAGGAACAACTCCACCGGCGGCGGAGGCAACTCCGGCGACAGCGGCAGCAACAACTCCGGGAGCGACTCAGGCAGCACCTCCAACGACTCCGGTTCCGGTTCCGGCAGCGCCTCCAACGACTCCGGCAGCGGCGGCAACGACAGCAGCGCGGGCGGAGGCAGCGATCGCGGCGGCTCGGACGGCGGCGGCTCCACCACCCATACCCCGCGGGCCTCGGACAACGCCGGCACCACCGGCAGCGGCCCCAATACCTCCCACCAGTCCGACGCCCCGGACACCGCGCGTACGGGCACCAGCCCCACGTCTTCCGGCAGCCCCGCCAACGGTTCCGAGCCCGCACCCCACGCCCCTCAGGCCCAGCCCCTCCCGCCCCAGGACCAGCGCTCCCCCTTCGACGAGGGCTTCCAGGGCAACGACCACAACCCGTCCGGGCCACCCAACTCCACCGACACAAGCCACACTCCGGACGCCACCCCCGACTCCGGCCCAACCCAAGACCGGGGCACCACGGCCGACTCCGGCCCCACGCCAGACCCCGCGCGCCCGGACAGCGACCCGACGGCCACCCGGCCGGCTCCCGACACCACCCCGGACGCATCCCGCCCCGACGCGGACCCGATCGGCACCCAGCCCACACGCGACACGACCCCCGACACCGCCCGCCCGGACGCGGACCCGGTCAGTACCCAGCCGGCCCACGACAACACGCCGGACTCGGCCCGCCCCGCGCCTGCGCCGGACCCCGTCAATCCCCAGCCCGCCCCGGACGCCTCCCCCCACCAAGGCGGCCCCTCGCACCCCGACGCGCCCCAGGCACCGCCCGCCTCCTCGCCGACCCCCGACCCGATACCCCCGGCACCCGGCAACCCGCCCACCCCCGGCGACACCCCCAACGGCCCCCACGACGGAACCGGCACCAGCAACACCCACACCAACGGGGACAACTCCCCCACCGGCAGCGGCCGCCCCACCATGCCGCACGTCAGCACCCCACCCCAAGGCGCCCCCGCACACCACACACCCTCACCCGGCCAGCCCATCCAGCAACGCGACCCGGCCCCGGGCAACCCCATGCCCACCGTGGACGACCCCCACAACCCCACCCTCGACACCGAATCCGCAGGCACCGCCACCCTCCCCCCACCCACCCAACACACCCCCGATACCACCCCCAACACACCCCAGCAGTCACAGCCCACCTCACCCACCCCCAGCCCGATGACGGGCACCCCCGGCATGCCACCCCAGGCCGGACCGACCCCCACGAACACCACCCCGCCACGCAACGCGCCTTCCCGCGGCGGCACGCCCTCCAGCGGAAACCGTTCTTCCCCCTCCAACCGCCGTCCCGACGGTCCCCAGGCAATCCACGACGTCACCCAACAACGCCGGCCTGAACGCCCCGCCTACAACCCCCGCCTGGACGGCCCCGCCCGCGGCAGCGAACCCCGGTCCGGGAGCAACGGTGCCCCCCGTCCCGACAGCACGCGGCCGGACTCAACCACACCGCACGACAACGGCCGTCCCGACGCCGCCCGTCCCGACATGCCACGCCCGGACGAGACGCACCCCGACTCGGCTCCGTCAGGCCCTTCCCGCGACCCCGGGATGCCGAGCCCCAACACCCCCCACCCGAACCAGCAGCCTCAGCACCCCAACTACCAGCAGCCGTACACGAACCAGCCACACCCTCAGAATCCGTACGCGCAGCCACCGCAACCACCTCAGCAGCAACCCATCCCGCACACCTCACAGACCCAGCAGCCGCACCCCCAGCACCCCCAAACCCAACACCAGCCTCCGCAGCCACCCCACCCCCAGCAGCCGCAGAATCAGCCGGTCCCGAACCAGCAGCAGCCCGCCCCTCCGCCGCCTTCCAACGCCCTGCCGACGGACGCGCCCCACGACCTCGGCAGGATTCGCAACGACCTTCAGGGCGGTCCCCTTGGCCTGCGCCCGCCCTACGCCATCGACCAGCAGCTGCTGGCCGACGCGGTGCCACGTCATCCGGACGGCACGCCGGTCCGCCACCCGGACCCTTTCCAGTCGTGGGCCCAACTCCAAAACGACGGCGGCCTCGTCATTCCAGGCCGCTCCAACAACTGTGTGGATTGCAGCCGTTCATTCCTGGAGACCTGGTTCGGCAATCCGCAGGTTTCGGCCCCGCGTACCTGGGACACCAACCCCGACGGCACGCCCGACCGCCGTAGTGGCGAACGCGGCGGCATCGCGAACATCAACCGCTGGGCCAACACGCCCCTGCGCCACTCCGGGGGGACAACGGACGGGTACGCCCGCGTCGCGCAGGATCTCCAGAACGCCGGACACGGCGCCGGTTCCATCATCGTGGTGGAGTGGCCGGACGGCTCTTCCCACGCCTTCAACGCGGTCAACCACAACGGCAAGGTGGTGTGGGTCGACACGCAGTCCGGCATGGTCAGCGAGCAGCCCATCCACACCCAGGGCACAAAGGTCTGGCACCTCACCCTCGACGCCAACCGCCAGCCTTACGTTCCGAAACCCCAGCAGTCCGCCCAACCCCAACAGAACCAGCAGCAGGTCCCGCAGAACCAGCAGCAGACCCCTCACACTCAGCAGAACCAGCAACAGCCGTACAGCCAGCATCCCCAGAACCAGCAGCCCTCCCCGCACCAGCAGCCCCCCCACCAGCCACCGCCTCACCAGCCGAATCCGTATGCGCAGCCTCCGCAGCAGCATGCGCAGCCGGGCCCGTACAGCCAGCAGTACCACCCTCCGCAGCAGCTGCCTCCGTACAACCAGGCGCCGCCGCAGCACTACCAGCAGCCGTACAGCCCGCAGCAGACGCAGCCCCCGCACCACCCGGTGTACCAGCAGGGGCCGCATCAGCCGGGCACTGAGTCCCAGTCCGGCGGCGCGACCCCGGCCAGGGCCGAGACACACTCCGCAGACGTTCGGCCGCGACATGACACCGCGTCACAGCCGGCCGATCCGGGTGCGGCAAAGAAGTCGCACCCGCCGCTGCCGCGTCCCGAGGGGGACTCGCCGCTCACGCTCTCCGGGCAGAATGACCGCCCCACCTCGGACAACCCCAACGAGCGCGACTACACCGATCCGCACGATCGGGGCGAGAGCGGCACCGCGCGAGACGAGAGCAAGCAACCGGTTTCCGGCAACGAGGCCGAGGGCTCGCCGGAGTACGGCCTGCCGCCGGACGCTCTGCAGCAGGCCCTGCGCGAGCACCTGAAGGAGCATGGGGGCGTGCGTCGGGTGAGCCTCGACCGTGTCCATTCGAGTATCGAGCAGTGGGCGCACGACGGAAGCCTGGCCAATGTGCTGCGTGATGTGGCCAAGACCAAGCGACCGGATGGTACGCCCAACGGGCCGTTCATCCTCACCCGCCAAAGTCTCACCGATGCCCTGCCCGGCTTCAGCGATCTGGAGCATGGCGAGCAATTGGCCGTAGTGACATCTATGGCCAGGCTCAGCCTGGAAGTGCATTCTCGCCATTCGGTCGGGATGAACCCGAGGAAGTTCACCCACCCGTACAGGGCGGAGAAGGAGGAGGCGCCTGAACCTGGCACCAAGAACAGCAATGCGAAAAATTCCAAGCGTTCCATTGGTGTGAGGCTGCATCAGAGCTTCGGGAAAAAGTATCTGACGAACCTCTTCAAGAAGGATCCGATTCCCGTCCAGGCGAAACGGCATGCACCTGACTTTTCAGGGAAAAATTTCGCCGTACTTGAGGTGATGGGACCGGAGGGGATTACCTACGTAATCGACTCTTCGATTCCTTCGAATTTGCCGAAGGTGACTCCTACGCATTCCGAGAAACATCTCCTTGACTGGCTAGATCGAGCTAACGGAAGAAACCCGGAGGAGGGGAATGGTGTAAAAAGTGAAGGAGATGGAGGCGGCGAACAAGGGAAGGGTAGCGTAGAGAACGAAAAACAGGAGGGTAAGGAAAAGGGGTCGCTGTACACCCCGGTGGGGCTATACACGGAGCGTGAGCCATGCGGTAAAGGTGAAGGGCATGCGCATTGCTCCGAGGAACTGTTGCGGCTCGGGAAAACTGTCCCCGTGTACTACAGTACGACATATCGCACGGATGAATTTGGACTAGAACTTCGGGATAGCGTCCGCAAAGAGAGGGACGAGGTACTGGCCCAAGTGCCAGGACTCTCTCGCCAGCAGGCCATAGACGAGATAGTACGTCGTAAACAGGATCGCTTCGGCGAAAAGACTGGCCGTGCAGCCAAGGCGCTGGAGGGGATTGCAGATCAGGACCTTGCTGCTGTTCATGCCGCACTGGTGGACGTAATCAAAAGTGATTACAAAGCGCTGGTGGATAAGACGAGGAGCAAGAAGGAATCGGCTATGGCTGCGGAATTTGATAGGCATATCGAATTCCTTGAAGGGGTGTGGAATGGCGAACTGCTGAGCCAGCTCCTTTGATTCTTGGTGGTGGGGTGGATTCTCCAGGTCAAAGTGAAAGTGCGCCCGGAAAACGGGAGTTGGGGAGCTCTGTAGCGGTTGTGGCCAGCCAGCCATGGTCGTGCAATGTGAGACCGCTAAGCGCGTAGGGAGGTACGGACATCTCATAGGCCACATCGAGCGGGTCGGTCTCAGGCGGAACTATCGGCCTGCCCTCTGCCGGCCTCTCCTCTGTGGTGTCGCGATGGGACCCTTCTTCGTCATCGTCATCAAGCACGTCGTTGAAAAAGTCGTCATCATCGAAGGCGTCATCGTAGAAATCGTCATCGTCGGATGCGATGCCCTCTTCCTCGTCCATTTCCTTCTCCGAGGCCCTGAATTCAGCAGCGGTGACCTCGAAGGGAAGTGGCTCGCCAATTCCGCCCGAGTGCCAGTGATTGCTGTATCCGCGTCGAGTCTTTCCGTTTTCCGCAATCCACCAAGCGCGGGAGTCATTTCCGTCATCGATGTCGTAGAAGTGCGCCTGACCGCATGCTGAGCTCAATTGGATGGCAAGGTCAATACCGCCGTTTTCATAGATGAACATGCGTCCGTAGATCAGGCGCCATCCGTTCATGTCCGGCGTTATAAAGATCCGGTATGCGGTTTCCCGCTTGCCGTCCGTCGTCCGGTACGGCATGGAGTCGCGGTGATCGCCGTAGGCGGCGGACACCCCCATCGCCAATGTCGCCGGCCGCAGGTCGTGGAGTCTCAGGGCGCGCACGGCGCCGGGGACCTGGTCGGCGGGGATGGCGAGCCAGCTTGCGGATGGCAGCCGGACATGTTTCCGCGTGGTGGGCTTCTCATCCATCAGCTTCAGCCGGATCAGCCGCTCGACGGCGAGCCGGTCCTCGCCGGACAGGGCGTCCGCGCCGCCGAGTTCCGCGAGGGCCTGCAGGGCGTGGCGGCGGAGCCGGCCAGGCCCGTGGCGGCGGATCCCCTGCAAGGCGGCCACAGCAGGTTCGCCCATGCGGGCGAGGCAGCGGAAAACCGACCGTGTCTCCTTGCTTCCGCCTGCGCACGAGGCCAGCAGGGGGCCGATCGCGACGGGCCCCAGAGCGGTCAACTGCTCCACCACCGCACGGTATTCGTCGTGCTGACTGGAGTGGAGGGTCTCGACAAGCGCCTCGACGGGCGGCTCGGTGTGGTCGCTCATGCTCCGACTCTAAGCGGCGAGCGGAGGGCGCGGCCGCCTGTCCGCCGGGTACGCAAAGTACGCAAGTACTCACGATCGTTTCCGTAGCCGCTCTTGCCTACCGACTCTTCCTCCGCAACTGTGATCGGCTATGGGACGAGAGCAATGGAAGAAGATCTGGGTCGGCTCGGCCGGCAACATGGTGGAGTGGTTCGACTGGTTCGTCTACGCCAGCTTCGCCGTCTATTTCGCCGACTCCTTCTTTCCCAAGGGGAATGACACCGCGAACCTCATGAACACCATGGGGATCTTCGCCGTCGGCTTCTTCATGCGCCCGGTGGGCGGCTGGGTGCTCGGGCGGGTGGGGGACCGCAAGGGCCGTAAGGCCGCGCTCACGCTGACCGTCACGCTGATGTCCGCGTCGGCGATCCTGATCGCCGTCGCGCCCACGTACGCCGTCGCGGGATACGGGGGCGTGGCCGTTCTGCTGGTCGCCCGGATGCTGCAGGGGCTGTCCGTCGGCGGGGAGTACGCGGCCAGCGCGACCTATCTCACGGAGGCGTCCGCGCCCGGTCAGCGCGGCTTCGCGTCCAGCTTCCAGTACGTGTCGATGACCGCGGGGCAGCTGATCGGCCTGGGCCTGCAGATCGTGCTGCAACGCACCCTGGCCGAGGACGCGTTGCACAGCTGGGCCTGGCGCATCCCGTTCATCGTCGGCGCGTTGGGCGCCGCCGTCGTCTTCTATCTGCGCCGCAGCATGCTGGAGACCGAGGTCTACGCCGAGGACGACAGCGCCCACTCCGACCCGGACCGCGGCACCATCAAGGCGCTGCTGGCCCACAAGCGCGAGGCGTTCCTGGTCATCGCGCTGACCATGGGCGGCACCGTCGCGTACTACACCTACACGACCTACCTCACCAAGTACCTCTCGGGCAGCGCCGGGCTGGACAAGCCGACCGCCTCGCTGGTCAGCTTCTGCGCGCTGTTCGTCTTCATGTGCCTGCAGCCGCTGGCCGGGAAGCTGTCCGACCGGATCGGCCGCCGCCCGCTGCTGATCACCTTCGCGGTCGGGTCCACCTTCCTGACCGTGCCGATCATGACGCTGCTGCGGCACGCGGGCAGCTTCTGGCCGGCCCTGGGGCTCTCCCTGCTGGCACTGGTCGTCGTCACGGGCTACACCTCCATCAACGCCTGTGTGAAGGCCGAGCTGTTCCCGACCGGCATCCGCGCGCTGGGCGTCGCCCTGCCGTACGCCATCGCCAACGCGCTCTTCGGCGGCACCGCGGAATATGTCGCCCTGTGGTTCAAGGACGGCGGCATCGAGTCCGGCTACTACTGGTACGTGGCGGGGTGCGCCGCCGTCTCGCTGGTCGTCTACCTGTCGATGCGTGAGACGCGCGACATCGATCTGCACCGGGTCGGCAAGGGAACCAAGGGCAGCGAGGGCACCGCCGAGGGCGAGTCCTTGCTCGCATCCTGAGACGAGCCCGGCCACGGGGGCGGTGGTGTGCCAGACTGCCCCCGTGCTCTCGTTCGCCATGATTATTGGCAGCAGGCGCGCCGGTCCGCAGTGACCGCCCCGTACGAACCGAGTACGGCGCGGTCCTCGTCGTCCCAGACCCGCGCGCAGACCTCTCGCACCCGCGAGAGGTTTTTTCGTTTCCGGCCCACCCGTCGCCGGAGGCGGAGCGCGAGGGACCATGGAGGGACGGTGGAACCGGTCATTCCGGTAGACCGAGACCCGACAGGAGCCAGACCAGCATGACGGACGTACCCGAACACGCCGTGTCCGACGAATTCCATGTGTTCGACACGACGCTGCGCGACGGCGCGCAGCGCGAGGGCATCAACCTGACCGTCAGCGACAAGCTGACCATCGCCCGGCACCTGGACGACTTCGGCGTGGGCTTCATCGAGGGCGGCTGGCCCGGCGCCAACCCCCGCGACACCGAGTTCTTCGAGCGGGCCCGTACGGAGATCGACTTCCGGCACGCCCAGCTGGTCGCGTTCGGCGCCACCCGCAAGGCAGGCGTACGCGTCGAGGACGACCCGCAGGTCGCCGCCCTCCTGGACTCGCGGGCCCCGGTCATCACACTGGTCGCCAAGTCCCATGTCGGGCATGTGGAGCTGGCGCTGCGCACCACGCCGGAGGAGAACCTCGCGATGGTGCGGGACACCGTCGCCTATCTGCGCTCCCAGGGCCGCCGGGTCTTCCTGGACTGCGAGCACTTCTTCGACGGGTATGCGCTGGACGCGGTGTACGCCAAGCAGGTCGTGCGCACCGCGAGCGAGGCCGGCGCCGATGTCGTGGTCCTCTGCGACACCAACGGCGGCATGCTTCCGGCGCAGGTCACCGCCGTCGTACGGACCGTCCTCGCGGACACCGGCGCGCGGCTGGGCATCCACGCCCAGGACGACACCGGCTGTGCCGTCGCCAACACCCTCGCCGCCGTGGACGCGGGCGCCACGCACGTCCAGTGCACCGCCAACGGCTACGGCGAGCGGGTCGGCAACTCCAACCTCTTCCCGGTCGTCGCCGCGCTGGAGCTCAAGTACGGGCGGCAGGTCCTGCCCGAGGGCAAGCTCGCGGAGACCACCCGGATCTCGCACGCCATCGCCGAGGTCGTCAACCTCACCCCCTCCACCCACCAGCCCTACGTCGGCGTCTCGGCGTTCGCCCACAAGGCCGGGCTGCACGCCTCCGCGATCAAGGTGGACCCGGACCTCTACCAGCACATCGACCCGGCGCTGGTCGGCAACACCATGCGGATGCTGGTCTCCGACATGGCCGGGCGGGCGTCCATCGAGCTCAAGGGCAAGGAGCTCGGGATCGACCTGAGCGGCGACCGCGAGCTGGTCGGCCGGGTCGTGGCACGGGTCAAGGAGCGCGAGCTGGCGGGCTACACCTACGAGGCCGCCGACGCGTCCTTCGAGCTGCTGCTGCGGGAGGAAGTGCGGGGCAGTGCGCTGCGCTACTTCACCGTCGAGTCGTGGCGGGCGATCGTCGAGGACCGCCCCGACGGCACGCACGCCAATGAGGCGACCGTGAAGCTGTGGGCCAAGGGCGAGCGGATCGTCGCCACCGCCGAGGGCAACGGCCCGGTCAATGCCCTGGACCGGGCGCTGCGGGTGGGCCTGGAGCGGATCTACCCGCAGCTCGCGCACCTGGAGCTGGTGGACTACAAGGTCCGCATCCTGGAGGGGGCCCAGGGCACGGGGTCGATCACCCGGGTTCTGGTCTCCACCAGCGACGGGCAGGGCGAATGGTCGACGGTCGGCGTCGCGGAGAACGTGATCGCGGCGTCGTGGCAGGCGCTGGACGACGCGTATGCCTATGGGCTGCTGCGGGCCGGGGTGGCGCCGCAGGAGTAGCAGGCGAGAGCGGACGCGGAAGCGGACGCGGACGAACGCGAGGGCCCCGGCAGCTGTGCCGGGGCCCTCGCGTTGGTGCGGGCGGCCGTCAGGCCTTGACCGCGGAGATGTCGAAGGTGAGCTTGACCTTGTCGCTGACCATCACGCCGCCGGTCTCCAGCGCGGCGTTCCAGGTCAGGCCCCACTCGGAGCGCGAGATCTCGGCGCGGCCCTCGAAGCCGACCCGCTCGGCGCCGTAGACGTCGGTGGCCGAGCCGTGGAAGTCCAGGTCGATGGCGACCGGCTTGGTGACGTCCTTGATGGTCAGGTCGCCGGTGATGCGGAAGCGGTCGCCGGAGAGCTGCTCGGCGGCGGTGCTGCGGAAGCTCATCAGGGGGAAGGCCTCGGCGTCGAAGAAGTCGGCGCTGCGCAGATGGGCGTCGCGGTCGGCGATGCCGGTGTCGATGCCGGCGGTCTTGATGTCGAGGGTGGCGGTGGAGCGGGCGGGGTCGCTGCCGTTCAGGCGCAGGACTCCCTCGTGCTCGCCGAAGGTGCCGCGGACGTTGGTGACCATGGCGTGCCGGACGGTGAAGCCGATGCTGCTGTGGGCCGGGTCGATGGTGTAGTCGCCGGTCAGCGCGGCGAGCGCGGGGTCCGCCACCGGGGCGGCGGCGGGGGTCGGGGTGCCGGCGGGGGCGGCGTTGCGCTTGGTGCGGGTGAACAGAGCCATGGCTCCTCCTCGGTAGCGAACGAGTTGATTTAACGTTCAACGAGATTGAGCGTAGCAGGTTTAGTTCAAAGTTCAACTGATTGGTTTTTCCGGGTGGCGCGGGACGCCGTCCCGGCGCGGTCATTGCCGCCGCGTACCGGCCGTGCTAGACCATCAAAACGCCCTCAAGTGCCCAGCGCCACAGCCTCGTTGACGCCTTCGAGAGGACCGACCGTGCCGCGCGTCCCCGCTCCGTCCGCCTGGTCCCGCCGCGGGTTTCTCGCCGCCTCGACGGTCGGCGCGCTGGGCCTTTCGCTCCCCGCCGGGCCCGCGTACGCCGCGCCCGACGACGAGTACGCCGTCCTCCGCGCCCGCTGGGTCGACCTCACCCTCGGCACCGGCTTCGACCCCGCCGCCGCCCCCTACGCCGCCGCCCTCAGGGAAACCGGCGATCTCGGGGACCGCTTCCGTACGGCCATGCGGCCCACCGGCACCTCCCTCTGGCCCGACTGCCCCTACGACCCCCCGTCCGGCATCACCCGCAGCTACGGCCGGCTGAACACCATGGCCCAGGCCTACGCCCAGCCCGGCACCGGCCACACCGGCGACCCGGACCTCGCCGCCGACGTCATCGCCGGCCTCGACCACCTCGACGCCACCGTCTACAACACCCGCACCACCCGCTACGGCAACTGGTGGGAATGGCAGATCGGCACCCCCAGGCTCCTCCTCGACACCCTCGCCATCCTCGACCAGCGGATGACCGGAGGCGACGGGCCCACCGACACCCAGCGCGACCGCTGCCTCGCCGCCGTCGACCACTTCGTCCCCGACACGATGCTCGGCGACTACACCGGCACCAGCACCGGCGCCAACCGCGTCGACCTCTGCCGCGTCGTCGCCCTGCGCGGCATCCTCGGCCGCGCCCCCGCCAAGATCGCCCTCGCCCGCGACGCCCTCTCACCGGTCTTCCCGTACGTGACGAAGGGCGACGGCCTCTACGCCGACGGCTCCTTCATCCAGCACACCTGGGTCGCCTACTCCGGCACCTACGGCTATGTCCTGCTCGACGGCCTGGGCCGGCTGTTCACCCTGCTCGACGGCTCGTCCTGGGGGGTCACCGACCCGGCCCGCGGGATCATCTTCGACAGCGTGGAGCGCGCGTATGCGCCCCTGCTCCACAACGGCCTGATGATGGACAGCGTCAACGGGCGCGCCGTCAGCCGCGGATACCTCAGCAGCGACGAGCGGCACCTCATGCGCAGTGACCACTTCCACGGCCATGCACTGATCGCCGCCGTGGCCCTGCTCGCCGAGGGTGCCGGTGCCACGGAACGGGCCCGCTGGCACGCCATGATCAAGGGCTGGATCGCCCGCGACCGCACGCTGCCCGTACTCACCGACCGGCAGTACGCGGTCGCCGACCTGGCCCGCCTAGCCGCCATCGACCGCGGCCCGGCACCCGCCGCCCCCGAACCCGTCGGCCACCGCCTCTTCCCCGCCATGGACCGCGCCGTCCACCGCCGCCCCGGCTGGGCCGCCGGCCTCGCCATGGCCTCCGACCGCATCACGTACTACGAGAACGGCAACGGCGAGAACCCGCGCGGCTGGCACACCGGTGCCGGGATGCTCTCCTGGTGGGGCGCCGACTTCGGCGGTGACCAGTACACGGACGCCTTCTGGCCCACCGTCGATCCCTACCGGCTGCCCGGCACGACCGCCTCCACCAAGCGGCTGGCCGACAACGAGGGCGGCGGCTGGGGCGAACCCAAACCCGCCGCCCGCTGGGTGGGCGGCACCACGGACGGCGAATTCGCGGCCATCGGGCAGGATGTACGGGGGCTGGCCTCGACCCTCACGGCCAAGAAGTCCTGGTTCTTCCTGGCGGACACCGTCGTCTGCCTGGGCGCCGGCATCACGGCCCGGGACGGCGTCCCCGTCGAGACCGTCGTCGACAACCGGAGACTGGGGGAGCGGGAGACCGCCGCGCTCACCGTCGACGGCGCACCGCAGCCCGACGCCCCCGGCCGTGCCGTCCGCCACCCCCACGCCCGCTGGGCCCACCTCGCAGGCCACGGCGGCTGGGTCTTCCCGGTCTTCCCGGGCGGCGCCCCGCTGACCGTACTGCGCGAGGACCGCACCGGCTCCTGGCACGACATCAACACCGGCTCCGACCCCGCCCCGCTCACCCGCCGCTACCTCACCCTCTGGCACGACCACGGCACCGACCCCACCGACGCCCGCTACGCCTACCTCCTCATGCCCGGCGCCGCCGCGCGCACCCTCGCCGCCCGCGCCGCCGACCGCCACTGGCTGACCGTGCTCGCCAACGACGCCACCCGTCAGGCCGTCACCGTGCACTCTCTCGGCGTAACGGCCGCCAACTTCTGTCGGGCGGGCAGTGCGGGAGAGCTCACCAGTGGCGGCCCCGCGAGCGTGCTGCTACGGCAGCGGGGGCGGACCGCGACGCTGTGCGCCGCGGCCCCCGAGCGCACCGGCGCCCCGCTGGAGATCACCTGGTCCCGGCCCGTCCGCGCGGTCCTCGCCCACGACCCGTCCGTCCAGGTCCTGGCCACCGCGCCCGCCCTGCGCCTGCGCATCGCCCCCGGCACCGCCTGCGCCACCCACACCTGCACCCTCGCCCTGGGCTGACCGCGCCCGGCAGACGTTTGTCGGCCTCATACAGTCGGAGTACGCCCCGGCCACCCATTCGGCGGGCCGGACGCGCAACACATACAGCACGATTCTGTGCTGCCTGCCCACGAAATCGCACCCGACGTTGTACGAAACCAACATCGGTGCGGCGGGGTCCGCCCACGTACCGTCGATACATGACCACTGTCGAAGATGCGCCCGCCGGTGCCAACGACGCCCGCGGGCGCGTCGCCGAACTGCACGCCATCCGTGAGCAGGCCCGGCGAGGCCCGAGCGAGCGGGCCACCGAGGCCCAGCGCGCCAAGGGCAAGCTCACCGCCCGCGAGCGGATCGACCTCCTGCTGGACGAGGGATCGTTCAACGAGGTCGAGCCGCTGCGGCGGCACCGGGCGACGGGCTTCGGCCTGGAGGCCAAGAAGCCCTACACCGACGGCGTCATCACCGGCTGGGGCACGGTCCACGGCCGGACCGTCTTCGTCTACGCCCATGACTTCCGGATCTTCGGCGGCGCGCTGGGCGAGGCGCACGCCACCAAGATCCACAAGATCATGGACATGGCCATCCAGGCCGGTGCGCCCCTGGTGTCCCTGAACGACGGCGCGGGCGCCCGTATCCAGGAGGGCGTCTCGGCGCTCGCCGGTTACGGCGGCATCTTCCAGCGCAACACCAAGGCCTCGGGCGTCATCCCGCAGATAAGCGTCATGCTCGGCCCCTGCGCCGGCGGCGCCGCGTACAGCCCCGCCCTCACGGACTTCGTCTTCATGGTCCGCGAGACCTCGCAGATGTTCATCACGGGCCCCGACGTCGTCCGCGCCGTCACCGGCGAGGAGATCACCCAGAACGGCCTCGGCGGCGCCGATGTGCACGCCGAGACCTCCGGCGTCGCCCACTTCGCGTACGACGACGAGGCGACGTGCCTGGAGGAGGTCCGCTACCTCCTCTCGCTCCTCCCGTCGAACAACCGGGAGAACCCCCCGACGGTCGACTGCGAGGACCCGGCCGACCGCTCCGGCGACGCCCTCCTCGACCTCGTACCGGCCGACGGCAACCGCCCGTACGACATGCACAAGGTCATCGAGGAGATCGTCGACGACGGCGAATACCTCGAGGTCCACGAGCGCTGGGCGACCAACATCGTCTGCGCGCTCTCCCGCCTCGACGGCAGGGTGGTCGGCATCATCGCCAACCAGCCCCAGTCGCTGGCCGGCGTCCTGGACATCGAGGCATCCGAGAAGGCCGCCCGCTTCGTCCAGATGTGCGACGCCTTCAACATCCCGCTCATCACGCTCCTCGACGTCCCCGGCTTCCTCCCCGGCGTCGACCAGGAGCACGGCGGCATCATCCGCCACGGCGCCAAGCTGCTGTACGCGTACTGCAACGCCACCGTCCCGCGCATCTCCATCGTGCTGCGCAAGGCCTACGGCGGCGCCTACATCGTCATGGACTCCCAGTCCATCGGCGCCGACCTCACCTACGCCTGGCCCACGAACGAGATCGCCGTCATGGGCGCGGAAGGCGCCGCCGGCGTCATCTTCCGCCGGCAGATCGCGGACGCCGAGGACCCCGACGCGATGCGCGCGCGGATGGTCAAGGAATACAAGTCCGAGCTGATGCACCCGTACTACGCGGCCGAGCGCGGTCTGGTCGACGACGTCATCGACCCGGCCAACACCCGCGAGGTGCTGATCCGCTCGCTGCAGATGCTCCGCACCAAGCACGCGGACCTGCCGGCCCGCAAGCACGGCAACCCGCCCCAGTAGTCATCCGCCTGTCGCGACGACGCAGAATCGAGAAGACCACCGTGAAGAGTCCTGCCGACCAACCCATCCGCGTGGAAAAGGGCCAGGCCAGCGAGGAAGAGCTCGCCGCCCTCACCGCCGTCCTCCTGGCCCGCGCCGCCCACCGCCCGACCGCCGCCGCGGTCGGCCCGCGCCACACCGCCGCCCGCTGGCGCCGTCTGGAGCGCCAGGGCGGCTTCCACGGGGCCACCAGCTGGCAGCGCTGAGCCCGTTCGCTGCGCTTTGCCTGGGCCGCGTTTTTGGCTTTCCCGCCGTGGGTGGTGTCTCGCGTTGCGCCTGCGGCGGGCGTGGTTTGTCGGGTGCGGTGACGGCCCTACACGGCTTCGCCGCTACGGTCCGTCCCCTCCCGTGGGTGGGGGAGTGACGGTGGGGGCGGGCGTTGTATGTCCGGTGCTGGTGGTTGTGTCCACGGGATGCACCTGACCACCGACGCGCGCCCCCACCGGTCTTCTTCCCCACTCCCAACGGGGAGGGGGCGGGCCGCAGGACGGAGTCCGGAGGCCCGGTCCCGCAGCCGAACAGCCCCGCGCAAGCGGCACCAGCCCGCCGCAGGCGCCACGGTGAACAACCCCCACGGCGGGGCAGCCGAACACATCGGCGCAGGCCAAGCGCAGCGGACCGGCCGCAGGTGCAACGGTGAACAACCCCCACGGCGGGGCAGCCAAAAACATCGGCGCAGGCCAAGCGCAGCGGACCGGCCGCAGGTGCAACGGTGAACAACCCCCACGGCGGGGCAGCCGAACACATCGGCGCAGGCCAAGCGCAGCGGACCGGCCGCAGGCGCAACGGCGAACAACCCCCACGGCGGGAAAGCCGAACACACCGGCCCAGGCAAAGCGCAGCGGACCGGCTGAATCAAGGCGTAGGTTCGCCCCAATCCTCGTGAACAGAGCTGTTCAAGGCGAGATCCTCGTGCTGGCATGCGGTCGTCATCCCCATCTGGACCGCCCGTGACGCGGACCCCCGCGCCATGGGTTCCAGGACGACCGGAAGGAAAAGCCCATGCTCAGCACACTCGGTGCTGCGGCCGCCGCGGCATCCCTGCTCCTCGCCGGATCGGCATCCCCCACCCCGATGGCCCGGCTCGGCGACGAACCGCCGACCGGAAAGATCACCATTGACGTCGCCACGGTGAACGGTTCGGGCTGCAGACCCGGCAGCGCCGCGGTGGCCATCGCTCCCGACAACACCGCGTTCACCGTCACGTACAGCGAATACCTCGCCCAGGCGGGCGGCAGCAGCAAGCCGACCGACGCCCGCAAGAACTGCCAGATCGCGCTCAATGTCCATGTCCCGCAGGGCTTCACCTACGCGATCGCCCGCGCCGACTACCGCGGCTACGCCTCCCTGGCCCCCGGCGCCAAGGGGCTGGAGCAGGCCGGCTACTACTTCCAGGGCCAGCAGCAGACGGCCCGTAAGAGCCATAGCTTCAGCGGTCCCTACGACACCAACTGGCAGACGTCGGACGAGACCGACGTCGACGCGCTGGTCTACGCCCCGTGCGGCGAGCAGCGTTACTTCAACATCAACACCGAACTGCGGGTGGACGCCGCCTCCTCGGACCGCTCGGCCACCAGCTACATGGCCATGGACTCCACCGACGGCAGCATCAACACCCTGTACCACTTCGCGTGGAAGGAGTGCCCGGCTTCCCGCAAGTAGCCGCACCCGCTGAGCGATGAACCGGGGCCCGTACGCGCGTGCGTACGGGCCCCGGCGACATCCTGGAGCCGGCCGCCCACGCCGAAGGCCCCCGCACCTGGCAGGTGCCCGGGGGCCTTCGGCGTATGCGACGCGCGCGGGCACGGGGAGCCCGGACGCGGAACTCCCTACCGCAGTCGTGCCATCAGGGCGTGCTCGACAAGCGTGATGAGCGCGCTCTTGGCCTCGCTGCGGTGGCGGGCGTCGGTGATGATGATCGGTGCGTCCGGGCCGATCTGCAGGGCCTCGCGCACCTCGTCCGGCGTGTAGGGCTGGTGTCCGTCGAAGCCGTTGAGGGCGATGACGAACGGCAGGCCGGAGTTCTCGAAGTAGTCGACCGCGGGGAAGCAGTCGGCCAGGCGGCGGGTGTCGACCAGCACCACCGCGCCGATCGCGCCGCGGACCAGGTCGTCCCACATGAACCAGAAGCGGTCCTGACCGGGCGTACCGAAGAGGTACAGGATCAGGTCCTGGTCCAGCGTGATCCGGCCGAAGTCCATCGCCACGGTCGTGGTCGTCTTGTCCGGCGCGTGCGTGAGGTCGTCGATCCCCGCCGAGGCGGAGGTCATCACGGCTTCGGTACGCAGCGGATTGATCTCTGAGACGGCCCCGACGAACGTGGTCTTGCCCACGCCGAAGCCGCCCGCCACCACAATCTTCGCGGAGGTGGTGGAGCGGGCTGCACCGCTAGAGCTTGCGAAGTCCACTGAGCACCCTTTCGAGCAGTGTCACATCTGGCTGTCCGCCGGCGGTCTCGTCCCCGCCGGGCTGATGAATGGCGACGAGTCCGGCCTCCGCCAGGTCGGCGACGAGGATCCGGGCGACGCCGAGGGGGATGGAGAGCAGGGCCGAGATCTCAGCCACCGATTTGATCTCGCGGCAGAGGTGGCAGATGCGCTGGTGCTCCGGCAGCTGGCCCTGCAGCCTCGAGGGGTCGGCGGTCGTGCTGACCAGTGCCTCGATGGCGAGCTGGTAGCGCGGCCGGGTCCGCCCTCCGGTCATCGCGTACGGACGCACGAGCGGATTGTGCGTGCCCCCTGTGGGGGCGGGCTCGGGCGTACGCCGCTGCGGCTGCACCGGCTGGATGCGGGGCGCCTGCGGCTGTTCGTACGGCGACGGCTCGTACGGCTGGGAACCGTACGGCCGCTGCTGCGGCGGCTGCTGGTGCTGCGGCGGCCGCGGCGGTTCCTGCCGCTGCGGCCGGCGGCTCGGCGCAGACGGGAAGTTGAAGCGGTTGTGATGGGTCTCGCCCACAGGTCCGGACTCCTGCCCGGAACCGTACGGGTATCCGCTAGGGGGCGTTGCCACGTCTCCTCCTCCAACTTGCCAATCTGACGCCGGTCGCGCCACCGAACCATATGGCGCGGTGGCGGGAAACGCACTGCCTGTCTGTTAGTTGAGAAGGCTGCCCTGCAGTTCTGCGCGGAGATCGGGCGTCAGAACATTGCCCGCGCGGTCGACCAGCAGGGCCATCTCGTAACCGACGAGGCCGATGTCGCACTCGGGGTGCGCGAGCACGGCCAGCGACGATCCGTCCGAGACGGACATGATGAAGAGGAAGCCGCGCTCCATCTCCACCACGGTCTGGTTCACGCTCCCGCCCTCGAAGATGCGGGAGGCGCCGGCAGTCAGCGAGGTCAGCCCGGAGGCCACCGCCGCCAACTGATCGGCTCTGTCACGAGGGAACCCCTCGGACATGGCGAGGAGGAGTCCGTCCGCGGAGACCACGACCGTGTGGGACACCCCAGGGGTGTTGTCCACGAAGTTGGTGATCAACCAGTTCAGATTCTGCGCCGCCTGGCTCATCGGGCTCACACTAACGCTCCTGATCGTAGGTGCTGCCGGGGCCGAAGCCCTGTCGGTCATTGTGGGGTTCCGCGCCCGCATTGCGCCCCTGCTGGACACCGCGGCGCAGATTGCTCAGCCGGCCGCGAACGTCCTCCGGGGCGCGGGAGACCTGTGGGCCGCCCTGCGGGGTCTGCTCCGCGGCGCCTTCGACCAGGTTGGCCTTGGGCACCCGCCGGGGGAGGCCGGAGGCTGTGACCCCGCCCGCCTTCGGCTCGCGCAGCCGCTCCGCTCGCTGCCAGCGCTCGTCGTTGGAGCTGCGCCATTCGGAGCCGTCCTGGCCGTTGACCGGTGTGCTCCGCTGCTGCGGGGGCGCCACCGGCTCCACGGGCTGCTCCTGCCACTGCGGCTGAGCGTGCTGCTGAGCCTGCGGCGGCTGCTGGCCACGGCCTCCGCGGCGCGGAAGGCCGGCGTCGGTCAGCGAGGTGGAGTCGCTCGGGGTGCGGCCCGGACGCTCGAATGGTACGCGCTCGGACGCATCAGCGGGAGCGGCAGTTGCATTCCGGTCAGATTCCGCTTCGGTCCCGAAGTAGCCGCCGAACGTGGGCGGTTCGGCCCGGTTGTCCTGCACGGCGGATTCGTCGGACACGTAGGGGTGCTGGCCGGTGGTCCCTGCGGAGGCCGGATCGCCGAACGCCAGGCCGCCGTGCGACCGGTCGTTGTAGAGCGGCTGATCGCCTTCCGCATATGCCTGGTGACCGGGATGCGCCGACTGGTCGGGGAACCCCGGGAAGGCGTCGCCGGCACCGGTGGGCACCTCGTCGCGGAAGAGCGGACGGTCGTCGCCCGGGAACGCGGAGCCCTGGTGGCTACCCTGGTCGCCAGGGCCGCCCGTCTGGGCCTCCAGCGCCGCACGGCGCTCCTCGCGGAGCAGCGAGCGGCCCACCGGGTCCAGCTCGGGGGAGCCGTCCGCCTGGCCGTAGCCGCCGTCGTCGAAGCCCAGCTCCGCGGCGGTGCGCTGGTGGTGGTCCTCGTACGGCGTGTGCTGGTGCTCGGGGACGATCCGGGAGACCGTGAAGTCGTCCTCATACTGCTCCTCGCCGCCACCGCCATGGGTGATCGCGTCGGGCAGCATGACGAGCGAAGTGGTGCCGGCCTGCTCGCCCGAGGGGCGCAGCTGGACGCGGATCCCGTGCCGGTCGGCCAGCCGGCCGACCACGAACAGGCCCATGCGCTGGGAGACCGCGGCATCCACGCTCGGCGGGTTGGCCAGCTTGTGGTTGATGTCCGCGAAGTCCTCGGGGGTGAGCCCGATGCCCTTGTCGTGGATCTCGATCATCACCCGGCCGTCGGGCAGCCGGGTAGCGGCCACCCGCACCTTGGTCTGCGGGGAGGAGAACGTCGTGGCGTTCTCCAGCAGCTCGGACAGCAGGTGCACGAGGTCGGTGACGGCGGTGCCGTGGATCTCGCTCTCGGGGACGCCGGAGAGTTCTATTCGCTCGTACGACTCGACCTCGGACGTCGCCGCGCGCAGCACGTCGATCAGCGGCACCGGCTGGTTCCAGCGCCGGCCGGGCTCCTCGCCCGCGAGGATCAGGAGGTTCTCGCCGTTGCGCCGCATGCGGGTGGCGAGGTGGTCGAGCCGGAAGAGGCTCTCCAGCTGGTCCGGGTCCGCCTCGTTGTTCTCCAGGTCGGTGATCAGCGTCAGCTGCCGCTCGATCAGGCCCTGGTTGCGCTGCGAGAGGTTGGTGAAGATCGCGTTGACGTTGCCCCGCAGCAGCGCCTGCTCGGCGGCGAGCCGGACGGCCTCGCGGTGCACCTGGTCGAAGGCGCGGGCGACCTCGCCGATCTCGTCCGTGGTGGAGATCGGGATCGGCTGGACGCGGGTGTCGACCCGGCCCGGGTCCGTGCGCGAGAGCTGGTCGACCAGCATCGGCAGCCGCTGCTCGGCGACACCGAAGGCGGCGGTACGCAGCTGGCGCATGTTGCGGCTCATCCGGCGGGCCATCAGGCCGGCCACGACGAACGCGATGATCAGGGCCGCCAGCACGATCGCCGAGTCGACGAAGGTGGACTGCTTGGCGTCCGCGGAGATCCCGGCGGCCTCGTCGACCGCCTTGTTCGCCAGGTCCTTCTCGATGGACCGGTACATATCGAACTTGCCCGTTGCGGCCGCGAACCACGTTTCGGACGTGACGCCCCGCAGGGCCAGCGTCTCGGGCGCCGCGCCGGTGGCGATCAGGCCGCTCATCTGCTCGATGGCCGGCGGGGTACGGAACGGCCGGCCGACCGCCGTGGCCTGCGCCTTGGCCCGCGCCAGCTGCTGCTTGGCCTTCGCCTTCAGCGCGGCGGCGTCCTTGGTGAGCCGCTCGACGTCCTCGGGCGTGCCGCCGGAGGTGTACTCGCCGATGGCGATGCCCTCCAGGTAGCTGTACGACCCGAACGCGGTCAGCTGGCGCTTGTGCTCCCTGCCGCCCTGCGGGGACGCCGGGTCGACCAGGAGGTGGGTGCCGATGGAGCGCTCCAGCGACACGGCGGCCTTCGCCAGTGCGACGGCGTAGACGGTGCGGCCGTAGGAGGTGATGTTGCCGGTGCCCAGGCCGAGTTCGTTGGCGAACTCCATCAGCGGGTGCTGGATCCCGACGTAGTTCTCCTCGGTCTGCACACCGGACAGCCGGGAGGTGAAGGCGATCTTGCGCAGCCCGTCCAGCTTGGGCTCGACCTTCTCGAAGGAGGCGAGCCGGCGCTTGAGACCGGGCTTGTCCGGCATGGCCTTGGCGGCCTCGTGGAAGGCGGCCGCGGCGTCGTCGGTGGCGTTGCGCGCCTCCTCGACCGCCGGGTCGTCCTTCCGGCCCTTCAGGAGCGGGGCGGCGGTGCGGTCCCGCTCGTCGATCAGGGCGTTGCTGTAGGAAAGCGCCGCGCGAACGAGCTTCGCGGTGTTCTCCGCGTCCTGCGCCTCCTGCCAGGTGGCGAAGGACGTGTTCACCCGCAGACCGCCGAAGACGAGGGCGAGCAGTACGGGGATCAGCAGAATGGCGTTCAGCCGCGTGGCCACCCGCCAGTTGCGCGGGGAGTATTTACCGCCGCTGACCGGAGGCTTCGCGACCGTGTTCTCGGACGCGTCGGAAGCCGGTACGCCGCCACGCGGCGGCGGGGTGAAGTTGCCCCGCCGCGGTTCCTCCGGCTCTGGGCTCGCCTTGCTTCGCCTCACTCGACCAACAACCTCTCGGCGCCGGCACGTACTTGCTGTGCCGTTTCTTCTGGGCGTTACTACTCCGTAGTTCAGCGAATTTCAGCACGTCAGGGCGGTGCCTTCCAAACACCCGGCAAAGCCCGAGCGCTCCCGCGAGAGCGAGAGATAAAAGGGGCGTAAATGGGCGAGCCCCGCCAAAAGGCGGGGCTCTTGTGCGCACAGCGAAGCCGTACATGCGCGAGGGGTGTTGAACGACGGCCGATTCACTGTCGAAACGTTATGAAGCACTTTCGCAGGCGTGTCGAAGGACACAGATCCATTCAGGCATACCGGGAACCGGGCCGCAGCGCCGTCTACTGGAGCCGTGCCATCAGGGCGTGCTCGACAAGCGTGATGAGCGCGCTCTTGGCCTCGCTGCGGTGCCGGGCGTCGGTGGTGATGATGGGCGTCCCGGGACCGATCTGGAGCGCCTCACGCACCTCGTCCGGCGTGTAGGGCTGGTACCCCTCGAAGCCGTTGAGGGCGACGACGAACGGCAGCCCGCTGTTCTCGAAGTAGTCGACCGCGGGGAAGCAGTCGGCCAGGCGGCGGGTGTCGACCAGCACCACCGCGCCGATCGCGCCGCGGACCAGGTCGTCCCACATGAACCAGAAGCGGTCCTGACCGGGCGTACCGAAGAGGTACAGGATCAGGTCCTGGTCCAGCGTGATCCGGCCGAAGTCCATCGCCACGGTCGTCGTGGTCTTGTCCTGGACGTGGCTGAGGTCGTCGATCCCCGCCGACGCGGAGGTCATCACGGCCTCCGTACGCAGCGGATTGATCTCCGAGACGGCCCCGACGAACGTGGTCTTGCCCACGCCGAAGCCGCCCGCCACCACGATCTTCGCCGAGGTCGTGGCGCGGGCCGCGCTCTGGCCGGAGCTCGGGTCAGAGCTTGCGAAGTCCACTGAGCACCCTCTCCAGCAGGGTCACGTCCGGCGTGCCACCCGCCTCACCGCTGCCACCGGGCTGATGGATCGCCACCATGCCCGCCTCCGCCAGGTCCGCCACCAGGATCCGTGCCACACCCAGCGGGATGTGCAGCAGCGCGGAGACCTCCGCCACCGACTTCACTTCACGGCACAGGGTGCAGATCCGCTGGTGCTCGGGCAGCAGCCCGGGCAGTTGGGAGGGGTCGGCCGTGGTGCTGACCAGCGCCTCGATGGCGAGCTGGTAGCGCGGCCGGGTCCGGCCTCCGGTCATTGCGTAAGGGCGCACCAGCGGTTGATCACCTTCGCTCCCGTACGGCGCTTGGCTATACGCGCCGTACGGGCCGGAAGTGGCGGGTGGCGGGGTCATGGGTCCTCCGAGGGCGGACAACTGACTGTCGTCGGGTTGGGCCGGTGGGGGGTGCGGCACAGGGTGGGTGGATTGCTGGACGGGGGCGCTGCGGACGCCTCAGTTCAGCAGGCTGCCCTGCAGTTCGGCGCGCAGATCGGGCGTCAGCACGGTGCCCGCGCGGTCGACCAGCAGAGCCATCTCGTAGCCGACGAGGCCGATGTCGCACTCGGGGTGCGCGAGTACGGCCAGCGACGAACCGTCGGAGACGGACATGATGAAGAGGAAGCCACGCTCCATCTCCACCACGGTTTGGTTCACGGTCCCGCCCTCGAAGATCCGGGACGCGCCCGAGGTCAGCGAGGTCAGCCCGGAGGCCACCGCTGCCAACTGGTCGGCACGGTCGCGTGGGAAGCCCTCGGACATCGCGAGGAGCAGCCCGTCCGCGGAGACCACCACCGTGTGGGACACCCCGGGGGTGTTGTCCACGAAGTTGGTGATCAACCAGTTCAGGTTCTGCGCCGCCTGGCTCATCGGACTCAAACTTAACGCTCCTGCTGGTGAGTGGGGTCAACAATGCCGTGGTTGCCGGTGGAGGAAGTCCCTCCGGCCTGCCGGCCTTGCTGGATACCCCGGCGGAGATTGGTCAGCCGCCCGCGCACGTCACTGGGCGCACGCGAGACCTGCGGACCGGTCTGGGGGGACTGCTGCTGCTGTGCGGTACCCGCGACGAGGTTCGCGCGGGGCACACGGCGGGGCAGTCCGGAAGTGGTGATGCCGCCCGCGGCGGGCTGACGGATCTGCTCCGCCTGCCGCCAGGTCTCGTCATTGGGCGAGCTGCGCCACTCGGACGGGGCGTCGCCGGGCGCGCTCTGCGCTCCGCCGCGGGAGCCGCCCGGGGCGGGGTTCTCCTGCGCGGCGCCGCGGCGCGGCATCAGCGGAGCGTCGGCGGCGCCGTCCGACTGCGGCGGCACGCCGGCGGCGGCGGACGCCGGGTGGTTGAACCAGTTCGATTCGATGGTGTCGAAGATCGGCGTACGGCCGTCACCGGGGGCGGTCGTGCCGGTCTCGCCGAGCTCGTCGCGACCCTGCGGCTGCTGCACCGGGAGCCGGCCCGTCTCGTACGGGTCCGCCTCGCGGTCCGGCCGCGGGAACCCGCCGGTGTCGTCCCGCCGTCCCCCGCCGTCGGTCCGGCTGTCGGGCCGCGGGAACTGGCCCGTGGTCTCGAACTGACCGGTGGTCTCGTACTGTCCGGTCGTCTCGAACTGGCCGGTCTCGTACGGGTCCGCCTCGCGCTCACCCGGGCCGCCGGGCGCACCGGCGCCCGGCCGCTCCGGCTCGCCGCCGGGCAGCGCGATGTTGCCGCCGCCGCGGGTGTTCGGACGCGTGGGGAACTGCGTGGGCCCGGCCGGGCCGCGCCCGTCCTGCGAGCCCTCCGCGCCGGGCGGCGGGCCGTTGAAGTCGGGGCGGGCGAACGCGGTGGTGTCACCGGGGCCGCCGGACGCGGGCCGGCCGAAGCCGCCGGTGGTCTCCGGCTCCTCGTGGCCGCGCGGCAGGTCCTGCGCCTCGCGGGGCGCCAGCGGCCAGTCGTCGTCGGCGCCGCGCTCGCGGCGCGCGCCCCAGCTCGTGGTCGTGGGCTGCCGGCCGTCCTGGCCGCCGGACGCGCCGGAACCGCCGGGCAGTTCGGCCGCGGGACCGCGCGGCGGCAGCTGCGGCCGCTCCTCGCGCCGGGGCGCGCCGGTCGGCGGAGCGACGGTGGGGGACTGGCCGACGGGCGGCTGTCCGCCGTCGCCGCGGCTGGGCAGCGACGGCAACGCGCCACCGGGCTGACCGGAAGCCCCACGGCCGTCACCCGGCGCGGGCGTGCCGGGCGCATTCGTACGACGGGCCGCGGCGGCGCCACCGAAGGCGTTCGCCGCACCGCCGCCACCGGAGCCGCCGCGTCCGGGCAGCGCGGGTCGCCCGGCGGCCGAGGGGCCCGCGCCGACCTGGCCGCGCGGCTGGAGCCCGGCGAGCCGGCTGGAGGGCGAGCCGCCGACGTCACCGGCGCCGCTCTTGGCGGTGCTCGGCGCCGGCTTCTTGCCGCCCTGCGCCACATCGACGGGAAGCATGACCAGCGCGGTGGTGCCACCGGAGTCGGAGGGCCGCAGCTGGATACGGATGCCGTGCCGCAGCGATAGGCGGCCGACCACGAACAGACCCATCCGGCGGGACACCGAGACATCCACGGTCGGCGGGCTGGCCAGCCGCTCGTTGATCGCCGACAGGTCCTCGGGGGAGAGGCCGATACCGGTGTCGTGGATCTCGACCAGCACCCGGCCGTCGGGCAGCGCGTGGCCGGTGACCTTGACCTTGGTCTGCGGGGAGGAGAACGAGGTGGCGTTCTCCAGCAGCTCGGCGAGCAGGTGGACGAGGTCGTTGACGACCCGGCCGGCAACCTCGGTCTGCGGTACGGCGTTCAGCTCGATGCGCTCGTACTGCTCCACCTCGGAGGCGGCGGCACGCAGAACGTCGACCAGCGGCACCGGACGCGTCCACCGGCGCCCCGGCTCCTCACCCGCGAGGACCAGGAGGTTCTCACCGTTACGGCGCATACGGGTGGCGAGGTGGTCGAGCTTGAAGAGCGAGGACAGCTGGTCCGGGTCGGCCTCGCGGGACTCCAGTTCGGAGATCAGCGACAGCTGACGCTGGATCAGACCCTGCGAACGGCGCGAGAGGTTGGTGAACATCGCGTTGACGTTGCCCCGCAGCAGCGCCTGCTCGGAGGCGAGACGGACCGCCTCACGGTGCACGTCGTCGAAGGCCGCGGCCACCCGGCCGATCTCGTCCCGGCTGTGCACACCGACCGACTCGACGGAGGTGTCCACGTCCTGCGGGTCGGCCTCGGACAGCTGCTTGACCAGCTCGGGCAGCCGGTCCTGGGCGACCCGCTGCGCGGTGTCCTGCAGCCGGTGCAGCGAGCGGACCATGGACCGGGCCACGACGAACGCGCCGACCAGCGAGACACCGAGGACGAGCAGGATCAGCGCACCGTTGAGGATCGCGTCCTGGGTCGCCTCGTCACGCAGCTCGCGCGACTTCTGCTCCATCTCGTGCAGCAGCGACGTCTCGATCCGCGACATCTCGGCGATCTTGACCGAGTCGGAGTCGTACCAGTCGAGGTACTTGTACTCCTGGGTGCGGATACCGCTGCCGGAGGCGAAGGCGCGGTCCGCGAAGTTGGTCGCTTCCTTGATCTGGTCGTTGTTGCCGTCCAGACCGCGGGTCAGTTCGCTGGCGGCGGCCTGCGGCGTGTAGATCTGCGAGAAACGGGACCGGGCGGCCTTTTCGTTGCCCTCGGCGGTACGGCCGGCCTGCCGGTCGTTGGACGAGAGCTGGGGGCCGCCCTTGTGCGCGAGGCCGGCGCTGACCAGGGCGCGCTGCATCGACGCGTACTCCTTGGCCGACGAGAAAGCCGCCAGGGCACGGGTGGACCTGATCATCTCCGTGTTGCTGGTCGCCTGCGCCATGTCCTGGGAGAGCGACAGCAGCGAGCTGATCAGCTCGTTGTAATCGGAGACCGTCCGCGCGACGTTGTCGTCGTCCTGGTACGCCTTGGCGCGGATCTCGTTGAGTCCGGTGAGCTGGCGCCCGATCTCCAGGATGGTCGCCCGGACACCGGTCATCGCGGGGTCCTGGGGCTGGATGTCCCCGGTGGCCTGGTCGAACGAGAGCTTGGCGCGGTCGGTCGCCTCGCGCGGCGCCACGACATTGGCGTCGTCCTTGGCGTTGCCGCTGCCGGCCAGCGGGCCGGCGGACTTGTCCCGCTCGACCTGGAGCGCGTCGGCGAGCTCGGTCGCCTGCCGCGTCATCTCGGTGAGCAGCTGCATCTTGTCGAGCGCGTCGATGTTGTCCAGCTGCGTGTCGATGCGCATTCCGCCGAGGGTGGTCGCGGCGACCACGGGAAGCGCCAGCAGGGAGACCAGACGGGTGCTGATGCGCCAGTTGCGCAGCGATATTCGCGACCCGGGGCCGGTTGTGCTCTTGGGAGGGGCGGACTTGCCGCTTACTGCGGCGTCACCGCCCTTCGCCAGGCCGCCCCGGTCGGACGGCGCACCGTTGCTCTGGGCAGGCTGGGGCGTGGAGGCGCGGTCGGTCCCGCCGCGCAGCTCCGGGTCCGCCGCAGCGCTGCCATCCCTCTTGAAACGTCCCTGCACTAGCGTCGCAACCTCTGGACCAGGCGCCCCTCCGCGTGAACGGCGGGACGGTGTCGAGTCGTAGGGGACCGCAAGTCCCCCATGGCGGTCGTGAGTGACCGGCGGGCTGCCCCCTCTGGCCGAGAGAGCGGCACCACCGCGCGGCGCCACCTTGCGCCCTGCGCGCCGGCTGAAACGTGCGGCGGTCCGTGGAATTCCAGCACAGTGCAGGATCTCCAACAAGAGCGGAGCCGGTCGCTGTGACATGGGTGACGCAATGTACGGGTCGCGTGACGACCCGTAGAGGATTCTGTGCCCAATAACGGACTTTTACCCGCGTTTCACTTGCCCGGAGGCGCTGTCCCAGGTGCGGTGATCGGGAGCGGAACATGCGCTTCAATCCGTCAATGTCCGATTCGCCCTGGGATGTTGATCAAGTGAATTGCGGCATTTGTCGGCCCCTTCGTGAGCAAACTCACAGGAAGATCGTCGACTTCTCCAGCGCATCGCAGGGAATAGCGCGCTTAGCCTGACGCTTTACACGGTGGCCCGATATGACAAGGGCACGGAACAAGGCAGCAACGACAGGGTGACCGGGCGCAACCCCTTCCCCCTGCCTTTCCCTTGTTCTCCACAAAACGATCACACCCACAACAACCACATCGCGAGGCATGAAGCAGTGAAGACGACGATGATGTTCCGCAACATAGCCAACCCGCGGCGCACCACCCTCGCGCACCTCAAGGACGCCGACGAGCTCGCCACCGCACCGGCCCCGGAGCACACCGTCGAACTGCCCGCCCACACGGCCAACCCCCGCCGCACCGTCCTGATGGACGCGCCCGTGCAGGACGTACCGGCGTAATCAAGGTCGCGGGACGGCCGCGCCCCCGCGATAGCCTGGAGTGTCAACTCCGGCCAGTGATCAATGAGGGGCAGCGGCAACCCGTGCGCATCGCCAGATTCTCCATCGACGGAAACGTCGGCTTCGGCGTGGTCGAGGGCAACGAACTCGACGTCATCAAGGGACATCCCTTCGCCGAATTCGAGCGCTCGGGGCAGAAGGTCCCGCTGGACAAGATCCGGCTCCTGCCGCCCACCCTGCCCAACAAGGTCGTCGCGATCGGCCGCAACTACGCCGAGCACGCCGCCGAGCTGGGCAACGACGTCCCCGACGTCCCGGTCACCTTCTTCAAGCCCTCCACCTCCGTGGTCGGCCCCGGCGACCCCATCGCCTACCCCTCCTTCTCCCAGGAGGTGCACCACGAGGCGGAGCTCGCCGTCGTCATCGGCCGGATGTGCCGCGAGGTGCCCCGCGAGCGCGTCAAGGACGTCATCCTCGGCTACACCTGCGCCAACGACGTCACCGCGCGCGATGTCCAGCAGCGCGAGAAGCAGTGGGCCCGCGCCAAGGGCTTCGACAGCTCCTGCCCCCTCGGCCCCTGGATCGAGACCGAACTCGACCCCAGCGATCTGACCATCCAGTGCACCGTCAACGGCGAACAGCGCCAGCTCGGCCGCACCAGCCAGATGGTCCGTCCGATCGAGGACCTGATCGTCCACATCACCGAGGCGATGACGCTGCTTCCCGGCGACGTCGTCCTCACGGGCACCCCGGCCGGGGTCGGCCCGCTCAACGTCGGCGACGAGGTCGCCGTCACCATCGAAGGCATCGGCACTCTCACCAACAAGGTGATCAAGCGTGGCTAACGCGACCCCCGGCACCCCCGTCCGCGTACGTTTCTGTCCCTCCCCGACCGGCAATCCCCACGTGGGCCTGGTCCGTACCGCCCTGTTCAACTGGGCCTACGCCCGGCACAACGAGGGCACCCTGGTCTTCCGCATCGAGGACACGGACGCCGCCCGCGACTCCGAGGAGTCCTACGGGCAGCTCCTGGACTCCATGCGCTGGCTGGGCTTCGACTGGGACGAGGGCCCCGAGATCGGCGGCCCCCACACCCCGTACCGCCAGTCGCAGCGCATGGACATCTACAAGGACGTCGCGCACAAGCTCATCGACGGCGGCTACGCCTACCCCTGCTACTGCACCACCGAGGAGCTGGACGTCCGCCGCGAGGCCGCCCGCGCCGCCGGCAAGCCCTCCGGCTACGACGGCCACTGCCGCGACCTCACGGACGAGCAGAAGCAGGCGTACGAGGCCGAGGACCGCAGCCACATCGTCCGCTTCCGGATGCCGGACGAGGCGACCACCTTCACGGACCTGGTCCGCGGCGAGATCACTGTCCAGGCGGAGAACGTCACCGACTACGGCATCGTCCGCGCCAACGGCGCCCCGCTGTACACGCTCGTCAACCCGGTCGACGACGCCCTGATGGAGATCACCCACGTCCTGCGCGGCGAGGACCTGCTCTCCTCCACCCCGCGCCAGATCGCCCTCTACAAGGCGCTGATCGAACTCGGCATCGCGAAGTCGATCCCCGCGTTCGGCCACCTCCCGTACGTCATGGGCGAGGGCAACAAGAAGCTCTCCAAGCGCGACCCGCAGGCGTCCCTGAACCTCTACCGCGAGCGCGGCTTCCTGCCCGAGGGCCTGCTCAACTACCTCTCCCTGCTCGGCTGGTCCTTCTCCGCCGACCAGGACGTCTTCTCCATCGAGGACATGGTCGCGAAGTTCGACCTCGCGGACGTCAACGCCAACCCGGCCCGCTTCGACCTGAAGAAGGCCGAGGCGATCAACGCCGACCACATCCGCATGCTGGACGAGAAGGCCTTCGTCGAGGCCTGCGCACCCTGGCTGAAGGCCCCGCACGCCAACTGGGCCCCCGAGGACTTCGACGAGGCGGCCTGGCAGGCCATCGCCCCGCACGCCCAGTCCCGCCTCAAGGTCCTCTCCGAGATCACCGACAACGTCGACTTCCTCTTCCTGAAGGAGCCGGTCGAGGACGAGGCCTCCTGGACGAAGGCGATGAAGGGCGACCCGGTGGCCCTCCTGACCACCGCCCGCGCCAAGCTCGCCGGCGCCGACTGGACGTCCGGCCCCGAACCCCTCAAGGAGGCCGTCCTGGCCGCCGGCGAGGAGCACGGCCTCAAGCTCGGCAAGGCCCAGGCCCCGGTCCGCGTGGCCGTCACCGGCCGCACGGTCGGCCTGCCGCTCTTCGAGTCCCTGGAGATCCTGGGCAAGGAGCGCACCATCGCCCGCATCGACGCGGCGCTGGCCAAGCTGGCCGTTTGATCCCGTACGAGTGACCCGGGCCCGGAAGCCGATACGGCTTCCGGGCCCGCGCCGTATCCAGGAGCGGACTACAACCTGGAAGGTGGGGACAATGACCGTGTTAGAGGCAGAGACAAGAGGAGGTCTGACCGTGACCGCACTCGCCGACCGGCCGCACATGCAGCTGAGCGAATTCGAAGAGCTGGCTCGTCTCGCCGCCCGCACTGCTGAGGGGCTGCATCTGGAATTCATCGATGGAAGGCTGGGGATCAAGGCAGTGCCGGACGGGGACCACGACGAGATCGTCATGTGGCTTCAGCATCTGTGCATGCAGCACCGACCCGAACTGGGCCTCTATGCCGAGAGAGGTCTCGTGATCCGTGCCTGCCGCGAGGGCCGTGCCCGTCCCGACGGAACGCTTGCGCCGCGTGGCTCCTTCTCGGGCCAGCCGGAGTGGGCCGATCCCGAGCCCGTCCTGATGGCTGTCGAGGTCACCTCGTACGACCGTGACACTGACCGTCGGGACCGCCAGGAAAAGCCTCAGGCGTACGCGGCGACCGGCATCCCGGTCTACCTGCTGATCGACCGCGACACGTGCGAGGTCACCGTCTTCTCGAAGCCCGACGGCGATCACTACGACCAGGCCGTCACGGTGCGGTTCGGCACGCCGGTCGAGATCCCAGCACCTGTCGGCCTCAAGCTCGACACCGAGCCGCTGAAGGACTGGGTGAACTGAAACCGGTGCCCCTCCACGCCGTCCTCTGGGACCTAGACGACACCCTCTTCGACTACACCGGCTCCGACCGCGCCGGCGCCCTGCGCCACCTGGAGGCCGAAGGGCTGTTGGCGGCCTACGGCGGCGAGGAGGCGGCGCTCAGGCGCTGGCGCGAGGCCATGGAGACCGAGTTCGCCCGGTTCCTCGCCGGTGAGGTGGGGTTTCTCGATCACCGCAGGGCGCGGGTGCGGACGTTCCTCCGGGTCGCGCTGTCCGATGAGGAGGCGGACGCCTGGTTCGGGCGGTACGTGGCGCACTACGAAGCCGCCTGGGCGCTCTTCCCGGACTCCGTGCCCGCCCTGGAGGCGCTGGCGCCGCTGGTGCGGCAGGCGGTGCTGTCCAACTCCGGGACCGCGAACCAGGAGCGCAAGCTGGACGCCCTGGGGATCCGTACGTACTTCGAAGCGGTGCTGTGCGCCGATGAGCTGGGACACGCCAAACCCGCCCCGGAGGCGTTCGCCGGGGCCTGTGCGGCGCTCGGCCTGCCGCCCGGGGAGGTGGCCTATGTCGGCGACCGGCTGGACATCGACGCGCAGGGCGCCCGGGACGCCGGTCTGACGGCCGTCTGGCTGGACCGTACGGACACCGGCGAGGAGCCGCCGCCGGGCGTGTGGCGCATCGCGAGCCTCGCCGAGCTCCCCGAGCTGTTGCGCGGAGTTATCGGTTTTGGTGCGCCGTCCACGATCAGGTAATGTTCTTCCTGCGCCGCCCGAGAGGGCCGAAAGGTCCGGCCGGGAGCGCAAGTCAAAATAAAACCCCCTACGGGGGGTTGCGCTTTGATGGCCTATGGTGTAATTGGCAGCACGACTGATTCTGGTTCAGTTAGTCTAGGTTCGAGTCCTGGTAGGCCAGCTCGCAGAGCTTATCTGCAACGCCCCCGTTGTGTAGCGGCCTAGCACGCCGCCCTCTCAAGGCGGTAGCGCCGGTTCGAATCCGGTCGGGGGTACAGATCCTTTCACTCCGTCTCCTTCGGGTCGCTCCCGGATGCGGCGACGTTGAGGATCGCTAGGGCCCCCGTTGTGTAGCGGCCTAGCACGCCGCCCTCTCAAGGCGGTAGCGCCGGTTCGAATCCGGTCGGGGGTACTGGTCTAAACCACCATGGGCTATGGTGTAATTGGCAGCACGAGTGATTCTGGTTCATTTAGTCTAGGTTCGAGTCCTGGTAGCCCAGCGCAGCGTGTCCTCGCGACAGGCTCAACTGCAAGAAAACTTGCCCCCGTTGTGTAGCGGCCTAGCACGCCGCCCTCTCAAGGCGGTAGCGCCGGTTCGAATCCGGTCGGGGGTACAGATGAGAAGGCCCCCCGCGTCATGCGGGGGGCCTTCTCGCGTTCAATCCCCGGCGTCGAAGCGCCTGTTGGACTCCTCCGCCTCGGCCGGCCGGCGCAGGCTGAGCGGCCCCGGCTCGTACGGCACCGTGAAGGCCGCGGCCGCCCCCCTCCGCTCCTCCGCCGCCTCGAACTCCTCGACCGGATCCAGGTCCACGACGGCGAGTTGTTCCGCATGCCGCGCGTACGGCGGCGGATGCGCGGTGTCGCGGGCGTGACCGAGGCGGCGCTGGGCCGCGGTGGCGTTCGCTCGGCTCCGCCGGTCACCCATCCCGTGCGCCTTTCCTCTTGCGTTCCTCATTGGGGAGTGTCACTATCCAAATATGGATAGCTGGACTATCCAGTGGGCTCGTGTGACGAAGGGGGCTGTCATGAGTGGCAAGCCGGTGCAGGGGCGGATGACGGCGGACGGTGACGGGGAGGTGGTGGTCTTTCTCGTCGGGATGCGGGTCAACAGCTGGTGGGCGGTGCGTAGTTGGTTGCCGGTGCTCCTGGCGATGCCAAGGATGATCAAGGAGCAGGCGCGGGACCGGACCCGGGGGATGCTCGGCTACCGGGTGCTGCCGGGACTGCGGAATTTCACGGTGCTGCAGTACTGGGAGTCGAAGGAGAAGCTGCTGGCCTACGCCGGTGACCAGGACGGGGAGCACCGGCCGGCCTGGGCGGCGTACAACCGGCGGGCGTGGGCGGGCCGGGGCGGGGTCGGCATCTGGCACGAGACCTATGTCGTCCCGGCGGGCTCGTACGAAAGCGTCTACGTCGGTATGCCGCCGTACGGGCTGGGGGCGGCCCGTGGTGTGGTGCCCGTCGGGCGCCGTGGGGAGCGGGCCGCGGAGCGACTGGGGGTCTGAGCGGCACCCCGCGGCGGGGCGGGTCGGGGCGGGAGCCGTTGCCGGTTGCGGTGGTGGGGGTGTGGGGTGGCCCCGCACGGGAGGATCCGTGCGGGGCCGCCTTTTCCGGTGTCGTCAGCCGTTGCGCCGCAGGCCCTCGGAGAGGCGCGCGGCCGCGTCGATGACCGCCTGGGCGTGCATCCGGCCCGGGTGGCGGGTCAGCCGCTCGATGGGGCCGGAGACGGAGACAGCGGCCACCACGCGGTTGGAGGGGCCGCGTACGGGCGCGGAGACGGAGGCCACGCCGGGCTCGCGCTCGCCGATCGACTGGGCCCAGCCGCGGCGTCGTACGCCGGACAGGGCGGTGGCCGTGAAGCGGGCGCCCTGCAGGCCGCGGTGCAGCCGCTCGGGCTCTTCCCAGGCCATCAGGATCTGGGCGGCCGAGCCGGCCTTCATCGGGAGGGTGGAGCCGACCGGGACGGTGTCCCGCAGTCCGGACAGCCGTTCCGCCGCCGCCACGCAGATGCGCATATCGCCCTGTCGGCGATAGAGCTGGGCGCTCTCGCCCGTCACATCGCGCAGGTGGGTGAGTACCGGTCCGGCCGTGGCCAGCAGGCGGTCCTCGCCGGCCGCCGCGGCCAGCTCGGAGAGCCTGGGGCCCAGGATGAACCGGCCCTGCATGTCCCTCGCCACCATCCGGTGGTGTTCCAGAGCCACGGCCAGCCGGTGGGCCGTGGGTCGTGCAAGCCCTGTCGCCGCGACCAGCCCGGCGAGGGTGGCCGGACCGGACTCCAGAGCGCTCAATACGAGAGCCGCCTTGTCGAGAACGCCGACGCCGCTAGAGTTGTCCATGAAACGATACTCGCGTCTCACACTGTGAAACGCAAGTTCAATTTTCCAGGGAAGTCGTCAATCTGTAGATGTGGCCCTCGACCAGGGCCCGGCGTCAGGCCCGCCAAGGGGATATCTGCGGGCACCCGCGCACAGACGAGTAAGGCCGGCACAGCGGCCGGCCGGAGGGAAAGCGATGGGACGGACACTCGCGGAGAAGGTCTGGGACGACCATGTCGTCCGGCGCGCGGAAGGCGAGCCCGACCTCCTCTTCATCGATCTGCACCTGCTGCACGAGGTCACCAGCCCGCAGGCGTTCGACGGCCTCCGCAAGGCCGGCCGCCAGGTGCGCCGTACGGACCTGACCATCGCCACCGAGGATCACAACACCCCGACCCTCGACATCGACAAGCCGATCGCCGACCCGGTCTCGCGCACCCAGCTGGAGACGCTGCGCAAGAACTGTGCCGAGTTCGGCGTCCGGCTGCATCCGCTGGGCGATGTCGAGCAGGGCGTTGTCCACGTTGTGGGACCGCAGTTGGGACTGACCCAGCCCGGCACCACCGTGGTCTGCGGTGACAGCCACACCTCCACCCACGGAGCCTTCGGCGCCCTGGCCTTCGGCATCGGCACCAGCCAGGTCGAGCACGTCCTGGCCACCCAGACGCTGCCGCTGGCCCCGTTCAAGACCATGGCGATCACCGTCGACGGCGAGCTGCCCGAGGGCGTCACGGCCAAGGACCTGATCCTGGCGATCATCGCCAAGATCGGCACCGGCGGCGGCCAGGGCTATGTCCTGGAATACCGCGGATCGGCCATCGAAAAGCTTTCGATGGAATCCCGGATGACCATCTGCAATATGTCGATCGAGGCCGGCGCGCGGGCGGGCATGATCGCCCCCGACCGGACCACCTTCGACTACCTCCAGGGCCGCGACCACGCCCCCAAGGGCGAGGACTGGGACGCCGCGGTCGCCTACTGGAAGACGCTGCGCACCGACGACGACGCGGTCTTCGACGCCGAGGTGCACATCGACGCCGCTTCGCTGTCGCCGTTCGTCACCTGGGGCACCAACCCGGGCCAGGGTGCGCCGCTTTCGGCGAACGTCCCCGACCCTGCTTCGTACGAGGACGCCTCGGAGCGCTTCGCCGCCGAAAAGGCCCTGGAATACATGGGGTTGACCGCCGGTCAGCCGCTGCGCGAGATCACCGTGGACACCGTCTTCGTAGGTTCGTGCACCAATGGCCGTATCGAGGACCTGCGCTCGGCGGCCGCCATCCTTCAGGGCCGCAAGGTCGCCGACGGGGTACGGGTGCTGATCGTGCCCGGCTCGGTCCGCGTCTCCCTGGAGGCCGTTGCCGAGGGCCTGGACAAGGTCTTCACCGCGGCGGGGGCCGAATGGCGGCACGCGGGCTGCTCGATGTGTCTGGGCATGAACCCCGACCAGCTGGCTCCCGGTGAGCGCTCCGCGTCCACCTCCAACCGCAACTTCGAGGGCCGGCAGGGCAAGGGGGGCCGCACCCACCTGGTCTCGCCGCAGGTGGCCGCCGCGACGGCGGTTCTCGGCCATCTGGCCTCACCGGCCGACCTGGCCTCCACGGCCGGCCAGTCCGACGTCGCCACGCCCGCGGGAGTCTGAACCATGGAAGCTTTCACCACCCACACCGGCCGGGCCGTCCCGCTGCGCCGCAGCAACGTCGACACCGACCAGATCATCCCGGCCCACTGGCTGAAGAAGGTCACCCGCGACGGGTTCGAGGACGGGCTGTTCGAGGCCTGGCGCAAGGACCCGGAGTTCGTCCTCAACCAGGACGTCTACCAGGGCGCCACCGTCCTGGTGGCCGGCCCCGACTTCGGCACCGGCTCCTCGCGTGAGCACGCCGTCTGGGCGCTCCAGAACTACGGCTTCAAGGCCGTCATCTCCTCGCGCTTCGCCGACATCTTCCGCGGTAACTCCCTCAAGAACGGCCTGCTGACGGTGGTCCTGCCGCAGGAGACCGTGGACCGGCTGCAGAAGCTGGTGGAGGCCGACCCCGCCGCCGAGGTGACGGTTGACCTGGTCGCCCGGCAGGTGCGGGCCGAAGGCATCACCGCGGACTTCGAGCTGGACGAGAACGCTCGTTGGCGGCTGCTGGAGGGGCTGGACGACATCAGCCTCACCCTTCGGGAGGAGTCCTCCATCGTGACGTACGAGGCGAATCGCCCGTCGTTCAAGCCGCGTACCCTCGAGGTCTGACCTCGGGTTTTTGGCTCAAAGCGTTATTGCGTACGATGCGCCCCCTGTGCAGTTGGCAGGGGGCGCTTCGGCTTGTCGGGACCGCTGTTGAGGCCCCGTGAAGCGACAACTCGCCGCAGATGGCACAATTAGCGCATGGAACGCGACGGCCAACTCAAGCTCTACGGTTACGTCGCCGACCGACTCAAGGACGCACACGCAAGAGTGCGGACACTGCAAGTCCCGGAGGGCGTACGGATGGCGCTGACCCGGAAGCTGCTTGTCATCACGGCCGCGGCTAAACACGATCTTGCGGACGCGGCAAGGCGTCTGGAGTGGTTCATGGCAGACCTCGATGAAGGTCGTTATCCCGAAGATGCACACCGTGACGGAAGTCCGTGAAGGTCGAGTTTGTTGCGGCACAAGGGTGATTAGCCCGTTTCGTGTTTGATTTGCGGTATGTATCTGCCTAACGTGCGAAAAAGCTTGGAAACTTTCGTTCCAGCAATGTCTCCGAAGGGGAAGACGTGAACAAGGCGCAGCTCGTAGAAGCCATTGCCGACAAGCTCGGCGGCCGCCAGAACGCCGCGGAGGCGGTTGACGCGGTACTGGACGCAATCGTCCGCGCAGTTGTCGGCGGCGACCGTGTTTCGGTCACCGGATTCGGCTCGTTCGAGAAGGTCGACCGTCCGGCCCGCTATGCCCGCAACCCGCAGACCGGCGAGCGCGTGCGGGTCAAGAAGACCTCGGTGCCGCGATTCCGCGCCGGTCAGGGCTTCAAGGACCTGGTGAGCGGCTCGAAGAAGCTCCCCAAGGGCGGCGAGGTCTCCGTCAAGAAGGCCCCCAAGGGCAGCCTCACCGGCGGCGCCGCCATCAAGAAGGCGGCCGCGAAGAAGGCCACCGCGAAGAAGGCTGCCGCCAAGAAGGTGACGGCGAAGAAGGCCGCGGCGAAGAAGACCACCGCCGCCAAGAAGGCCACCACGAAGAAGACGACGACGGCGAAGAAGGCCACCGCCACGAAGGCCGCCGCCAAGAAGACGACGACGGCGAAGAAGGCCACCGCCAAGAAGGCCACCGCCAAGAAGACCGCCCCCGCCAAGAAGGCGACGGCGAAGAAGGCGCCCGCCAAGAAGGCCACGGCGCGCAAGACCACCGCCAAGAAGGCCACCGCCCGCAAGCGGTGAAGCAGCGGCGACGCAAAGCGTCGGGCCGGTCTCCCTTCGGGGAGCCCGGCCCGCGGTGCGTTGGCGCCCAGGGCCCTGAACTAGGCTTTCTCCCATGCAGGCCACCGCGTACACCTACGACGAAGACACCCGCTCCGGCAGCGTGCTGCTGGACGACGGCACCCCGCTGCCCTTTGACGCGGCGGCCTTTGACGCCGGCGGCCTGCGGCTGCTGCGGCCCGGCCAGCGGGTACGTATCGAGCTCGCGGACGAGACGGCCGGGGGCGGCGCTTCCGAAGCCGGCCAGGACGACGGCCGCAAGATCGTGCTCATCACCCTCCAGACGCTCTGAGCCCGGACGGCGGCCCCTCAGGGCCCGCCGTGGCGCCGAGCGCCAGCCGCGGCACCTGACAGGCCGTGTGCGGGCCCACGCCCAGCGCCAGCGCCGCCCGCAGATCCTCGCCGGTGTCCACGTCCCGGCGTACCGACGGCACCTCCAGCGCGGTGATCTCCCGCGCTCCGGACGCCAGGTGACGCGCCCGGGAAGCGCCGCCGAATGCGGGTGCCAATTCCACTCCGGAACTCGCGCCGAGAAGTGTTGTCCCGATATCCGCCGCATCCGCGAGAAATGCGCGAGGAAATAGCGCGGCGTAATGGAGCACCAGTTCCAGCTCGGCCGGACGCAACGCCGGAAGGTCGGCGTTCAGCGCGGCCACCGGCGCACCGGGGTGACGCGCCCGTACCGCGGCCGCACCGTGCGCCAGCGCGGCGTTGAGCCCGCGGGCCGGAGTGTCGGGCACGATGCGCGCCCCCAGGGCCGCCAGACGCTCCCCGGCCACCGCATCGTCCGTGACAACCGCCACATCACGCACATTGGCGCAGGCCAGCGCCGCGGCCACGGTGTCCAGGGCGAACGCGAGCGCCAAGTGGGGCCGGAAGTGTTCACCGGCCGCCTGCGAGAGCCTGCTTTTGGCCCGTACCAGCGGTTTCAGCGGCACCACCAGACTCCAGACCGCGTCCGCCGCGCTATCTGCTCCGTCTCTTCGCATCTGCGTCATTCTCACCCGCACCCGCCGCCGTTCGACAGCAGCGGGGTTACGGTGTTCTCGACATAGCGGGTACCCGGAGCGACACTTGTGCGGCTGCCGGCCCGGCGCAGCTTCGCAGGTCCCACAAGGAGGGTGTCCAAGTGTCCCGCCGCAGAATCGGCTTCTGGTACCGCTTGGCCGCGGTCATCTGCAAACCGCCGCTCTTGGTTCTGTTCAAGCGGGACTGGCAGGGAATGGAGCACATTCCGGCCGACGGCGGTTTTATCACCGCGGTCAACCACAACTCGTATCTTGATCCGCTCTCCTATGCGCACTATCAGTACAACACCGGACGGGTCCCGCGATTCCTCGCCAAGTCCGGCCTCTTCAAGAGCGGCTTTGTCGGCCTGATGATGCGCGGCACCGGCCAGATCCCCGTCTACCGGGAAACCACCGACGCGGCCACCGCGTTCCGTGCCGCGGTCGCCGCCATCGACAAGGGCGAATGCGTCGCCTTCTATCCCGAAGGCACCCTCACCCGGGACCCCGAGATGTGGCCCATGCAGGGCAAGACCGGTGCCGCACGCGTCGCGTTGCTGACCAAGGCGCCCGTCATCCCCGTCGCCCAGTGGGGCGCGAATGCGGCGATGCCGCCGTACGCCAAGGAGAACAAGCTCCAGCTCTTCCCCCGCAAGATGCTGAAGGTCAAGGCGGGACCGCCGGTCGACCTGAGCGAGTACTACGGCAAGGAGCCCACCGCCGAGGTGCTGCGCGCCGTCACCGAGACCATCATGGCCGCCATCACCGAGCAGCTGGCCCTGCTCCGCGACGAGCCCGCGCCCGCCGAACCGTACGACTACCGCAAGGCCATCGCCCGCGAGCGCCGTGCCGCCCGCGAGGCCGCCAAGGCCGCCGCGAGCGCCCTCATGGAGCCTGGCTGCGGCGGGGCCGTTGATGCCACTGAGCGGGCGGGAAGCACCCAGCAGGCACAGGAGGATGAAGGCAAGTGACGCGCTGCGCCGTCTACGGCACGGGGTCCTGGGGCACCGCATTCGCGATGGTGCTCGCCGACGCGGGATGCGAGGTGACCCTGTGGGGGCGCCGCGCGGCCGTCGTCGACGCCATCAACACCGGCCGCACCAACCCCGACTACCTGCCCGGGGTCACCCTCCCCGCGTCCGTACGGGCCACCACCGACCCGGCGGAAGCGGCCCGCGGCGCGGACTTCACCGTCCTGGCCGTCCCCTCGCAGACGCTGCGCGCCAACCTCACCGAATGGGCGCCCCTCCTCGCCGACGGCACGGTCCTGGTCTCCCTGATGAAGGGCGTCGAACTGGGCACCGCCAAGCGCATGAGCGAGGTCATCGAAGAGGTCGCCAAGGTCCCCGCCGAACGCGTCGCGGTGCTCACCGGCCCCAACCTCGCCAAGGAGATCGCCGCCCGCCAGCCCGCCGCGGCGGTCGTGGCCTGCGCCGACGAAGCGGTCGCCCAGCGGCTCCAGACCGCCTGCCACACCCCGTACTTCCGCCCGTACACCAACACCGACGTGGTCGGCTGCGAACTGGGCGGCGCGGTCAAGAACGTCATCGCGCTCGCCGTCGGCATCGCCACCGGCATGGGCCTGGGCGACAACGCCAAGGCCTCCCTGATCACCCGGGGCCTGGCCGAGACCACCCGGCTCGGCCTCGCCATGGGCGCCGACGCACACACCTTCGCGGGCCTGGCCGGCATGGGCGACCTCGTCGCCACCTGCTCCTCGCCGCTGTCCCGCAACAACACCTTCGGCACCAACCTCGGCCGCGGCATGACGCTCAAGGAGACCATCGCGGTCACCAAGCAGACCGCCGAGGGCGTCAAATCCTGCGAGTCCGTGCTCGACCTCGCGCGCCGGCACGGCGTCGACATGCCCCTGACCGAGACGGTCGTGGACATCGTCCACGAAGGCAAGCCGCCGATGGTCGCCCTCAAGGACCTGATGTCGCGCACCGCCAAGCCGGAGCGTTGACCCGCGGCGTGGCGGACCGGGGCAGGAGCCGTTGTCGGTTGCTGTGGTACGACCGGCGCTTCAGCGCTGACGTGCGCCCCCTCACCAGGTACTCTCAACGCGTTATGAGCAGCCAGACCTCCTCCCACAAGCCCCGCGTCGCCGTCGTCTTCGGCGGCCGCAGCTCCGAGCACGGCATCTCCGTGGTCACCGCCGGCGCCGTCATGCGCGCCATCGACCGCGAGAAGTACGACGTGCTGCCCATCGGCATCACCACCGACGGGCGCTGGGCGCTGACCTCCGACGACCCCGAGCGGATGGCCATCACCGACCGGCAGCTGCCCACCGTGGCCGAGCTCGCCGAGTCCACCGAGGGCGGGATCGTGCTCCCGGTCGACCCGACCAACCGCGAGATCGTCTACAGCGAGCCCGGCTCGGTGCCCAAGGCCCTCGGCGAGGTCGACGTCGTCTTCCCCGTGCTGCACGGCCCGTACGGCGAGGACGGCACCCTGCAGGGCCTGCTGGAGCTCTCCGGCGTCCCCTACGTCGGCTCGGGCGTCCTCGCCTCCGCCGTCGGCCAGGACAAGGACTACATGAAGCGGGTGTTCACCTCCTTCGGGCTGCCGGTCGGCCCCTACGAGGTCATCCGCCCCCGCGAGTGGGACAACGACCCCGCGGCCGCCCGCAAGAAGATCGTGGACTTCGCCGCCGAACACGGCTGGCCGCTGTTCGTGAAGCCCGCACGGGCCGGCTCGTCCATCGGCATCACCAAGGTCAACGACCTCGCGGGCCTGGACGAGGCCGTCGAGGAGGCCCGCCGCCACGACCCCAAGGTCATCGTCGAGGCGCTGCTCACCGGCCGCGAGATCGAGTGCGGGGTGCTGGAGTTCGAGGACGGCCCGCGCGCCAGCGCCCCGGCCGAGATCCCGCCGGTCACCGCCCACGACTTCTACGACTTCGAGGCCAAGTACATCGACTCGGCCGACGGCATCGTCCCGGCGCCGCTGACCGCCGAGCAGACCGCGAAGGTCCAGGAACTGGCCGTCGCCGCCTTCGACGCCGCCTCCTGCGAGGGCCTGGTCCGCGCGGACTTCTTCCTCCAGGACAACGGCGAGTTCGTCATCAACGAGATCAACACCCTGCCCGGCTTCACGCCCATCTCCATGTACCCGCGGATGTGGCAGGAGAGCGGCGTGAGCTACCCGGAGCTGATCGACCGGCTGCTCCAGGCGGCGCTGACCCGTTCCACGGGGCTGCGCTGAGCGGAAGCTAGACGCCCTCCGGAACGGACTTCTTGACGGCGCCCGCGAGGTCGGTGAGCACATCGACCTCGGGGGCGTACGCCCCGGGCACGGTCACCTCGACATAGGCCTTGCGCAGCACGGTCGTGAAGCGATAGCCGTCGTCCCGCTTCTCGAAGAGCCATTGGACGCCGTCGACCACCGCCGCGTCCGCGCCGGGGTTGTAATGTTCACTCCCGTACGTCAGCACCTCCGGCTTCGGCACCCCGCAGCGCAGTTGAACGGCGGGATCGCCCCAGACGGCAGTGAAGTCGGAGTCCGGCTGCGCATCGCCGCGCTTTTGGCCGTCCACGGTCTTCGGCAACGCCTTGTGGAGCGCCCGGCAATGCCGTACCGCCGCGCCCCGCGGGGAAGGGGCATCGACATCCGACGAAGAACAGCTCACCGCCGCGAACAGCACGGTGAGCACCGGCAGGGCCAGGTACCGGCGGCGCACAGATTTCACCCGGCCGAGCATACGGGGGAGCTAGAGATGGACCACCGGGCAGGTGAGGGTACGCGTGATGCCCTCCACTTGCTGGACCTTGGCGACCACCATGCGGCCCAGTTCATCCACGGTGTCGGCCTGCGCCCGCACGATCACGTCATAGGGTCCGGTGACGTCCTCGGCCTGCAGTACGCCAGGGATCTTCGCAATCACCTCTGCCACGGCAGAGGCCTTGCCGACCTCGGTCTGGATCAGGATGTATGCCTGTACCACGGGACCTCCAGGGCGGCTACCGGGATCATGTGGGAAGAAGGGACGCCACGGTACCGCGTCACCGTGCGGAGCGGGGAGACCCGCGCGGTGAAAGCGGCAAGTGCGGCGCAGTCGTCAGCCAAGTACGGACCGTCCGTACGCAGGGGAAGGGCAACAGCATGAAGGGCACCGTTGGCGAGCTGGGGGAATTCGGGCTGATCAAGGAGCTCACCGCCCGGCTCACCTCCACCCCGGCCGTACGCATCGGGCCGGGCGACGACGCCGCGGTGGTCACCGCGCCCGACCGGAGAGTGGTGGCCAGCACCGACGTCCTCCTGGAGGGCAGGCACTTCCGCCGCGACTGGTCCACCGCCTACGACGTCGGCCGCAAGGCCGCCGCCCAGAACCTCGCCGACATCGCGGCCATGGGCGCCGTGCCCACCGCGATCCTGCTGGGCCTGGTCGTCCCCGCGGAACTCCCCGCGACCTGGGCGACCGAGCTGATGGACGGCCTGCGCGACGAATGCCAGGTGGCCGGCGCCGCGGTCGTCGGCGGCGACGTCGTACGCGGCGAGATCATCACCGTCGCCATCACCGCCCTCGGCGATCTGCGCAACGCCGAACCGGTCACCCGCGGCGGCGCCCAGCCCGGCGATGTGGTCGCGGTGACCGGCTGGCTCGGCTGGTCCGCCGCCGGGCACGCCGTCCTCTCCCGAGGCTTCCGCTCACCGCGCGCCTTCGTCGAGGCCCACCGCCGGCCCGAACCCCCGTACCACGCGGGCCCGGCGGCCGCCGGACTCGGCGCCACCGCCATGACCGACGTCAGCGACGGACTCGTCGCCGACCTCGGGCACATCGCCGAGGCCAGCAAGGTCCGCATCGACCTGCGCTCCGCCGCGATCGACATCCCCTCCCAGATGTCCGACATCGGCACCGCCGTCGGCGTCGACCCCATGCAGTGGGTGCTCAACGGCGGCGAGGACCACGCCATCGTCGCCACCTTCCCCCCGGACGTGAAACTGCCCGCCCGCTGGAAGGTCATCGGAGAGGTGCTCAATCCCTCCGCGCTGCCCCAGGTCACCGTCGACGGCGCCCCCTGGGCGAAGGCCGGCTGGGACCACTTCGGGGACAACGAGTAGCGGGGTCGGCGCGTAGCGGCGTCTTCTGGGGGCGGAGGTCGGGTGACGGGGAGGTGCGGTCGGCGCGTAGCGGCGTCTTCTGGGGGCGGAGGTCGGGTGACGGGAGGGCGAGTAGATTCGGCCGTATGCAGAGCCGTACGCACAGTCCCCCGCAGAGCCCTTCGCCGATACCGCCACGCGTCCTGACCGTCGCCGGATCCGACTCCGGCGGCGGCGCGGGCATCCAGGCCGACCTCAAGACGATGCTGGCGCTCGGCACCCACGGCATGAGCGTGCTCACCGCCGTCACCGCCCAGAACTCGCTGGGCGTGCAGGGCGCATGGGAACTGCCCGCCGAGGCCGTACGCGCCCAGTTCCGCAGCGTCGTCGACGACATCGGCGTCCAGGCCGTCAAAACCGGGATGCTCTCCTCGGCCGAACTCGTCGAGACCGTCGCGGGGCTCCTCGCCGGGTTGACGGTCCCGGTCGTCGTCGACCCCGTGGGCGTCTCCAAGCACGGCGACTCCCTGCTCGCCGCCTCCGCCCTCGACGCGGTCCGCACCAAGCTGCTGCCGACCGCCACCGTTGCCACCCCCAACCTGGACGAGGTCGCCCAGCTCACCGGCGTACACGTCCGGGAGGAGGCAGATATGCGGCGGGCCGCCGCCGCGATCCTCGGCTTCGGACCGCGCTGGGCCCTCATCAAGGGCGGCCACCTGGCAGCTGACGCCGACGAGGCCGTCGACCTGCTCACCGACGGCACCGAGGAACACTGGCTGCGCGCCCCCCGCCACGACAACCGGCACACCCACGGCACCGGCTGCACCCTCGCCAGCGCGATCGCCGCGCAGCTCGCCAAGGGCGACACCGTCCCGCAGGCCGCAGCCGCCGCGAAGGACTACGTCAACGGCGCCATCGCGGCCGGCTTCCGGCTGGGCGCGGGCATCGGGCCCGTCGACCACGGCTGGCGCCTGCGGGCCTAGCAGCCCCTAGGGGCCGGGGGCCGGGTGTGGCAGCCCCGGCCCCGGGAACGGCGAAAGCCGGCCCACCATGAAGGTGGACCGGCTTTACAAGCAACCGGCTGGGCTGCGCTACGGCGTAGACGTCAGCGCGAGACCTTGCCGGCCTTGATGCACGAGGTGCAGGCGTTCAGCTTCTTCGGCGTGCGCCCGATCACTGCACGCACCGTCTGGATGTTGGGGTTCCAACGACGGTTGGTACGGCGATGCGAGTGCGAGACACTCTTGCCGAAGCCCGGCCCCTTGCCGCAGACGTCGCAGTTGGCAGCCACGGGTCACTCCAAAGACTTCAGATGCACTTACGGTGAAATCCTGACGAGCCGAGTGCATTACCCGACCGGCACCGTCAGGAGAGGAATGGCCCGATTTTCATCGGGCAACCGGAGCAGCATACAACGGCCGCTCCCGTAGAACGAAACTATCACGCAGCCCCGGGCCCCCGCCCCGGCCTCCCCGCCGCAGCGCGGCTACTGTGCGATGCATCCCGTGACCCAGGAGGACGATGTGCCCTACCCGCTCGACGCCGCCGCGGTACGCGCCTGGTGCGGGCTGGCCCTGGAGGCGCTCGGCCGGGAGCGCGAGCGCATCGACGCGATCAACGTCTACCCCGTGGCCGACGGTGACACCGGCACCAACCTCTACCTGACCCTCGAATCCGCCACCCGCGCCGTCGAGGCCGCCTTCGACGGCCACGCCTCCACCGGGACCACACCCCGCCTCGCCGACGCCATCGGAGCCATGGCCCACGGCGCCCTCATCGGCGCCCGCGGCAACTCCGGCACCATCCTCGCGCAGCTGCTGCGCGGCATGACGGAGGTCCTGGCGTCAGGGAACGAGCCGTCCGACGGCTCCGACGGCCCCGATGGCACAGACGGCCCCGCCGACGCGCTGCGCAGGGCGCTGCGCCGGGCCGCCGCATCGACCTACGAGGCCGTCGCACACCCGGTGGAGGGCACCGTCCTGACCGTGGCGACCGCCGCCGCCGACGCGGCGGAACGCGCCACCGGAGACGCCGCCCACATCGCACGGGCCGCCCACGACGGCGCCCGCAGCGCCCTCAAGGCCACCCCCGGCCAGCTCGCGGTGCTCGGCCGCGCGGGCGTCGTGGACGCCGGCGGCTGCGGTCTGGTCGCCCTGCTCGGCGCGCTCGCCGACGCACTGTCCGGCGAGGTCTCGGCGGCGCCCGTCACCGTACGGGCCGACGCCCCCCTCCCCGAGGCGGGCGGCCGGGCCGCAACCGGGGCCGACACCTGCGCCGCCATCGACGGAGACGGACCCGCCTTCGAGGTGATCTACCTCCTGGAGGCCGACGACGGCGCCGTGGCACGGCTGCGCACCCGCCTCGACGGGCTGGGCGACTCCCTCGTGGTGGTCGGCGGCGACGGCCTCTGGAACGTCCACGTCCACGTCGACGACGCGGGCGCCGCCGTGGAGGCCGGCATCGAAGCAGGCCGCCCGTACCGGATCCGCATCACCCACTTCGGCGGTGCCACCCGCACCAAGGAACCCGAAATGGCGGCGCGGGCCGTCGTCGCCGTGGTGCCGGGCGCCGGGCTCGCCGGACTCTGCACCGAAGCGGGCGCGACCGCGGTCTCGGTACGCCCCGGCGAACCCCCCGCCAGCGGCGAACTGCTCCAGGCGATCCGCCAGGCACACGCCCGCGAGGTGATGCTGCTGCCCAACGACCCCGAACTGCGGCACACCGCCGCGGCCGCCGCCGAACAGGCCCGCACCGAAGGCGTACGCGTCGCCCTGATCCCCACCCGCTCCGCTGTACAGGGCATCGCGGCGCTGGCCGTGCACGAGCCGGGGCGCAGCTTCGACGAGGACGTCGTCGCGATGACCTCCGCCGCCGGCGCCACCCGCTACGCCGAGCTGGCCGTCGCCGAGCGGCAGTCCTGGACGATGGCCGGCGTCTGCCAGGCCGGCGACGTCCTCGGGCTGATCGACGGCGATGTCGCGGTGATCGGCTCCGACCTCACCGCAACCGCGATGACGGTGCTGGACCGGATGCTTTCCGCGGGCGGCGAAATGGTCACCCTCGTCCTCGGCACCGACATCCCCGATTCCCTCGCGGACCGGCTCGAACGCCATGTCCGCGAGCGCCATCTGGCCGTCGACACCGTCGTCTACGAAGGCGGGCAGCACGCGGCGCCGCTGCTCATCGGGGTGGAGTGACCGCGTCGTCGCCACCGCCCCGGCGTGCCTGTTCCGGTCCCGCCGGGCCCGATTCCCGCGCTGCGGGGCTCGGTGAACCCCGAATGTCAGACCCGTGGTGTGCAATGGACACGTGGCAGCGCTCGACGAACCCCTGAAGAAAATCCTCGGCGGCAGCACCGCGAAGGTGCTGGCCGAGCATCTCGACCTGCACACGGTCGGCGATCTGTTGCACCACTACCCGCGGCGCTACGCCGAGCGCGGTGAGCTGACCCGCCTCGCGGACCTGCCGCTGGACGAACATGTCACGGTCGTCGCCCAGGTCTCGGACGCCCGGGTGCACAAGTTCAACGGCGGCCGCGGTCAGCGGCTGGAGGTCACCCTCACCGACGGCAGCGGCCGGCTCCGGCTGGTCTTCTTCGGCAAGGGCATCCACAAGCCCCACAAGGAGCTGCTGCCCGGCCGGCGCGCGATGTTCGCCGGCAAGGTCTCGGTCTTCAACCACAAACTCCAGCTCGCCCACCCCGAATACGAGCTCCTCGACGAGGAGGCCGGCAGCGGCGCCGTCGACGCCTTCGCCAACCAGCTGCTGCCGATCTACCCGGCATGCCAGCAGATGGCCTCCTGGAAGATCGCCAAGGCCGTCGACGCGGTGCTGCCCAGCGCCCAGGACGCCATCGACCCGCTGCCGGACGCGCTGCGCGCGGGCCGCGACCTGATCCCCCTCACCGAGTCGCTGCTGAAGATCCACCGGCCGGCGACCAAGGCCGATATCGCCGACGCCCGCGCCCGCCTCAAATGGGACGAGGCCTTCGTCCTCCAGGTGGCGCTCGCCCGGCGCCGCCTGGCCGAGACCCAACTCCCGGCCGTACCGAGGACCTTGACCGACGGAGGCATCCTCGACGCCTTCGACGCCAAACTCCCCTTCACCCTCACCGACGGCCAGCAGAAGGTCAGCCGGGAGATCTTCGACGACCTCGCCACGAACCACCCCATGCACCGCCTCCTCCAGGGCGAGGTCGGCTCCGGCAAGGCGCAGCCGCTGGACGCCCTGGTGCTGACACCGCAGGGCTTCCGGCCGATGGGGGAGATGACCGTCGGCACCGAGGTGGTGGTGCCGAGCGGCGAGCTCGCCCTGGTGGACGGCGTCTTCCCGCAGGGCGAGCGGGAAGTGTGGCGGCTGGTGCTGTCGGACGGCAGCTCCGTGGAGTGCGATGACGAGCACCTGTGGATCGTCGGGTCCCGCGACACGGGCGAGCGGGTGCTGACGACCCGCGAGCTACGGGCCGGTCTGCTGCGCCCCGACGGCCGGCCCAAGTGGTCCATCGCGCCGGCCGCACCGGTGGACCTGGAGGGCGGAGGGGCGCGGCCGCTCGACCCGTACGACCTGGGGAAGGCGCTGGCAGCCGGCGCCGAGGGCGGCCCGGCCGGCCGCGTCCCGGAGGCCTACCGCAACGCACCGCTCAAGGACCGGCTGGCCGTGGTGCGGGGCCTGATGGACGCCGGGGGCCGGCCCCTGGGGGCCGACGCGGTGTTCCGCGCGGCGCCCGCCCCGCTGGCCGGCGACCTCGCCTGGCTGGTGCGTTCCCTGGGCGGCCGCGCCCGGATCGAGCGGGGGAGTGACGGCGCGAACGTCCACGTGGCGCTGCCGGACCCGGCGTCCACCGGAGCCGAAGGCTTCCGCCGCACCATCGAGGCCATCGAGCACGTCGGCCGCAAGCCCGTCCAGTGCATCAGCGTCGCCCACCCCGACCACGCCTATGTGACCGACCACTTCACCGTCACCCACAACACCATGGTCGCGCTGCGCGCCATGCTCGGCGTGGTCGACAGCGGCGGCCAGGCGGCGATGCTCGCGCCGACCGAGGTCCTCGCCCAGCAGCACCACCGCTCCATCACCGAGATGATGGGCGAGCTCGCCGAGGGAGGGATGCTCGGCGGCGCCGAACAGGGCACCAAAGTGGTGCTGCTGACCGGCTCCATGGGGGCCGCGGCCCGCCGCCAGGCGCTGCTCGACCTGGTCACCGGCGAGGCGGGCATCGTCATCGGCACGCATGCGCTGATCGAGGACAAGGTGCAGTTCCACGACCTGGGCCTGGTCGTGGTCGACGAACAGCACCGCTTCGGCGTCGAACAGCGGGACGCCCTTCGGGGCAAGGGAAAGCAACCGCCGCACCTCCTGGTGATGACGGCGACGCCGATCCCGCGCACGGTCGCCATGACCGTCTTCGGTGACCTGGAGACCTCCGTACTGGACCAACTTCCCGCCGGCCGCTCGCCGATCGCCAGCCATGTGGTGCCCGCCAAGGACAAACCGCACTTCCTGGCGCGCGCCTGGGAGCGGGTCCGCGAAGAGGTGGCGGCCGGCCATCAGGGCTATGTGGTGTGCCCCCGGATCGGCGACGAGGAGGACGCCCCCAAGGGGGCGAAGAAGGGCGCCAAGGAGGCGGCGGCGAAGGAGAGTTCACCGGAGGACATCGAGGAGAAGCGGCCGCCGCTGGCGGTGCTGGATATCGCCGAGCAGCTGGCCAGGGGACCGCTCCAGGGCCTCAGGGTGGCGGTGCTGCACGGCCGGATGGCCCCGGACGACAAGGACGAGGTGATGCGGGAGTTCGCGGCCGGCCGGCTGGATGTGCTGGTGGCGACGACCGTCATCGAGGTCGGCGTGAACGTCCCGAACGCCACCGCCATGGTGATCATGGACGCCGACCGCTTCGGCGTCTCCCAGCTGCACCAGCTGCGCGGCCGGGTGGGCCGTGGCTCCGCCCCCGGCCTGTGCCTGCTGGTCAGCGAGATGCCCGAGGCCAGCCCGGCACGCGCCCGGCTGGCGGCCGTCGCCGGCACCCTCGACGGCTTCGAACTCTCCCGGATCGACCTGGAGCAGCGCCGTGAGGGCGACGTCCTGGGGCAGGCGCAGTCCGGCGTCCGCTCGTCGCTGCGGATGCTCGCGGTCATCGAGGACGAGGAGGTCATCGCGGCCGCCCGGGAGGAGGCCACCGCCGTCGTCACGGCCGATCCCGAGCTCGCCGCCTATCCCGAGCTGCGGATCGCGCTGTCGGCCCTGCTGGACGACGCACGGGAGCAGTATCTGGACAAGGGATGAGACGGACGGGACGGGCGGCACGCGACGGGACGGGCGCGGCCCCGGGGTGAGATCGATCACCCGTCCCGTACGGCGCCGGGAGCCGTCGCCCGGCGCCGGCCGCGCGACGACCGAATATCGTGGGACCGGAGCCCACCCGGCTCCCCGCGTCATCTCCACCCCACGCACAACGTAAGGACGGGCCCATGACCCGCGTGATCGCCGGTACGGCCGGCGGCCGCCGCCTGGCCGTACCACCGGGAAACGGCACCCGCCCCACCTCCGACCGGGCGCGCGAGGGCCTGTTCTCCACCTGGGAGTCGCTCGACGGACCCCTGGCCGGCGCCCGGGTCCTCGACCTCTACGGCGGCTCCGGAGCGGTCGGCCTGGAGGCGCTCTCCCGGGGCGCCGCGCACGTCCTGCTGGTCGAGGCCGACACCCGCGCCGCCCGCACCATCCGCGAGAACATCCGCTCCGTCGGCCTCCCAGGCGCCGAACTGCGCACCGGCAAGGCCGAGCAGGCCATCGCGACCCCGGCCCCGGGCGACCCGTACGACATCGTCTTCCTGGACCCGCCCTACGCCGCCACCGACGCCGATCTTCGCGAGATTCTGCTCACACTCCGTGGCCAAGGGTGGCTTGCGGAGGAGGCACTCGTCACCGTGGAACGCAGCACCAGAAGCGGCACGTTCCCCTGGCCTGAGGGATTCGAAGCGATCAAGGCCCGTCGCTACGGCGAGGCCACGCTTTGGTACGGTCGCGCCGCTTCGACGTCCGCCGAATCGACGTCAACAAGCGTGTCATGACCGGACCGCAGAGCACCGGACCGCAGAGCGAGGAGACGAAGTTGCGCCGCGCCGTCTGTCCGGGGTCGTTCGACCCCATCACCAACGGGCACCTGGACATCATCGCCCGTGCCTCCAAGCTGTACGACGTCGTCCACGTCGCCGTGATGATCAATCAGTCGAAGCAGGGCCTGTTCACGGTCGACGAGCGGATCGATCTGATCCGCCGGGCCACCGCCGAGTACGGCAATGTCGAGGTCGAGTCCTTCCACGGCCTGCTCGTCGACTTCTGCAAGCAGCGCGACATCCCCGCCATCGTCAAGGGCCTGCGCGCCGTCAGCGACTTCGACTACGAGCTGCAGATGGCCCAGATGAACAACGGGCTGTCCGGCGTGGAGACCCTTTTCGTCCCCACGAACCCCACCTACAGTTTCCTTTCCTCCAGCCTCGTCAAGGAGGTCGCGGCCTGGGGCGGCGATGTCTCCCACCTGGTCCCGCCCTTCGTCCTCGACGCCCTGACCGAGCGCCTGCGCAACAAGCGGTGACCCGCCGCGCCACGCGCCCGCCGGCCACCGCCCTGACGAAGTGTCAGTAGGTGTCGGGCCGGGGCTCCGTGGTCGTACAGTCGTCCCGTTCCCTCGTTCCATCCCTTCAGAGAGTGGCGAGTCCAAGGTGGACGTGCAGAAGAAGCTCGACGACATCGTCGGGACCATCGGCAGCGCCCGGTCCGTGCCCATGTCGGCCTCGTGCGTGGTCAACCGCGCCGAGCTGCTCGCCCTGCTCGAGGAGGTACGGGCGGCCCTGCCCGGCTCCCTCGCCCAGGCACAGGAGCTGCTCGGCGGGCGCGAGCAGATGGTCGAGGAGGCGCGGGCCGAGGCGGAGCGGATCATCGAGTCCGCGCACGCCCAGCGCGGGTCGCTGATCTCCGACACCGAGGTCGCCCGGCAGTCCCAGGACGAGGCCGACCGCATCCTGGCCGAGGCCCGCCGCGAGGCCGAGGAGATCCGCGCCGAGGCCGACGACTACGTCGACTCCAAGCTCGCCAACTTCGAGGTCGTCCTCACCAAGACCATCGGCTCCGTCGACCGCGGCCGCGAGAAGCTGCTCGGCCGCGGCCCGGGGCTGGACGAGCAGGGCTACGTGGACGCCGAGGCCCCCGAGCGCAGCGCCGACCCGGAGACCCTCAAGCAGCGCGCCGACGCCTATGTGGACGCCAAGTTCGGCGCCTTCCAGGCCGTCCTGACCAAGACGCTGGAGGCGGTCGGCCGTGGCCGCGACAAGCTCCAGGGCGCGCAGGCGATCGACGAGCTCGCGGTGCATCTGGCGACGGCGGGCGACGCCCAGGCCGGCCAGGTGCAGGCGGACGCCGAGTATCTCGCCGGGCTCGCGGGCATCGGCGCCGGCCAGGACCCGCAGCCGCCCCAGGCCGTGCCACAGGCCCCGCCCCAGCCCCAGGAGCACCAGCAGTTCCCGGACCCCCAGCAGCCGCTCCAGCCGCAGGACCAGCTCCAGCAGGACTATTACGCGGACCCGGCGGCCTACCAGCAGCAGGACGCCTACGGCTATCAGCAGCCGCAGCAGGTTCCGTACACCCAGCACCACCAGGATCCGTACGGCTACGACTGGCAGCAGCAGGCCCAGCAGCAGGGCTACGACCCCAACGCCTACCTCCAGCAGCAGCCACCGCCGCAGCCCCAGCACGCCCCTCACGACCCGAATGCCCAGGCCGGGGCGCTGGACGAGACCAGCCTCTTCGACACCGGCATGATCAACATGGACCAGATCCGGCAGTACGAAGAGCAGTACGAACAGCGGCGCCAGTAACCGCCCCGGAGGGGCCGGAAGCGGATTGGGCCTATCGGGGCCCGTCCAGTATCCTGGCTGTTCGGTCGCGTCTACGTTCGCGATCTCTGCTGCCCGCATATCCATCGGATCTCGGGCGGCTCGTAGCGCAGTACAGAAAGCAGGAAGCCATCAACGCCCGCCTAGACCACCGTTCCCCGCTCGTGTTCGATACACGCGAGCTGGGGCGTCGTCCCGGCACGCTCAAGCGGCTCTCCCGCACCGTCGAGGCCCCCCGGGACCTCGGCAATGAGGTCATCGGAGTACCCGAGGGTGCCCCGGTCGAGCTCGACCTCCGCCTGGAATCGGTCATGGACGGGGTGCTTGTCACAGGCACCTCCCGTGCGGCCGTGAAGGGGGAGTGCGTAAGGTGTCTGGAGCCGCTGGAGCGAGAGCTCGAAGCGGACTTCCAGGAGATGTTCTCCTACCCCGACGCCGATGACCGGAGCCGCCCCGCGGAGTCCGGCGACGACGCCGAGGACGAGGAAGACACCTTCTTCATCGAGGACGACCTGTTCGACCTCGAACCCGTGCTGCGGGATGCGGTGGTGCTGTCACTGCCGCTGCAGCCGGTGTGCCAGGACGACTGCCCGGGCCTGTGCTCCGATTGCGGAGCGCGGCTCGCGGACGACCCGGACCACCACCATGACGCCGTCGACGCACGTTGGGCGGCACTGCAGGGACTCGTCGGGACCAACCAGGACGACGAGAAGGACAACGTTCCCCGCAACGGCGGGGATGAACCTCAGGAGAAGTAGCCGTGGCTGTTCCGAAGCGGAAGATGTCGCGCAGCAACACGCGCCACCGCCGGTCGCAGTGGAAGGCTGCGGTCCCCACCCTGGTGGCATGCGCTAGCTGCCACGAGCCGAAGCTGCAGCACATCGCGTGCCCGAGCTGCGGCACCTACAACAAGCGCCAGGTCCTCGAGGTCTGAGCGGCTGGTGACAGGCACCGTGTCTAGCCCCAAGAAGGCGGAAGACGCCAATCCGTCTCCTCGCAAGCGCGGGGATGAATCTCCGGCGGACACAGCCTCGTCCCACACGCTTCTGGAAGGGCGGCTCGGGTACAAGCTCGAGTCCGCCCTTCTGGTGCGTGCGCTGACGCATCGCTCGTACGCATACGAGAACGGCGGTCTGCCCACCAACGAGCGGCTCGAGTTCCTCGGGGACTCGGTGCTCGGCCTGGTGGTCACCGACACGCTGTACCGCATCCACCCCGACCTGCCCGAAGGCCAGCTGGCCAAACTGCGGGCCGCGGTGGTCAACTCGCGTGCGCTTGCCGAGGTGGGCCGCGGCCTCGACCTCGGCGCCTTCATCCGCCTCGGCCGGGGCGAAGAAGGCACGGGCGGCCGGGACAAGGCCTCCATCCTCGCCGACACCCTCGAAGCGGTGATCGGCGCCGTCTACCTGGACCAGGGCCTCGACGCGGCCGGCGAGCTGGTACACCGGCTCTTCGACCCGCTCATCGAGAAGTCCTCCAGCCTGGGCGCGGGCCTGGACTGGAAGACGAGCCTCCAGGAACTCACCGCGACCGAAGGCCTCGGCGTTCCGGAATACCTGGTCACCGAGACCGGCCCGGACCACGAGAAGACCTTCACTGCTGCCGCCCGCGTCGGTGGTGTCTCGTACGGCACCGGCACCGGCCGCAGCAAGAAGGAAGCCGAGCAGCAGGCGGCCGAATCCGCGTGGCGCGCCATTCGCGCCGCCGCGGACGAAGCGGCCAAGGCCAAGGAGTCGGCCTCCGGCGACGACGCGTCGCCGGGACCCGACGCCGGCTCCACCGGAGCGGCCACCACCGCGCAGCCTGATGCGGCTCCGGCTTCCGACGACCCCGGGTCGTCGGCACACTGAATCACCTCTTCTGACCCCGTCCAGGGCGGCCCGACCGCTCCGGACGGGGTCAGAAGTCTTTCCCGAGGCCGTCTCCCCGGCCGTATCCGAGGATCGTGAGGAGCTTCCCCGTGCCCGAGCTGCCCGAGGTCGAGGTCGTACGCCGCGGCCTCCAGCGATGGATCAGCGGCCGCACCATCGACACCGTCGAGGTCCGCCACCCGCGCGCGATCCGCCGCCACACCGCCGGCGCGGCCGACTTCGCCGCCCGCCTCACGGGCCTGGGCATCGCCGCGGCACGCCGCCGCGGCAAATACCTCTGGCTCCCGGTCACCGGCGGCGGCCCCGCCGCAGTGACCGCCGCCGAAGGCATCGGCCCCCTAGTCACCCCCTCCGTGACCCACGGCCTGGCGATCCTCGCCCACCTCGGCATGAGCGGCCAGTTGCTGGTCCAGCCCGAGGACGCCCCCGACGAGAAGCACCTGCGCATCCGCATCCGCTTCGCCGACGACCTCGGCACCGAACTCCGCTTCGTCGACCAGCGCACCTTCGGCGGCCTCTCCCTCCACGACACCGTCCCCGGCGACCCGGACCACCTCCCCGACGTCATCGCCCACATCGCCCGCGACCCCCTCGATGCGGCCTTCGACGACGCCGCATTCCACGACGCGCTGCGCCGCCGCCGGACCACCATCAAGCGGGCCCTGCTCGACCAGTCCCTGATCAGCGGCGTCGGCAACATCTACGCCGACGAGGCGCTGTGGCGCAGCAAGCTCCACTACGAACGCCCCACCGCCACCTTCACCCGCCCCCGCACCGCCGAGCTGCTCGGTCACGTACGGGACGTGATGAACGCCGCCCTCGCCGTCGGCGGCACCAGCTTCGACAGCCTCTACGTCAACGTCAACGGCGAGTCCGGCTACTTCGAGCGCTCCCTGGACGCCTACGGCCGCGAGGACGAACCCTGCCGCCGCTGCGGCACCCCCATCCGCCGCCGCCCCTGGATGAACCGCTCCAGCTACTTCTGCCCCCGCTGCCAACGGCCGCCACGACCGTCAGGGGCCGGCTGAGCGGACACGGTCATCCTCGGCCGCAAAGCGATCCCCGACCGCCTCGGCCGCTCGGTGCACGACCGGGCCCACGTCCACTCCGGACAGCGCGCCGCCCCGCCACCGGCCCACCACCGCCGCTCCCACCAGAGCGCGTCCGGGGCACCGGCGTGGACCTCCACCGCCTTGGCCGGAATCCGGGCATCCAAGGCCCGCACCCGGGCGCGCAGCTCACGGGCCGACTTCTTCGGCAGCCGGAGCAGAACCGTTTCGAGCACCGACCGGTAATACGTCGCGGCGTAGCCCAGCCCGCCCTCGCATTCCCGGCAGGAACAGCCCGCATCGCGACGGCCGTGGGCACAGGCACCGGCCGGCAGGCGCGCGGGGGCCGCCAGGTGCCAGAAGGCTTCGGCCGTCGCGCCCGGACCCCGCCGGGTACGTTCCAGCCTGCGCAGATGCGCCACACAGGTGCCGGAGAGACCATCGAGGGCCGGAAACCGCTGCCGGCCGTGGTCGCGGAGAGGAATGTCGCCGCGTACGGCGGAGGGGCGCCTACGCGGCACCGCCCCTTCGGTACGTCATGGCGCGACGGCAGCAGGGGGAAGCGGCCGGGCCGGGCGAATTCCGCCGCCGCCCGGCCCCGGGGACGTACGGCCGTACCGGGACCCGCCCTGCGTTAGCCTCCGGACGTGCGAAGCGACGGGAGAGCGGCGGCCTGGATCGCCGAACGCGGGGCATCGCTGGGCACGGCCGAGCTCTCGGCGGCCTTCGACGCGTATCTGTGCACGCTGCCATGGGCCGGGGCCGGCATCCGGTGGCAGGGGCTGCCGCACCGGACGCTCGCGCTGGACGCGGGTGTCCCGGACGAGGCCGTGGTGGCCTGGGCCCGGCGGACCCCGGTGGCGGCGCACAGCCATGTGCTGATCATCGACTCCACCCGCGAGCCCGGCGTGATCTGCCCCTTCGAGGACGGCCTGCGGGACTTCGAGCTGCTCACCGACCGGCCGGATTTGTTTCTGTGCGGGGTCGACCTCGTGGACGGCGTACCGCGACCGGTCCACCCGCACTTCATCGAGCGGCGGTCCTTTCACACCCTTACGGCACGGCTGGACGGGTGAACGCGCGGCGGCCGGGGACCGCCCGGCCCGCCCGCGAACGCCTCAGAACCCGAAGAACTGATGTCAGGGGCTGACTACCTCCTTCCCTGAAATGCGTCGCAGCGTTGACCTGCGGGGGAGTGGTGGTTGGCGGTCGTTGTTGGTCGTCCCCGGGCGCCTTCGGACGGCCCAGAGACGGCCCAGCGATTGACCTCTGCACGACGTAAGAGACCCGGACAGTCCGTCCGGGCCTCGCCCGTGGTGCAAGCGACCACCTTCGCCCGACGCCCTGTGTCTCAGTCCGTGGTTGTCCACGACGGTCCGACGCAGACTGTTGCGTTTGGCCCCCTGTGGGAGCTTCCTGAAAGAGGTGTGAGATGCCTACCTTGCTCGCGTACCGTCGCGTTGTGCTGGCACTCTTCGACCTCGACAACACCCTGATCGACCGCGACGCGGGCCTTGATCGCTGGGCTAGTGCCTTCGTGCGCTCGCGCTCCCTGCCCCAGGAGACGGAGAAGGTGATCTGCGATCGGCTCCGCGAGCGGGCACAGCCTGAGGACTTCGTGGGCCTGGGGGCGACCCTCGGTCTCAGCGACGACCCGGGCGACCTCTGGCACGAGTACGTCGATGGCGTCGCGCGGTCGGTGCGCTGTGTCCCCGGGGCCCGCGAAGGGCTTGAATCGCTCCGCGGCGCGGGGTGGACCATCGGCATCGTGACGAACGGCGCGGGGGACATCCAGCGCGCCAAGCTCGCTGCGACCGGTCTGGCCCCGCTCTTCGACGGCATCTGCGTCTCGGGTGAGGTAGGGGCGCGAAAGCCGGAGCGTCGTCTCTTCGAGGCTGCAGCGGCGGAGTGCGGCGCGTCGCTCAGCGCTGGAGGGTGGATGGTCGGCGACAACCCCGAGACGGACATAGATGGGGCGAGGGCGGCGGGACTGCGGACACTCTGGGTGGCCAATGGCCGTGAATGGGCCGATGGCCTCCGCAAGCCCGACGTCATGGTGCCGGGCATAGCGGAGGCCATCGAGGTACTACAAGGGACAACGGGCTAGGTCGGCTCGCCGTGCGGGCCCGTGTGCAGCTCCTCTAGTACGAGTGCGAGATCCGGCGACGTGTCCTTGAGACCTGCCCACCGCGCCATCACGGCGGCTGCGGCATCGGCCAGGTCAGAGGGGAGGCCCGCCTCTTCGAGAGCGTCCGCCGCCTCATTCATCTCCGGGCCCCAGCGCCATGACCGAGCGGCGACCTTCGGGAAGTACGCGGTCTCTGCCAGGTAGCTGGTCGTACGGCCTTCGGCGATGTCGAGTAGCTCCGCCTCCACCCCATGGTCACTGGCCAGAGCGTAGGCGACCGCGGCCAGAACGCGGCTGGCCTTCTGGTAGCTGCTGTACGAGAGCTTGAGCGCGGACGCCTGCCCGACCTCGCCCGATAGGGGACGTGCTTGAACAGCGCTCCCGTCGAAGAGCTGGGCCACCGGGCGCAGTGCGTCGGCTGGACCGGACAGGTAGAGGCGAGGGCTCTTCGAGTCCGACGGCGGAGATCCGATCACGGAGCCGTCGACGGCAGTCGCCCCAGAGCGCCGCACGATGGCGCTCACGTTGGCCATCGTCGCGGGGGAAACGGCGTTCCCATCGACGTAGATTCCGGCGTACGAGCAAGCCGTGACGCTCCGCGCCACGTCTTCGGCGGCGGCCGGCGGGCACAGGCTCAGGATGATGTCGGCTCGATCGGTCATCTCGCTCAACGCGTGTACCGGCGTGAGGCCGTATCGCTCCGCTCGTTCCTTGCTGCTCGTGCTGCGTCCGGCCGGACACCACAGAACCTCAGCACCGCAGCGCCGCGCCTGTGCGGCGATGGCGGCTCCCATGCTGCCCGGGTGCAGGATGCCGAGCGTCGTCATCCGACAAGCTCCCGGACGTTCCGGCTCTCGGCTGAGGCACAGGCCGCGAGGGCGTCGATGATGGCGTTGGCGGACTCGGTGGGGCTCAGTTGGTCGGTCCGGAGAATGAGGGTCCAAGGCTCGGTTTCGTGGGCCAACAGATCCTCTCGGGTCTCGTGCCAGACCTTCACCCGAGCCTCCACGTCCTTGTCTCCGCGGCTGATGGAACGCGACTCCGTGACACCCAAGGGGCACCATAGGAGCACGCGAATCCAGTGCAGGGGGAAGGCCGCCACCGCACCGGCCCCCACGACCTGCCCCATGTGTAGAACCGGGATGCGGTCGGCGTCGACCAAGGTCGCGACGCCCTGCCGATCGATGGCGTACTCAGCGTCGTAGCGGGCGTTGCGGTAGAGGAGTCCTCCTGCGCGCGACAGCTCTTCAATGTGGTCGACGGTCGTGAGCCGGTAGCCCCTCGTACGCCCGGGACCGGCCTTGAGTCGCTCGAACAGAGCGAACTCAGGACGGAGCCGCGTCAGTTCACTGGTGATGGTGTCCTTGCCGGAGCCGGGCGGCCCGTACAGGATCACGCCGGACGACATCACAGCCCACCGCCGCTCAGTACGTCGCGCGCTTCGTCGACCAGCGCGACGGCAGCGCCAAGGCTGTTGTCGACAACGAAGTGCGGCCCCTGCGGACGGAACTTCAGATCGATCCCCGACGCGTATTCCTCCCACGCTTCCATCTTCCAGGCGTCACGTGCTGCACCTCGGAATTCGATGTATTCGCGCATCGATTCGAGGTCGCACTCGACCCATATGGTCGCGACCGAAACCCGTTTTGATCGGCAACGGTTCTGGAAGCGCTGCATCCATTCGGGTTGAGCGAATTCTGCTATAAACGGGGCATCGAGGATTGCTGAGATTCCGCAATCCAGGTTGTCCCATGCAGCTTCCATGAGGCACCGGTATTCCAGTGGGCGGACCTTCTCCCGGTAAAGCTCCGAACTCCGGTCGTGCGCCTCTCCGCCCAGCGAGACAAGTAGCTGGTCGACCAGCGGGCGCGTCAGTGAGTCCTTGTCGAGGATCGGCCAACCAGTGAGTCCGCCGAGGAACTTCGCGAACTCCGACTTCCCTGATCCGGCATACCCTCCTACCAGGATCACGGTCGGTCCGTCAGTGCTTGCCCCTGCTGTGTGGCGACTCCACGCGTTGACCACACGATTGCGCAGAGTCTCGCTGTCCACGTCGTCGGTACCTTCGCGGATGCTGCTCAACGCTTTACGTACTGCGTCCGGTTGATCGGGGAGCTTTCGCTCAGCGGAAGCGGGCGCCGGCACGGATTCCACAGGGGCATCCTCTCCGGGCAGGGCTTTACGGAAGCCGAGTTGGGCCTCATTGCGACGATAGAGGCGGCAGTATGCCCGGCGGTAATGCGGACCGGGGTATACCGAACCCTTTTCGTGGCCCCAGATCGTTTGGAAGTTCGCGGCAATGTTGAAGCCGTGTCTCTCCGCGATTTCGCGGAGCTTCTCCCCCGTGTCTTCCAGAGTGAGCCCAATCTCCTCGCGGTGCATTCGCAGGAAATCCGGCTTCCAATCTGGGTGCTTCCGAGCCATCTGCCCCTCCTAGATAGCTAGTCGGAGCCGCGAGTGTAGCGGCCCGACTAACGCTGTGGAAATTCGTGATAGCGCATGTGTAAGCGGATGTATAAAACCGCTTGGACTTTCTCAGGTAGCGGGACGTGATACCGGTTTTCGCGCCGTGGCGGTGAACTTGTGGCACACCGAACGAGGAGGTTCAGATGACCCACGGCGCGGCTGCTCAGGCCTCACTCCGGCTTGCTGGAAGGTCAGTTCCCTTCCAGGGCCGCGACGCGTTGGCGCAGGTCTCCAACTTCGGTCCGCAGTTTGCCAACCTCTTCGCGCAGCTCGGCCAAGGTCCCGACCGGATCGGCGAGCTGTGCGGCGGAGCGGCCGGCGTCGGCAGTCAGGAACACACCCTTGCCCTGATGGCTGACGACGAGCCTGTCGCTCTTCAGTTGATTGATGGCAGCGCGAGCCACGGTCACCGTGACTCCGTATGCCTTCTGGAGGTCCCCGTACGAAGGGAGCCGTCCGGTCTCTGCGAAGTCGCCATCCGCGATGCGTCGCCGCAGGTCATCGGCTACCTGCTGATAGGCGAACTGCTTGCCGGTCCACTCGACCATCTGCACCCCAAGTCTCGTTCAGTCTCTGCCTCATAGTGCCTGTGTCTCAGAGGTAGAACCAGCGGCCCACGCCGCTTGTTCCGGGAGGGGACTTGACCAACTCTGCCTCACAGTGCACTCTGAGGCAGAGTCGAGAAAGCGGCTCAGCCCAGAAAGGCAGAGCACTCGATCGACCTGCTTGACCTGCGTAAATGCGTCATCTGCGTCGCCCGGACGGCCCCGTGACACGGGCCGAAAGGAAGCGGTCGTTGCTTGAGAACTGAACAGCGTGCGGGCCTCTGAGCCGTCTCCCCCATAAGTGACGGCCGCGCGGATGCAAGACCGTGCACCACTTCAGCCCCTTCGCAGCGCGTCACGCGCTGCGGCCGGTTGCCTCCCCCGCCCGTCCGGGCCGCGTTAAGCGCGGGCCCGTACGGGCGGGGCTGAGGGGAGCCGGAATCCACTGGTTCCACAACGGCGCGCGGCTCCGGTGTTTGCCCACCGGAGCCGCTGACGGGCCGTTCCACTGTGAGAGGAGCACGACCCAATGAGGTACATCGTTCCTGTTCAGGCGGTCGTTACCGCCGCTGATTTCGACCGCGAGCCGACGACCGCGGAGCTGGATGCGATCGACGCGGAGATGCCACTCATCACCGCGCAGGATGAGCTGCTCGTCGCGCAGATCATGGTCCTGGACCGTTGGCCGTCCGAGCTGGACGCCCGGCGCATCCGCCGGGCCCGACGCAAGGTGCTCGCCGCCCGGCGCGAGCTGGCGAACCTGTCCGCCACGGCGATCGCGCCGGGGGTGGGGGCGTGAGCTTCCAGGACACCGCGCTGACCGCGGCGCACGCGGAGATCAAGGCCGAGCTGGCCCGCACCGACACCAAAGCCAGCCTGCTGCTGGCGTTCGTCGGTGCGGTGCTCGCCGGCGCCTGGACGGTCGCCCGTGACCTGCCGATGAACCTGCCCGCCTACGTGGCGGGCGGGCTCGGCATGGCGGTGCTGGTTGCGGCGGCCGGTCTGCTGCTGCGGTCGGTGCGGCCGAACCTGCGTGGCCGACACGGCTTCCCGCTGTGGGCCACCCTCACGGCGCAGGAGATCCCCGCCGCCGTCTCCACTGATCTGGCCGCCGACATCGCCGGACTGTCCCGGCTGGCGGTCGCCAAGTTCACGTGCCTGCGCCGCGCGGTCGACCTGACCTGCGCCGGTGGGGCGCTGCTGGTGGTGGCCGCGGCGATTGCATGGGGTGGTGCCTCATGAGCGTGAGCACTTACCGCGAGGAGCGGCGGGCCGACCAGGCCGCCACCGCCGAACAGCGCCGACTCGATGCGGCTGCGGCCGAGGAGCGGCGGGCCGAGCGTCGGCGGGCGGAGGATGAGCGGGCGGCGCGGCTGCGGGATCAGGCACGCACCGACCGGGAGACGGACCGTGCCGCGCGTCAGATGCGGCGGCGGGAGCGGGCCGAGCGTCGCCGCGAGGTGCTGACGCCGGCGGAGATCTACCGCCGGGGCACGCTCGCGGTGGTGACGGCCTCCGGGCTGGCGTCCCTGCCCGCCCAGGTCATGCACTTCGTGACCATCAGCCCGATGCTGCTGCCGCTTCCCCTGGCCCTGGAGGGGCTGGCGTGGGTGATGGCGGCCGGTGTCGCCTACGCCGATGCCCGCCACCTGCCCGGTTGGGTGCGGTGGCTGCTGCGGTCCCTGATCGCCGCATCCGCAGGGTTCGCCGCGTCGATCAACTACGGCTACGGCCTCTCCCTGACAGCGGAGGGGTTGAGCGCGGCGGATGCACGGGCGGTCGGTCTGGGGCTGGCCGCTGTCACCCTGCTGGGGCCGATCGCTTTCGAGATCCGCCAGTGGGTATCGACCCTGGACGCCGCGACCGGAACAGTCGATCCCGATCGACGTCGGCACTCCGGGCGCCGATCGAGGCATCACCGCAAGGTGGTGCGGATCGCCGATCGACTGGTCTCCGCCGCCCCGTTCGGTGACCTCGACCGGCAGGAAGCGTTCGCGCGGGCCTGGTCGATCGTGCACGGCTCCCCCGAACCGGGCATGACCCCCAGGCTCCACAAGCGGGCCACCAAGTCGGCCGACAAGATGCACAAGGCCAGTACCCGCAAGGATGCGGGCCCCGCCGACGAACGGTCTACGGCTGACATCGTCGTATCGACCCCGGCCCCGGCCGACCAGTCGAACACCCCACCCCCCGAGGCCGAGTCGGTTCCGACGCGAGCGAAGGTCGATCTGACCAAGCACACCGCCACCCCGACCCTGCCGGTCGACCTGGTTCAGCCGGTGTCGATCGCACCGGATCGAGCGGCCGCTGCGGACTCGACCAGGCCGCGCCGGGTGACCGGCAAGGTCCCGACCGCGGCCCGAACGCCCCGACCCAAGCGCACCTTCGAGCAGCTACTCGCCGAAGCTCGATCGGTCACGGCCGACTGGTCGATCGAGGACCTCACCGCCGAGGGAATCCGCAAAGCGGTCCGCACCGCGCCGGCCAAGGCAAGGGAGCTGCGTGAGGTCCTGCGAGCCGAACGCGCCGCAGAGGGCGGGGAGCCAGAGGGTGAGGCCGCGTGAAGCGGCTTGCCCTCGCCGACTGCTTCGACCCGACCGGCGAGCGCTTCGGCATCCCGACCTACCCGTGGAAGCTCGCCCCCGACGGCTACGCCACTCGGCGCCAACTACGGGCTCGCGGACTGCGGCCCGGCGGCCAGGAGGTAGCGGCTCAGCTCCTGCGGCCCCGGCGGCGCCGGGAGCCGCTGACGGCTCACCTCTACCGCATCGACCAGGCCAAGCCCGTCCGCCCCATGACGGCCGGCAAGCGGGCCGCCCTGGCAAAGGCCCTGGCGGCCCGCCGCATCTGCCCCGCCTGCCACATGGACGCCGGGTACTGCATCCCGCGCTCGCTCGGCATGTGCGTGCCCTGCACCGACACCACCAGCCTAACTGTCTGACAGGAGACACAGTGTCCAGCAACAACAGCCCCCGCGTCCTGCTTGAACTGGCCGCGCTTGCGGCCGAGCAGCGCGACGTGCGCATCCGTCTCCTGGACGGAGCAGGAGGCGTGGGAAGCCGCCCGCCAAGCCGTTGAGGAAAAGGCGCGGAGCGCGGCCGAGCGCGACGCGCAGGAGATGGTTGCGACCGTCTTCCCCGAGACGCTCGCTCGCGTGGTGCGCCTGGAGATGTGGCGTGGCTATCCCGGCATCGATCGTGTCTTCAGGGACCCGGTTCCGCCGTCGGCGGTCGCCTACCTCGGTGGCAGCGCCTACCTGCACTACACCGGGCTGGACAGCGGTGACTGGGTCATGACGCTGCATCAGCCGTGCAGCGCCTGTGGCGCCCGCATCGAGCACCGGCTGTGGGACGACATCGAGCTGGGTGCGGTCCTTGGCTCCGAGGACAACCCGCAGCTTTGCGGGACTCGTGCCTGCGAGTACCGATCCCTGGATCTCTTCGCGACCGGCACCAAGAGGGGCTGACATGAGCCGTCGCTACCAGTTCGACAACCCCCTCCCCGTCCCGCGAGAGCCGCAGCCGCCCCTCTACCGACCCGAGCCGATCGGCTCCCCGGCCGCCTACCAACACCCGCCCGTAGTCGTCCAGCACATCCACCAGGCCCCGCCCGACCGCACGGTTCAGCGGGTTGCGCTGGGCGCCGGTGCTGGAGGTGGCGCCGTGGCGGCCGGCGTGTACTTCGGGCCGCTGCTGGTGGCCGCCATCTCCTCCATCGCCATCTCCCTCGCTGTCGTCGCTCTCGTCGTGGTCGTGTCCGCGTGGGGCGTGGTGCACGTCGTGCGCACCATCGGCGGCCCGGAGGGTCAGGCCGCAGCCAAGGCTCTCCGGCGTAAGGGCTGACGGCCACTCCCGTCCCCCACGGCATGTCCGTGGGGGTGCGGTAGGGCCGGACAGTCCGGACCCGGGGAGGAACCCGCCATGGCGCAGGACCCGAAGCTCACCGCCACCGAGAAGGCCAAGCTCGCCGTTCTGGTCGGCCGCATGTGCAAGCGCGACCTGGCTGGACCCGACGTCCACCAGGACGACCTGGAGCGCCGCTTCGACCGGATCCTCGACGGCGCCCGCAAGCGCGAAGAGAAGAACGCCAGCAAGTAGCTCTACCCCGGGGCGGCCGATGGCTGCCAGGCGAACCGACCGCCCCGGGCCCTTCCCGTCCACACACGTTCTGCAGACAGGACCCCCAGCATGACGGACACCGTCATCCCCAACGCGCACCTGCGCGCCGTACCGGACACCCCCGCCACCGATGACGAGACCCCGGCCGTCCCGCCGGCGGTCGACAACCCCAACCTGCCCAAGCCGGGGGTGGTCAGCGAGAAGCGCAAGCCGATCCTGGCCGGGTGGCTGACCAACCGCCGCGACTTCGTCGCCACCGCCCGCCACGCCGCCGCCAACCTCGGCTACGCCGCCCTCTTCCACGGCGCCCGCCTTCCCGTGTACGCGGGCCGCCTGGCCTTCATGGCGCCACGTGGCACGTGCCGCTTCGTCGCCTCGACCAACCGGTGGGTGTGGGACCGTGAAGCGGCGCCGCTGCGGGCGTTCGCGGTGCAGCAGCAGGACGTCCAGGAGTACATGCGCCTGGCCCGGCTGCGGGCCGGACGGGTGCGCCTGCGGGGCCTGGTCACCCTCGTCGCCCTGGTCTTCGGCACGGGGTTCGCCCTGTGGCTCTACGTCATGGCACCTGCCCTGCTGTACGCGTTCGGGGCGGGCGGCGTCCTGCTGCTCGGGATGGCCGGACAGCAACCCGACGCGCCCGTCGCAGGCCCGGCGGTGCTCAAGACCGAGGTGCAAAAGCTGACCGGCTCCATCGTCCTGCGGGGCCTGGAGAGCATCGGCAACGCCAAAATCACCGCCGCCATCAAGAAAGGCGGCGACATGCACGGCATGCGCTTCACCAGCGAGATCGTGCGCGACGGCCCCGGCTACCGCGCGGACCTCGATCTGCCCTACGGCGTCACGCCCGAGGACATCATGGAGGCGCGCAAGCCTCTCGCGTCGGGCCTGCGGCGCAAGGTCGGCTGCGTGTGGCCCGCCCCTGACCCCACCGAGCACGAGGGTCGGCTGATCCTGTGGGTGGGAGACAGGCCGATGAACGAGACCACCAAACCGGCCTGGCCGCTGCTGAAGTCGGGGCAGGTGGACCTGTTCAAACCGGTCGTCTTCGGCAACGACCAGCGCATGCGCGATGTGACCGTGACGCTGATGTTCGCGGCCGTCGTCGTCGGCTCCATCCCCCGCATGGGCAAGACGTTCCTGATGCGGCTGCTCCTGCTCATCGCCGCTCTCGACCCGCGGGCCGAGATTCACGCGTTCGACTTCAAGGGCACCGGCGACTTCGGCGCCCTGGAGCCGGTGTGCCACCGCTACCGGGCCGGGGAAGAGGACGAGGACATCGAATACGTCGTCCAGGCCCTGCGGGAGCTGAAGGACGAACTGCGCAGGCGGGCGAAGGTCATCAAGTCCCTGCCGCGCTCGCGGTGCCCGGAGTCGAAGGTGACCCCGGAACTGGCCAGCGACAAGAAGCTGGGCCTGCACCCCATCGTGCTTGGGTTCGATGAGTGCCAGGTCCCCTTCGAGCACGAGAAGTACGGCGCGGAGCTGGAAGCGATCTGCACCGACATCACCAAGCGCGGTCCCGCGCTGGGCATCGTGGGCATGTTCGGCACCCAGCGCCCCGACGCCAAGTCCCTGCCGCCGGGCATCTCCAACAACGCCGTGCTGCGGTTCTGCCTGAAGGTCATGAGCCACCAGGCCAACGACATGGTGCTGAGCACCGGCATGTACAAGGCGGGCTATCGGGCCACGATGTTCTCCCGCGATGACAAGGGCATCTGCTGGATGTCCGGCGAGGGCGACGACCCCCGCATCGTCGCCAGCGCCTACGTGGACGCCGTAGGCGCCGAGACGGTGGTGGCGCGTGCCCGGAAGATGCGCGAGGAGTACGGCAACGTCACCGGCCACGCGATCGGTCAGAGCCCGTCTACGACCGCCGGCGCCGACATTCTTGGCGACGTCCTGGCCGTCATCGCGGCGGAGGAGAAGGCCGTGTGGTGCGAGCGCATCGCCGCCCGCCTGCTCGAGCTGCGGCCGGAGACGTACGAGGGCTGGAAGGGCGAGAACGTCACCGCGGCGCTCAAGCCGTGGGGCATCACGCCCAAGCAGGTCTGGGGCCAGAGCGACGACGGCGAGGGCAAGAACCGCCGCGGCGTCGAGCGGGCCGACATCACCGCCGCGATCACGCGCCGTGATGCCGATCGGGCCGCCGCCTGACCCGAAAACCAGCGCTAGGCCTAGCAGCCCGCGCTGCTAGGTCTAGCACCCCCGCTAGCGCCCCAAAGGGCCTGTGATCAGGCACCTAGCGTCTAGCGCCTGACCTGACCCAATCCCGAAAACCGCCCTGGAACGGGAGTTGACCCTGCATGCTCGCCGATAGTTTCTTCCCGCTGATCGCCGCACTCGCCGGTTACACGCTGTTGTGCATAGTCCAGCCGTTCGGCACCTGCCGCCGCTGCGACGGGTTCGGCCACCGCGTCCGCTACCGCCGCAACGGCAAGCCCAAGGCCGGCAAGGTCTGCCGCCGCTGCCACGGCCACGGCAAGCGCCTGCGCTTCGGCCGCCGCCTGCACAACCACACCCGCCGCATCCACACCGACGGCACCCGCACCCACCACACCGAACGCAAGGAGACCCTGCCGTGGCAATAACCCTCTCCGTCGTGGTCATCCTCGGCGTCCTGCTCGCCCTGCTCATCCGCTACAAGTCCCTCGGCCTGGGCGCTGCCGCCATAGCCGTCCTCTTCGGCTTCTACCTCGCCAGCACCGACGCCCGCCACACCATCAACGACCTGACCACCGCCGTCACCCGCGCCATCAGCGGCCACTGAGGAGCCCCCGTGTACGAAGACGACGACATGGCCTGCGGCGAGGGCCACTGCATCTGCTACTGCGTCGGCCTCCAGCACGCCTGCGCGTGCGACTGCCCCCGCTGTCCGTACTGCCAGCAGCTCCTTGAGGACTGCGACTGCGAGTAGCCATGGCTAGGGCGGCCCGCGTCTCGCCAAAGCCTCGGGCCGCCCTGGTCTCCAGCTCCAGCATGAAGAGGAGACACACAGCATGACCCAACCTGTCCCGATGCAGCTACTGGACGCTGCACTGAACGCCGCGGGACGCGACTGGCCCGTCTTCCCCCTCCGCCCCGGCGACAAGCGCCCCGCCGGTCACGCCGAGGAGCGCTGCCCCGGCACCGGCCGGTGCGCAGATGGGCACCGCACCCCCGAACAGCGCGCCACCACCGACCCAGCCGCCATCGAACGCTGCTGGCAGAGCGGCCGCTACAACATCGGCATCGCCACCGGCCCCGCCGGACTCGTCGTGGTGGACCTGGACCTGCCCAAAGACGCCGACGACGTCCCGCCGCCTGAGTGGGCAGGGATGCCGGACGGGCTGGACGTGTTCGGCGTCCTGTGCGAGCGCGCAGGTGAGCCCATGCCGACCGAGACGTTCACGGTGCGCACCGGCCGTGGCGGACTGCACCTGTACTTCACCGCGCCTGAGGGAAAGCGGCTACGTGGGAGCGCAGGGCGGTTGGGGTGGAAGGTCGACACCCGAGCCTGGGGCGGATACGTGGTCGCGGCAGGAAGCAGCGTCCACCGCCGGCCGTACGAAGTCATCCACGACGCTCCCCCCTCCCCCCTCCCCACGTGGCTTAGTGACCTGCTCACCCCACCGCCCGCACCCAAGCCGGTCAGCGCCACCGCGCTCCGCTCCCGCATCAAGCGCGCGGACCGCTACGCCGATGCGGCCCTGGCCGGGGAGGTCGCCAAGGTCAACGACGCCCCGACCGGCGCGCAGAACACCACCCTCTACAACGCCGCCTACGCGCTCGGGCGCCTGATCGCGGCGGGAACCCTCACCGAGCAGGACGTCATCGACCACCTCACGGCCGCTGGGGTGGCCAAGGGACTGGCCCCCTCGCGGGTCGCCGCCAGCGTCCGCGACGGCATCCGCCGCAGCACCGCCAACACCCAGGGAGCCGCGGTATGACCACCACCGACCGCATCAGCCCCGCCGAACCGACCCGCACCCCCGCCGGGAGTGGGGCGCCGAAGGTCGTCGCCGAAGGCGTCCTTTCAGCTCTTCGCCCTGACCCGCAGACGGTCACGGTGACCGGCATCAACCCCGGCTTCACGATCCGCGGCCTGGGCCGCGGCGAGATGCCCGTAGCGGACTGGCTGTGCATCTGCGGGCATCACGAACGCGCACGCGGCCGGGCCGCTGTCATCGCACTGAACAGCCGCGTGCGTGTGGGCCACTGCCTCCACAGCGCTACCGAGACAGACAGGAGGACGGCTGCATGAGCGCGCCTGAGACGGACCTGTGGGCAGGCTTCGACTCCGAGGCAGCCGAGGAACTGACCGGCCCGGTATGGGACGAGCCGGTACTCCTCAAAGCCCGCCGCGACCTGCCAGCTTTCCCCGTGGAAGCCCTGCCGGACTGGCTCGGGAACATGGTCGCGGCGGTGGCCGAGGAGACCCAGACCCCCACGGACCTGGCCGGATGCCTGGCCCTGTCGGTCATCGCCACTGCGGCCGGCGGACGCGCCACCGTCTGCGTGCGCGGCCGGTGGCGCGAGCCGGTCAATCTCTACACCGCCGTCGCTCTCGACCCGGGCAACCGCAAGTCCGCCGTCTTCGCCCTGATGACCGAACCGCTCATGGCCGTGGAGAAGGCCCTGGTGGAGCTGTCGGGCCCGGCCCGCGCCGAGGCGGAGACGACGGCCAAGCTGGCTAAGGCCGCCGCCGACAAGGCTGCCGCCAAGGCCGCGAACGCCGAGCCGGACAAGCGCGAGGCCCTGACGGCCGAAGCCGTGGCCCTGGCCCAGCAGGCGGAGGAGATGAAGGTGCCGTGCAAGCCGCAGCTTGTCGCGGATGACGTGACGCCGGAGAACCTGGCCACCTTGCTGACCGAACAGGACGGACGCATCTCCGTCCTGTCGCCGGAGGGCGGCATCTTCGACATCATCGCCGGCCGCTACAGCGGCGCCCCCAACATGGAGATCTTCCTCAAGGGCCATGCCGGGGACATGGTGCGCGTCAACCGGCAGGGCCGCGACGCCCAGCACATCGAACGCCCCGCCGTCACCATGGGCCTGGCCGTCCAGCCCGAAGTCCTGGAGTCCATCGGCACCATCAAGGGCGCCGACGGCCGCGGCCTGCTGGCCCGCTTCCTCTACGCCCAGCCCGAATCCCTCGTCGGCAACCGCAACCTGACCCCCGACCTCATTCCCGACGACGTCGCCCAGACCTACGCCCTACGCCTGGGCGGCCTGGCGATGGCCATGGCCGACTGGACCGACCCCGCCGTCCTGACCCTGACGCCCGAGGCGGACGCGGTGATGCTCGCCTACCAGAAGGTCACCGAATCCCGCATCGGCAAAGGCGGCTCGCTGGCCTCCATCGTGAAGTGGGCCTCCAAGCGGGACGGCGCGGTGGCCCGCATCGCCGGGCTGCTGCATCTGGCCACTCACCCGGAGGATGGGTGGGCCCGCCCGATCGAGGCTGCCACCATGGCCGCCGCCAGCGACCTGGGCAACTACTTCACCGCGCACGCCCAGTACGTCTTCGACGCCATGGGCGCCGACCCCGCCCAGGACGCCGCCCATCAGGTCCTCACCCACCTGACCGAGACACGGTTCAGCGGCTTCACCAAACGGGAGCTGTTCCGGGGCCTGTCGCGCGCCGACTTCCCCGCCATGGCCGACCTCGACCCCGCCCTGGCCCTGCTGGAGGAGCACGGCTGGGTCCGCGCCCAGCCCCAACCCTCACGCACCGGCCGTGGCCGGCCACCGTCCCCCCGCTACGACACCCACCCCGCCCTCACCCGGACCGCCTGACAAAAACCCCGCCACCGCTGACAGAAATGACAGAAATCCACGAACAGGACCCTGACCTGCACAGATGACGCCTTCTGGGCTCGTGACAGAAACAATAAAAAATCTGACAGAAACCCCCCGCGCGCTGGCCTGGGGCCCCGGCCCGGGTGAGCCACCTGCCGACGCCGGTGGTTGTGCCCGGCGAGCCCGCTGATTTCTGTCAGATTTTCCGCGATTTCTGTCACGCGCCCCCGTAGGACCGTTCCCGCAGGTCAGGGCACCGATCGGCGATTTCTGTCATTTCTGTCAGCGCTCCCGGCATTTATCTCCGCTCCACCCCTCGAAGGAGACCCGCCGTGCTGAGCACACCCGCCGTCGACACCCTCCGGGGTGGCCTGCCCGACCGCTACCTCAGCCCCGAAGACCTAGTGACGCTGTTCGGCCTGGAGAGCGTCGAGACCGTCTACACCTGGCGCAAGAAGCGCACCGGCCCGCCCGGATTCCGCGTCGGCAAACACGTCCGCTACGACCCCGCCGCCGTACGGGCCTGGGCCGAGCAGCAGATGGCCGCCGACGAAGCTGCCTGACATAACCGAGCACATTCACCCGCAGGGCGGGGCCCCACGGCCCCGCCCTGCGGCTTTTCCAGAAAGGACCATTGCCACATGGCTGGTCACATCCAAGACCGCTGGTACAAGAGCGAGACTGGACCGGATGGCAAGATCACCCGCGTCAAGACTGGCCGCCACGGCACCGGCCTGCGTTACCGGGCCCGCTACATCGGCCCCGACGGCACTGAGAAGTCCAAGAGCTTCCCCGACCGGCAGAAGCGGCTCGCTGAGCATTGGCTCGCTCGCATCGAGGCGGACATGTCCCGCGGCCACTACTTCGACCCCGACGCTGGCAAGGTCACCTTCCACCAGTACGTCAAGGGATGGCTGCCGACGCAGACCACCGACCCGGCGACGCGGGAGTCTGTGGGGATGCGCCTTCGACTGCACGCGATTCCGCATCTGGGCACGCGGCAGATGGATTCCTTCACGCCGTCGCACCTCCGAATCTGGATGCGGGCCCTGGAAGATGCAGGTCTCTCCGCCGCCTATCGGCGCGGCATCTTCGCCCACGTGTCGACGGTGTTCTCAGCGGCGCTGGAGGACAAGGTGATTCGAGAGAACCCCTGCCACTTCCGCTCCGTCAAGGCTCCCCGTTTGGACCCGCGCAAGGTGAGGCCCTGGCCGCAGGAGCAGGTCATCAAGGTGAGGGAAGCTCTGGCGGACCGGTATCGCGCGCTGGTGGACTTGGCGGCCGGGTGCGGCCTGCGACAGGGGGAAGCCTTCGGACTAGGGGCCGAAGATGTCGACCTCCTGGGAGGCGTGGTCCACGTCGTACGACAGGTCAAGCTCCTCCACGGCCGTCCGGTCTTCGCCCCGCCGAAGGGGGGCAAGGAGCGGGATGTCCCCTTGCCGGCAAGCGTGGCCGCTGTGCTGGAGGCACACATGACCCGGTGGCCGGCCGTGAAGGCCACGCTTCCCTGGAAGACCCTCGATGGGCCGCCGGTCACGGCGACGCTGCTGTTCTCCAGCACTGAGGGACTGTCGCTGAACCGTCACCGATTCAACCATCGGGTGTGGCGACCGACCCTTAGGGAAGTGGAGGTAGCCGTGAACCGCGAGAACGGCATGCATGCCCTCCGCCACTTCTACGCCTCAGTGCTGCTGGACGCAGGCGAGAGCATCAAGGCTCTGAGTGAATACCTCGGCCATCATGATCCGGGTTTCACCCTTCGGACCTACACACACCTCATGCCGAGTAGCGAGTCGAGGACGCGGGCCGCCGTGGATCGCGTACTCGGTGCCCCGAGCGACACGGTTCACGGCCCACAGGCGGCCCCTGAAGGCTGAAAGGTGCTCTGACCTGCGGCTATCTCAGAACCCGAAGTCCTGGGTCCACCAGGGCCCGCCCGGCCCGAAGTGGGCGCCCACACCTAGGGTCTTGTACTCGCAGTTGAGGATGTTGGCGCGGTGGCCGGGGCTGTTCATCCAGGAGTCCATCACGGACTGCGCATTGGCCTGGCCGCGGGCGATGTTCTCGCCGCCGAGGTCCGGAATTCCCAGGTCACGGGCGCGGTCCCAGGGCGTGTGGCCGTCCGGGTCGGTGTGGTCGAAGAAGCCGCGCGCGGCCATGTCGTCGCTGAAGCTCCGGGCCAGCCCGGCCAGTTGCCTGCTGGCGGTCACCGGGGAGCAGCCGGCCTGGGCACGCTCCTGATTGACGAGGTCGAGCACCTGCGCCTCGGCGGACGACTCCGGGTCGGCGGAGGCCGACGGGGTCGGGGTGCTCTTGGGCGTCGTCGGCGCGGCCGTCGGGCTCGCGGTCTTCGTGGGGCGGCGCGAACCGGACTTTTCCGCGGGGGGTTTGGCCGTACGGTGCGGGGAGGGCGAGGTGGACGGCGTCGCCGCGGAGGAGGGGCGGCCGGTGTCCGGGGCCGGGGGGCGGTCGCCGCCGCGGCTCGCCGGGTTCGTGGCCCGGTCGGTCGGCGCCGCGGAGTTGCCGCCCTGCGGTCCGGCGTCCGGCAGCGAGTCGGCGCGTATCCGCTCGCCGCGCTCACCGCCGCCGCCCACCTCGAACTGGCCGCCGCCCGGGATCAGTCCGGAGGCGACCGCCACTGCTCCCATGGCCACCGCAGCGGACGCGCCGAGCAGCCCGGTGCGTACCGGCGCCGTCCGGCGGCCGGGCGCCGCGCGATGCCCGGCGTGCCGGGCGGTACCCGCGGCCGCACCCGCCGATGCGTCAACAGGGCGAGCACCTATGGGTTCGGGCGCGTGGGGAGCAGAGCGTCGATGGCGGCCCATCCGCTGTCTTCCTTCCCCCGGTGGCAAGCACCGGCTCCACCGGAGCGGCTACCGCCGCAAACTTTCTCGGCGTCAAGTCAACTCACCCAAATGGGTGAGTCTCGATGTCGGGGGACTGTACGCCATGGCGTACCGGGCCGAGGTGCCCATCGGGCAATTGGCCGGTTAACGTGCACACATGAAGGAAGAGGTCCGGGTGACCGCGTGGGTACGCGGTCGCGTCCAAGGAGTCGGATTCCGCTGGTTCACCCGCGCGAACGCGCTGCGGATCGGTGAACTCGCCGGATTCGCGAGCAATCTCGGCGACGGCCGAGTCCAGGTGGTGGCCGAAGGGCCGAAGGACCGCTGCGAGCAGTTGCTGGACTGGCTGCGCACCGGAGACACGCCCGGCCGGGTCGACGGTGTCACTGAGATATGGGACACCCCCCGCGGCGGATATGACGGCTTCGAGATCCGCTGAAGGGCCCGTCGGAGCTGACCGTACGGCCGTCAAAAATGATCTTTGGGCTATGCCTTTGTCAGCTGCTCACAGGAGATAAGGCCTGGTGGTTGCCAACTCGGCCGACCCGTGCAAGGCTGCGGCTGTACGGATGATCTCCACACCCCGCGGGACCTTTCTGGAGAGTCTGCGCAGAGCCCTGAAGGCCGCGCACTCTCGGGCGCCCGACGATACGGGGTGTGATCGTGTTGACCCTCAAACCTTTTGGTGAGACTCTGGAATCCCCGCGCACCTTAGCTGTTTGGCATTGAAGACACCAGTAATGACAAGCACCGCGGGTGCGAATCCCTCACGACCCACACCGCTTCGGTCGGTCACTCAGTGTGGAGGACCATCCATCATGGCAAAGGCGCTTCTCGGTTACGTCGGCGGCTCCGACCCCCGAGTCCTCTCCGAGATGCGACGGCTTCAGCAGCGCGTCCAAGACCTTGAATCCGAACTTATTCGGATGCAGGCCGAAAACGACATGCTGTCCGCTGCCGCACGTCACGACGACTCGATGCTCGACATCGACGTACCCCAGGCGGAGCCCGCGCTCACCTGACCCCAACCCCAGGGCCGGTCGGGCTGCTCGCCAGCCGCTTGAGGCACCGCCGCTCTCTTCAAGATCTGCAAGGGACGCTTCGGCGTCCCTTCGTCGTTTCCCCGGTAGTGGTGGCCCTGGATTTCCCGGCCGTCGATACCGCCGATTCCCCCGCTTTCGCTGTGCCCACACGGCCTCTTCCGGCCTGCGGCGTCTTCCTTACCGCATGATGTGCCCTGCGCATTCCCCGGTGAAACCGAAAATGAACGCCGCCGCATACCCGGGGGCCGTAGGCACCGCGAAACGGTGGCGGCGACCTGCGGCGGAATGTTGGGGTCGCCCCCCGACAAACGGCCGGTAGAGTCCAAAAGCGTGCATCTCAAGAGTCTGACCCTGCGAGGCTTCAAGTCCTTCGCATCCGCCACAACGCTGCGGTTCGAGCCCGGCATCACCTGCGTCGTGGGACCGAACGGTTCCGGCAAGTCGAATGTCGTGGACGCGTTGTCCTGGGTCATGGGCGAGCAGGGTGCCAAGTCGCTGCGCGGCGGCAAGATGGAGGACGTCATCTTCGCCGGCACGACCGGCCGGCCGCCGCTGGGCCGCGCCGAGGTCTCGCTCACCATCGACAATTCCGATGGTGCACTGCCCATCGAATACGCCGAAGTCACCATTACCCGGATCATGTTCCGTAATGGCGGCAGCGAGTACCAGATCAACGGCGACACCTGCCGGCTGCTCGATATCCAGGAACTCCTTTCCGACTCCGGCATCGGACGCGAGATGCATGTCATCGTCGGACAGGGACAGCTCGACTCCGTACTGCACGCCGACCCGATGGGCCGAAGGGGCTTCATCGAAGAAGCGGCCGGCGTCCTCAAGCACCGCAAGCGCAAGGAGAAGGCGCTGCGCAAGCTGGACGCGATGAAGGCCAATCTCGCCCGCGTCCAGGATCTGACCGACGAGCTGCGCCGCCAGCTCAAGCCCCTGGGGCGGCAGGCCGCGGTCGCCCGCCGGGCCGCCGTCATCCAGGCGGACCTGCGCGACGCCCGGCTGCGGCTGCTCGCCGACGACCTCATGACCCTGCGCCGCGCGCTGCGCGCCGAGATCGAGGACGAGGCCGCACTCAAGGAACGCAAGGAGGCCGCCGAGACCCAGCTGCGCACCGCGCAGCAGCGCGAGGCGGTGCTCGAGGCGGAGGTACGGGCGCTGACGCCGCGGGTACAGCGCGCCCAGCAGACCTGGTACGAGCTGTCGCAGCTCGCCGAGCGGGTACGCGGGACGGTCTCGCTGGCCGAGGCGCGGGTCAAGAGCGCCTCGGCGGCCCCGCCGGACGAACGGCAGGGACGCGACCCGGAGGACATGGAGCGCGAGGCCGCCCGGATCCGCGAGCAGGAGGCGGAGTTGGCCGCCGCGCTGGAGGCGGCGAGCCGGGCGCTGGAGGACACCGTCGAGCACCGCGCCGAACTGGAGCGCCAGTTGGCGGACGAGGAACGCCGGCTGCGCGATGTCGCCCGTGCCATCGCCGACCGCCGCGAGGGGCTCGCCCGGCTCAGCGGACAGGTCACCGCGGCGCGCGGCCGGGCGGCCTCGGCGCGGGCGGAGATCGGCCGGCTCGCCGAGGCGCGGGACGGCGCCCAGGAACGGGCGGCCGCGGCCCAGGAGGCGTACGAGCGGCTCCAGGCCGAGGTCGACGGCCTGGACGCGGACGACGAAGAGCTCGGGGAGGCGTACGAGGCGGCCCGCCGGGAGCTGGCGTCGGCGGAGAGCGAGCTGACCGCCGCACGCGAGGCGCTGACCGCCGCCGAACGGGCGCGCGCCGCGACCTCCGCCCGGCACGACGCGCTGGCACTCGGGCTGCGCCGCAAGGACGGCACGGGCGCGCTGCTGGCCGCCGCCGACCGGCTCACCGGTCTGCTCGGCCCCGCGGCGGAACTGCTGACCGTCACCCCCGGCTTCGAGGTCCCGGTGGCGGCGGCCCTCGGCGCGGCCGCGGACGCCGTCGCCGTCACGGGCCCGGCCGCCGCCGCCGAGGCCATCCGGCTGCTGCGCAAGGAGGACGCGGGGCGGGCGGCGATGGTGCTGGGCGGGGGCGAGGGGGCGGGTGTTCCGGGGGGCGTGGCTGAGGACGTTGCCGAGGACGCCGCTGAGGGTGCGTACGCGGCGGCGGGCGCGGCCGGTACGGCGGCCGGCCGGGTGCCGGGGCCCGCGCGGGCGGGTGGCGAGGAGACACCGGACGGTACGGGTGCGCCTCGTGGGGCGATCGGCCGGCAGGGTGCGAGCGGGGACGACGGGGTCGGTGCGGTCGTGGGGGCCGACATGGCCGAGGGGGTCGGAGCGCTGCGGGCGAGCGACGGGACGGCTGGTGAGGCCGGCAGGTCTGGTGGGGCTGAAGGGGCGCATGGGCTCGGTGGGGCCAGCGAGGCGGTGACGGCACCCGTCGGTGTCGCGGCCGGCGAGGTCGGCGCCGCCGTGCCCGCGCCCGCCGCGCCACGGGTACCCGGTCCTCGTTCAGAGCCCGTACGGGCCGATCAACTCGTGAGCGGGCCAGAGGAGTTGACGGCCGCGGTGGCGCGGCTGCTGCGGGATGTGGTGGTGGTCGGCACGCTGGAGGACGCCGAGGCCCTGGTGGCGGCGCGGCCCGGGCTGATCGCGGTCACGGGGGAGGGGGACCTCCTGGGGGCGCACTCCGCGCAGGGCGGCTCCGCCGGGGCGCCGAGTCTGCTGGAGGTGCAGGCGTCCGTCGACGAGGCGGCCGCCGAGCTGGAGCACCTGGAGACGCGTTGCGAGGAGCTGGCGGCGGCGCAGCGGACCGCGAAGGAGCGGCGCGGCGAGTGTGCGGCGCTCGTCGAGGAACTGGGCGAGCGGCGGCGCGCGGCGGACCGGGAGAAGTCGAAGGTCGCGGGGGATCTGGGGCGGCTCGGCGGGCAGGCGCGGGCGGCCGCGGGCGAGGCGGAGCGAGCCGCGGCGGCGGCCGCCAAGGCGGAGGAGGCGCTGCTGCGGGCCACGGAGGAGGCCGAGGAGCTGGCCGAACGGCTGGCGGTGGCGGAGGAGGACCCGGGCGCGGGTGACGAGGAGCCCGATACCTCCGTACGGGACCGGCTGGCCGCGGACGGAGCCAACGCCCGTCAGACGGAAATGGAGGCCCGGCTTCAGGCGCGCACCCATGAGGAGCGGGTGAAGGCGCTGGCCGGGCGGGCGGATTCCCTGGACCGGGGGGCGCGCGCCGAGCGGGAGGCGCGGGCGCGGGCCGAACAGCGGCGCGCCCGGCTGCGCCACGAGGCGGCGGTGGCCTCGGCGGTCGCCTCCGGTGCGCGGCAGCTGCTGGCGCATGTCGAGGTGTCGGTCGTACGGGCCGAGGAGGAGCGCGCGGCCGCCGAGCGGGCCAAGGCCGAACGGGAAGTGGCGCTGGTGGCCGAGCGCGAGCGGGGCCGGGAGCTGAAGTCGGAGCTGGACAAGCTGACGGACTCGGTGCACCGCGGCGAGGTGCTGGGAGCGGAGAAACGGCTGCGGATCGAGCAGCTGGAGACCCGCTCGCTGGAGGAACTGGGTGTGGAACCGGCCGCTCTGATCTCGGAGTACGGCCCCGATCAGCCCGTACCGCCGTCGCCGCCGGCTCAGGGCGAGGTGCTGCCGGAGGACCCGGAGCATCCCCGCAATCAGCCGGTGCCGTACGTACGGTCCGACCAGGAGAAGCGGCTCAGGGCCGCCGAGCGGGCGTATCAGCAGCTCGGGAAGGTGAACCCCCTGGCGCTGGAGGAGTTCGCGGCGCTGGAGGAGCGGCACCAGTTCCTCAGCGAGCAGCTTGAAGACTTGAAGAAGACCCGGGCCGACCTGCTGCGGGTGATCAAGGAGGTCGACGAGCGGGTCGAGCAGGTCTTCACCGAGGCCTTCCACGACACGGCCCGGGAGTTCGAGGGGGTCTTTGCGCGGCTCTTCCCCGGCGGCGAGGGCCGGCTGGTGCTGACCGATCCCGAGGACATGCTGGCGACCGGGGTGGATGTGGAGGCGCGGCCGCCGGGCAAGAAGGTCAAGCGCCTGTCGCTGCTCTCGGGCGGCGAGCGGTCGCTGACGGCCGTGGCGCTGCTGGTGTCGATCTTCAAGGCGCGGCCCAGCCCGTTCTATGTGATGGACGAGGTCGAGGCGGCGCTGGACGACACCAATCTGCAGCGACTGATCCGGATCATGGAGGAACTCCAGGAGAGTTCCCAGCTGATCGTGATCACCCATCAGAAGCGGACGATGGAGGTCGCGGACGCGCTTTACGGCGTATCGATGCAGGGCGACGGCGTTTCGAAGGTCATCAGCCAACGGCTGCGCTGATCCCGGCCGGGGCGGAGCTGTCCGGCTCGGCCCGGGGCTGCGCTGACCTCCGGCAGGCGACGGATCTGTCCCGACTGGGCTCGACCCTGGCTGGGGCTGGGCTGCTGGGCTGCTGGGGTCGGCGGTCGCGCTGTATCCGGTGGGCTCTGGCGAGCGGATCTGGATCTGGATGTGGATGCGGATGCTTCCTGGTGCATTGCGCGCGCCGGCGGCGCAGTTGGTGCGTCGCGCAGTGAGTGCGCACCGCAGGCATTTCGCCACGGCTGTGCGACCTGGATGCCTTCGCCTCGCCTTGCCCTTGCCGCCTCCTCATATTACGGCAACGATTACGCAGGGTGATTTCGTTCCCGTGAATCGCAACAGGGAGTGATTGAGAGGTGTGGGGGCTCCCGGCTGTCCGTGGGGGTGCCGCTGCTTGTTGCGCCTCGAGGGCTCCTGGTGGGCCCCTCCCTGTCCATTCTCTTCAGAACTTGAACGAAGAGCGCTGAGAGGTGTCGGAGAACCTGCCGGGAAACGAATTCGTCACGGCCTATTGACTTCGAAACTTGAAGGCATAGTCTCTGCAACGTTGCTTTTACCTTCAAGTGGTGGGTACCCCCAACCTATGCGCCACTGGAAGGGCCAGCCCCCGATGCCCGGCAGCGCAGCCGGGCCACTGGAGTTCACGTTGACCAGCACCGCGCAGCCAAAGGTCCCGGAAGGCCGCAAGGCACACCCGGACCATCTCGGCCATGTCATCTTCATCACGGCGGCTGCCGCGATGGGCGGCTTCCTCTTCGGTTATGACAGCTCCGTCATCAATGGTGCCGTCGAGGCGATCCGCAGCCGCTACGACGTCGGATCGGCCGTTCTTGCCCAGGTGATCGCCGTCGCCCTGATCGGCTGCGCCATCGGCGCCGCGACCGCGGGCCGGATCGCCGACCGGATAGGCCGTATCCGGGTGATGCAGATCGCCGCGACGCTGTTCACCATCAGCGCGGTCGGCTCCGCCCTGCCGTTCGCCCTCTGGGACCTGGCGTTCTGGCGGGTCATCGGCGGCTTCGCGATCGGTATGGCCTCGGTCATCGGCCCGGCCTACATCGCCGAGGTCTCGCCGTCCGCCTACCGCGGTCGGCTCGGCGCCTTCCAGCAGGCCGCGATCGTCATCGGCATCGCCGTCTCGCAGCTGGTCAACTGGGGCATCCTCAACCTCGCCGGCGGCGACCAGCGCGGCACCATCGGCGGCCTGGAGGCCTGGCAGTGGATGCTCGGCGTGATGGTGGTGCCGGCCGTCCTCTACGGTCTGCTCTCCTTCGCGATCCCCGAGTCGCCGCGCTACCTGATCTCCGTCGGCAAGATCTCCCGCGCCAAGGAGGTGCTGTCCGAGGTCGAGGGCCACGCCGTCAACCTCGACACCCGGGTCGTGGAGATCCAGGACGCGATGCGCCGCGAGCACAAGTCGAGCTTCAAGGACCTGCTCGGCAGCAAGATGGGCTTCCTGCCGATCGTCTGGGTCGGCATCGGGCTCTCGGTCTTCCAGCAGCTGGTCGGCATCAACGTCGCCTTCTACTACTCCTCGACGCTGTGGCAGTCGGTCGGCGTCGACCCGAGCAGCTCGTTCTTCTACAGCTTCACCACCTCCATCATCAACATCATCGGCACCGTGATCGCGATGATCTTCGTCGACCGGATCGGCCGCCGCCCGCTGGCGCTGATCGGTTCGGCCGGTATGGCCATCGCGCTGGCCCTGGAGGCCTGGGCCTTCTCCGCCAAGACCGCGGCCGGCACCCTGCCGGCCACCGAAGGCACCGTGGCCCTGATCGCCGCGCATGTCTTCGTGCTCTTCTTCGCGCTCTCCTGGGGCGTCGTGGTCTGGGTCTTCCTCGGCGAGATGTTCCCGAACAAGATCCGCGCCGCCGCGCTGGGCGTCGCCGCCTGCGCGCAGTGGATCGCCAACTGGGCCATCACCGCCAGCTTCCCGAGCCTGGCGGACTGGAACCTCTCGGGTACGTACGTGATCTACACCGTCTTCGCTCTGCTCTCGATCCCCTTCGTGCTCCGGTACGTCAAGGAGACCAAGGGCAAGGCGTTGGAGGAGATGGGCTAACCCCCCCCGCCAGTCCTCTCCTCTTGTGGCTGCTGCCCCGGCTCACCCGAGCCGGGGCAGCACCGTTTTCCGCGGTACCGGAGGGGGCTACGGCAGGAGCGGGCTGCCCTCGGGTATCTCCACCCAGCGTCGCGGGAGGCCGTCCACCGCAGGCACGTCCGTGACCGGCAGTCCCGCCATGGCGGAGGCGTAGGCCAGCACGGGGGCGCCGCGCATGTCCTTCGGCAGGCCCCAGTCCCAGAAGCGGTACAGCCAGTGTGCGTCGGAGGAGTCGGCGCCGTGCGTCGGCAGGCCGATCTCCTCGGTGAGCTCCGTGCGCCCGTCGCGGGAGAACGTGCCGAAGGTGCCTCCCTTGGGATTGAAGAAGACGCCGTAGGCGGCCGTGCCGGGGGAGAGGGCATCGAGGACCGAGCCCATGCTGAGCAGATACGACGAGAGCTGGACCAGCACGCATCCGCCCGCCACACCCGTCACTCCGACCTGGCGTTCGGCCTCGTCGAAGTCGTAGGGATCGAAGCCGTCCGGGCCCGTGCCGTAGGGGCCCGGATCCGCGTCCGGCCCCGGCGCCGGACAGTTGCGCGGGTCGCCGCCCAGGCGCCGTATCGCCTCCTCCTCGTCGATGCCGGGAACGAAAGCGACCGCCAGGCCAAAGGTGTCCACGTCCCTGAACGCGGCCATCCGGTCATCGGCCTCCTGCTGGGCGGCGCGCTCGGCGGCCGTCAGTGGTACCGCTCCCGGCAGGCCGGCGAACAGTGGCGCCATGGCCGTCGTCAGGGCCAGCCGGCCCGGCGACCGGCCGCCGATCTGAGGGCTCCAGGCATCGGCGCCGGCCGCCAGCAACAGCGCGGCGTTCGCCTCGGCGCCGCGGGTGACGGCCTTCCACAAGGCGGTGTGGCCCTCGCTGTCCCGGGCGTCCACATCGGGCACCCGCGCGATGAGTTCGGCGACGATCTCGGGCGGGCTCCAGGCGGCGGCCAGATGCAGCGGCGTTGCGTGCGAGTCGAGCCCCGTGGCGGCCGGATCGGCGCCGTTCGCCAGGCGGGCCCGGACCAGCTCCGCGTCCCGCCAGTCGTTGCGGGCCATACCCTCCCAATCGCCGCGCGGCCGGTCGGAGGGTGGCGGGTCCTCATCCCCGGTGGGGCTCTCTTCCCTGGCGGGACCTCCTTCCCTGGCGGTACCCCCTTCCTCGGACGGGTCCGCTTCCCGGGGCTGGGCCAGGATGCCGTACGGCCCCAGGCTCCCGGCGAGGAATCCCCCCGGCTCCGCACCCGCCGCCGCAGGGGCGGGCGGCTCCGCGTCCGGCCAGATCTCCAGCGCATCGCCGGCCGCCGCCCGCAGCGCCGCCGCATCGATGTCCGTACCGGTCTCGGGCACCTGCTCATCCGGCCATGCGACGACCAGCCGAGCCGGCCCCGCGGGCGGCAACTGTGAGAAATGGAGCTCCAGTTGGTAGTGGAAGGCCCCGCCGGTGCCGCTGATCAGCCGCAGGGTGGGGCGGGCCGGCCCGCCCGCGGGCGAGGGCGCATCGCCGTCGAGCGTGGTGACCTTGCGCCCGTCGCCCAGTGACAGGCCCACGCGCAGACCCCCGGTGCCCGGACCGTCGTCGTACGACGGGTCCCGCGGCCGGATCCGCCGCAGAAAGATCCCCAGCCGCATCGTCACCGACCCCGGCCAGACCTCCCACCCGGTGAGCATGATCCGTACGTACGGACCCGCGCCGACCTCCGCGGCCTGCGGCAGCTGGGCCGGTACGAACCATTGGTCGGGCGGGAAGCCCTCGTCCTCGCCCGGCACGTAGGCGCTCAACGCCATGGCCCCGGCCGGGGGTTCGGGCGACGCATCACCGGCGATCGGTCCGTCGAAGAAGTTCATGTGACAGATAGTGACACCCGCCACTGACAACGCCGCCCCGCCCGGCGATCGCCGCAGGTCAGGCCCTAGGTCAGACCGTTGCACCGCCCGCCGCCACGGCCTCGAGGCGCGGCAGCACCCGCTCCGCGAAGAGATGCAGCGAACGCCAGCCCTCGTCGACCGGCATCCCCCCGCACAGCGGATGCAGAATCAACGACCCCTGCGCGCCCGCCTCCTGGGCCAGCCGTACGCATTCCTCCGGTGTGACGATCCGGTAGACGCCCTCCTCGCGGAGCGCCTTGGCGTCCGTCGCGGCCGAGCGCACCGCCGAGCGGATACCGGCGGACTGCCAGGAGGCGTAGGTCCGCGCCTCGTGCAGCAGATGCCCTCCGTACGCGTCCCAGGTGCGGTCCGGGTCCTCGGAGACGTGGAGCAGGCAGGTCTGCTCGGGCGGCTGCATCACCCAGCCCTCGGTGCCGTACTCGGCGCGCCGCTCCTCGTAGTACGCCGCCAGCTCCGGGAGATGGGCGCTGGGGAAGAGGGGAAGCCCCAGGCGGGCGGCGCGCCGGGCCGCGGCCCGCGAGCTGCCGCCGATCAGGAGGAGGGGATGCGGCTGGGTATAGGGGCGCGGGGTGACGCGGACGGTGCGCCCCTGATAGGTGAACGGTTCGCCGGTCCAGGCGGCGAGCAGCGTCTCCAGTACCTCGTCCTGGAGCGCGCCGCGGCCCTGCCAGTCCTTGCCGTGCGCCGCGTACTCCGCCTCCCGGTAGCCGAGTCCGGCGACGGTCATCAGCCGGCCGCCGCTGAGCAGGTCGAGCACGGCGATGTCCTCGGCCAGCCGCAGCGGGTCGTGGAGCGGGGTGATCATGGCGGAGACGGTGACGCCGATGCGGCGGGTGGCGCCGAAGACGGCGCCGGCGAAGGTGAGCGGGGAGGGCATCCAGCCGTTGGTGGTGGCGTGGTGCTCCTCGGTCTGGATCATGGTCAGGCCGCGGTCGTCGGCGAAGGCGGCCATCTCGACGGCGGCGCGGTAGCGGGCGGAGAGCGCCTCGGGGGTGGGTGAAGGGTCGACGAGGTTGAAGCGCAGGACCGTGATGGGCGTGGCAGCAGACATGACGACGTCCCCTTCGCCGGGCGGTGGGCGAAGGGGACGCTAGCTGACGTTACGTCAGATCACCAGGGCGCGGGACCCGCGACCCGGCCGGCGGTCGTTGGTCAGCGGACCCCGGCCGGCTGCGGGGCGTCGTCGGCGGCCCGCTCGGACGCGTCGGCCGGGATCTTCTCCTTGGCCGCCGGCAGCACCGCGAAGACCGCCGCGGATATCGCGATCGTGGCGGCCCAGCCCAGGCCGTTCTCGCCGACCCAGGTGGTGGCCAGCGGGCCGGTGAACCACTGGACCTTGGTGAAGCACAGGCCCGCGGCCAGCGCGACGGACCAGGCGGTCATGGCCTGCCAGCAGAAGCCGCCGGCGTACCAGTAGCGGCTGGTGGGGCCGGTGTTCATCAGGCTGTCCGCGTCGTAGCGCACCGCCTTCTTGCGGCGTCGCGCCATGTCGATGCCGTACACGCCGATCCACGCGGAGAACGAGACCGCGAGCAGCGTCAGGAAGGCGATGAACTGGCCGATGAAGTCCTTGGCCACCAGCATCATGAACAGGCCACCGACCAGGCTGATGACGGCGTTGATGCTGACCGCCAGGGCGCGCGGCAGCTTGACGCCCATCGTCTGGGCGGTGAAGCCCGCGGAGTACATCGACAGGCTGTTGATCAGCACCATCCCGACCAGCGCGGTGACCAGGTACGGGATCGCGAGCCAGGTCGGCAGGATGGTGCCCAGGAACGACATCGGGTCGGTGTTCTGACCGGCCAGCTTCGGGCTGGAGACGGCCATCACGCCGCCCATCAGCACCATCGGCACCATCACCAGGGCCGCACCGGAGACGGTCGTACCGGCGATCTTCTTGCCGGAGACGGAGTGCGGGAGGTAGCGGGCGAAGTCGGGGCCGGTGGGGACCCAGCTGATGCCGCCGGCCGCGATCGTGCCGATGCCGGCGATCACCATGGCGGTGGTGCCGGCCTTCTTGGCGAAGATCGCGTCCCAGTCCATCGTGGCGATCAGATAGACCAGCACCATGATGCTGAACAGGCCGAACAGGTACGTCGAGTACTTGTTGCAGACGTTCAGCGCCTTCCGGCCCATGCCGCTGACCAGGTACGTGACGGCCACGAAGGCGAGCAGGGTGACGACGATCAGGACGTTGTTGCTCTTGATGCCGAAGCACAGGTCGAGCACGGTCAGCACGGCGTAGGCGCCGGTGACGGCGTTGATCGTTTCCCAGCCGAAGCGGGCGACCCACAAGATCGCGCCGGGGAAGTAGTTGCCGCGGACGCCGAAGGCGGCCCGGGAGAGCAGTGCACCGGGGGCGCCGCCCCACTTCCCGGAGACCGACAGCACGCCGACCATGCCGAAGGCGACGGTGGCGGCGACCGCGGCGACCAGCAGGACCTGCCAGAAGTTCAGCCCGTTGTTGACCACCAGGGAGGCGCCCATGGTGAGCAACAGCACGCTGATGTTGGCGGCGACCCAGGTGGGAAAGAGTTCGCGGACGCGACCCTGGCGTTCGTTGTCGGGGACGGGCTCGATGCCCCGGGTTTCGACGGCGCCTTCGTTCTCGGGAGTGGCGGGGGACGTGGTGCTGGTGCCCATAGGTGCGGTGTCTCCGTGCGGGGGATCTGGGGCACCCCCGGGGGAGGAGGTGCAGGCAGCGGCTGTGGTACCTGGCCGGAATTTGGCTGCCAGGACTCTACGCGCGTTGAGTGGCCGTGGACCATCGTACTTTGAACCAACTTCTACTCGTACATACCTTTGGATCCCCCGACAAGGGTGAGCGTCACATGCCCTCGTCGGAGTATCCATTCCCACACCGCTGATCAGGCCCGGGACGGTGCGGGCCGCCGCTGGCTGACGCGGTGGTCGGCCCGCCGCAGCAGCTCCTGCGGATCGTCGACCGGCGGCGAGATCCATGTCTCGTTGATGGCGCGCTTCAGCTCCTTCTCGAAGCCTTCCGGGCCCCGCCGCAGCGCCCGGCCGAAGCCGGCGGTGGCCACCGCGCCGGCCGCGCCGAGATCCAGACAGGTGGTGTACGGGTCGGGCGCGAAGCCGACGCCCGGCAGCCCGAGCAGATCGGCCGCGGCGTTGTGGCCCGCCACCTTGCCCAGCGGCGTGGCGTGCTGGCAGCTCTGCGGCACCGGATGACCGCCCTCGGCCGCGGCCGCCGCGGTGTCCCCGGCCGCGTAGACATCGCCCACGCCCCGCACCCGCAACCGGGCGTCCACGGCGAGCCGCCCCAGCTCGTCCCGTGGCGCGGGGATCTGCGCGGTCAGCTCGCTCGCCCGCATCCCCGCGGTCCACACGGCCGTACGGGCGGGCAGCGCGCTGCCGTCCGAGAGGCGGACCTCGCCCGCGTCCAGCCCGGTCACGGTGACCCCGAGACGGCGTTCGACACCCAGCTCGTCCAGCGCCCGGATGATCACCGGTCGGGCCTCCTCGCCCAGCCCCTCCCCGACGGCCGCCGCGCGCTCGACGAGGGTCACCCGCACCTCGTTCTCCGTGCCGTAGGGGGCCGCCCCGGCGCGCAGCCGGCCGACCAGCTCGGTGGCGATCTCCAGCCCGGTGAACCCGGCGCCGACCACCACCGCGCTCCAGCGGCCCGGCCCGGCCGGCCCGCTGGGCAGGGCCCGCAGATGGTCCTCCAGCTTCACCGCGGCGGCCAGCGTGTCGATGTCGTGCAGCAGCGCGGCACCGGGCAGACCGGGCCGCACCACCGCGCTCCCGGTGGCCAGGATCAGCCGCCGGTAGCCCACCTGGATACGGGTGCCGTCGGCGGCGGTCGCGCCGACCCGGTGGCGCTCGGTGTCGATGCCGGTCGCGGTGGCGGCGATCCGGTGGACGCCGACCGGGCCCAGCACCCGGTCGAGCGGTATGCGGAAGCCGGCCGGGTCGGCCTGGTAGAGGCGCGGGCGGAGGGTCAGGTCGGGGAGCGGGGTGAGCAGGGCGACCGTGGCGCCGGCGGCTTCGGGGTGCTCGGCGGCGCGGGAGCGCAGCAGGCGGGTCGCCGCGGCGGCGCTCCAGAGTCCGGCGAAGCCGCCGCCCAAAACCAGGACATCAAACATCCAGATTCCCCTTCCAGTGCTCCGCGGGCGGATCCCGGGAGGTGAATCCGGATATTACACATCCAGAATTGATCCCGGATGCGAGACATCCAGAATTCAGGACTGCCGGGCGTACGGAGGCCGGTTGCCGCACGTCCGCAGCCGCACCCCGAGGCCCGCAATCCGGTCCGGCGCGTGCAGTCCCCACCGGCGGGACGTGACTGATACTGGAGGGGTTATGGAAACCGTCATCCTTGCCGTAGTCATCGCCGTGGTCGTGCTCGCCGCGATCAGCGGGCTCGTCGTCAGCGGCCGCAAGAAGAAGCAGCTGCCGCCGTCCCCGCCGGCTGCCTCTTCCGCGCCCTCCACCCCCTCCGTCACCGCGCCCCCCGCTGAACCACACGTCGGTGAGGAGGCCGAAACCCCCCGCGACGAAGAACGTCGCACCATCGAAGAAGTCGGGCTGCCCGAGGCCGAGGCGGAGGCCGCCGCCCCGGCCGCCGAGCCCGAGGCACCCGCGGCACCGGCCGTCGAGGTCCCTGAGCCGACCGCCGGCCGCCTGGTCCGGCTGCGCGCCCGGCTCTCCCGCTCCCAGAACACCCTGGGCAAGGGCCTGCTGACCCTGCTCTCCCGCGAACACCTCGACGAGGACACCTGGGAGGAGATCGAGGACACCCTGCTGACCGCCGACGTCGGCGTCACCCCCACCCAGGAACTCGTCGACCGCCTCCGCGAGCGCGTCAAGGTCCTGGGCACCCGCACCCCCGAGGACCTGCGCGCGCTGCTGCGCGAGGAACTGCTCACCCTCATCGGCACCGAAGCCGACCGCACCGTGCACACCGACAACGGCATCGGCAACGGCGGCGAGGAGATCCCCGGCATCGTGATGGTCGTCGGCGTCAACGGCACCGGCAAGACCACCACCACCGGCAAGCTCGCCCGCGTCCTGGTCGCCGACGGCAAGTCCGTGGTCCTCGGCGCCGCCGACACCTTCCGTGCCGCCGCCACCGACCAGCTGCAGACCTGGGGCGAGCGGGTCGGCGCCCGTACCGTCCGCGGTCCCGAGAACGGCGACCCCGCCTCGGTCGCCTTCGACGCGGTCAAGGAAGGCATCGCCGAGGGCGCTGACGTCGTCCTGATCGACACCGCCGGCCGGCTGCACACCAAGACCGGCCTGATGGACGAGCTCGGCAAGGTCAAGCGGGTCGTCGAGAAGCACGGCCCGGTCGGCGAGGTGCTCCTCGTACTGGACGCCACCACCGGGCAGAACGGCCTGGTGCAGGCTCGCGTGTTCGCCGAGGTCGTCGACATCACCGGCGTGGTCCTCACCAAGCTCGACGGCACCGCCAAGGGCGGCATCATCGTCGCCGTCCAGCGCGAGCTCGGCGTACCGGTCAAGCTGGTCGGCCTGGGCGAGGGCGCGGACGACCTCGCGCCGTTCGAGCCCGAGGCGTTCGTCGACGCGCTGATCGACTGACGCACTCGCCAGGGCGCCTGCCCCCGGCTGTCATCGGCCCCCGGACCTCCACACGGCGGTTCACCGGGGGCCGACGTCTGTCCGCGCCCACCCGGCCCCCAGTACACCGCCGTAATACGCCGTCGCCCACGCGGCCGCCGCGCCATGCTCGGATCATGACGAGGTACCTCGCCGCCCCGGCTCGCACCGGCGCGGAACGGCTGCCCGACGGGCGACCGCTGGGCTGGGCCGAGTGGGGCCCGGCACACGGCATACCGGTACTGCTCTCCCCGGGCGCCGCCACCGGCCGCCGCCTGGGATTCGGCCCGGAGGCCGTCGGCAGGCTCGGGGCCCGGCTGATCAGCCTGGACCGGCCCGGTCTGGGCGCCTCCTCGCCCGCGCCCCGGCGCACCCTCGCCGACTTCGCCACCGGCATCGGGGACTTCGCCGCGCTGCGCGGCCTGCACCGGCCCGCCATGGTCGGCACCTCACAAGGCGCCCCGTTCGCCCCGGCCTGCGCCGCGAGCGAGGCGACCGGCGCGCCGGCGGTGGTCGCCGCCGCGGACGAGGTCGCCGCACCCCGCTTCGCCGACGCACTGCCCGGCCCGCTGCGGCGGCTCGTCGATCTCGCGGTCGCCGACCCGGGCGCCGTCGGGCAGACCTTCGCCGGATTCACGCCGGAGGCCATGTGGGACATGGCGATGGCCGGCAGCCCGCCCAGCGACCTCGCCGTCTACCAGGAGCCCGCGTTCGCCGCCGCCTACCGGCAGGCGCTGGAGGAGGCCTTCGCCCAGGGACCGCACGGGTACGCACGGGACACCGCGCCGGCCATGGGCCGGTGGGACATCGGCCTCTCCTCGATCAGGATCCCGGTGGATTTGTGGTACGGCGAGGAGGACGCCGGCCACTCACCGGACCGGGGAGCGGGCCTGGCCCGCAGCGTCCCCGGCGCCGTCCGGCACCTAGTCCCGGGGATCGGGGGCGCGGTGCTGTGGACCCACGCCGACGCCGTCCTCCACGCTCCTCGGCCGCACCGGGCGACGCGGCCGGACGGCGCGCCGTAACGCCGCCGCGCCGCAACGAGGCCGCACCGTAACGCCGCCGTCCCAGGCGGCCGGTCAGGCGCACACCCGGGCGCAGAGATACGCCAGGGTTCCCACCACCAGCCGCGCCTGCGGCGGCCGGTCCGCCGAGTCCAGGGCCGGCGGGCGCAGCCAGCGCATCGGGCCGTGCCCGCCGAAGTCGGACGGCGGCGCGGTGATGTGGTCGCCGTCGCCCAGCGGGCGCAGGTCGAGATCGGCGTCGTCCCAGCCCGTGCGGTAGAGGAGGCCCGGCAGACCGGCGGCCGCGCCCGGGGCGACGAAGAACAGGGCGCGGCCGGTCGGGGTGGCGGCCACCGGGCCCAGCGGCAGCCCCATCCGCTCCAGCCGGGCCAGCGCGCCGCGGCCCGCCGCCTCCGGGACGTCGAGGATGTCGAACGACCGGCCCACCGGCAGGAGCACGGCGGCGCCCGGCGTCCGGGCCCAGGCCGCCGCGGCCTCCTCCAGCGTCGCCCCGGCCGCCACCTCCTTGCCGAAGTCCAGCGGATGAGCCCCGGGGGAGGGGCAGTCGGCGACGCCGCACGAACAGTCCGTGCGGCCGCTGCCGGAGCGCGCCGCGCGGGCGCCGGGAACGACGTCCCAGCCCCACAGTCCCGTGTACTCCGCCACCGCCGTGATCTCGGACGAGCGGGCGCGGCGCCGCGAGCCGGACCGAATCTCCCGGATGCCGCCGATCGTGAAGCCCATGCCCCCTCCAACGGGTGCTGCGTGCCTGTGGTTACGAGCCGGTGAACCGCCGGACAGACCTCCAACTGCCGTGCCGTACCGTGCCGTCGACGGTCGGCCGTGCCGGTGGTGCGACGCGGCGTGGCGCGGAGTGGCGTGCGTGCGCCGGGTGGTGCGGTACGGGCCGCACTCCCTTCTGCGCTCCGTTCCACCAGATCCCTTTCGACCCCTGTCAAGTCAATCGTGAGAGCCCGCCGGGCAGTTCATTCGAAGGGGTGGCGAATGGTGGCGTTTCCGCAATCGCCCTCGCGGGGGGCGTGATCGTAGGATTACTTTCAGTGCACGAACCCCGGAGAGGCATGATTCGCACGGGTATGCCGATGGCAACGCACCGGTCGGGCACGGGCCAAGAGGTGTGGCCGTAAGGCGTGATCGGGTAGATGTACGCGGGCAGGCGTCGCAACGGGCGGCGTCCTGTGAAGGGTTCGCACCAAGCACCGGGTAACGATCGGGATGGGGGCTACCAAGTGGCCGGCAACGGCGGCACGGGCGGCACCGACGCCGTCAAACGACCCAATGCACAACTGGGTTCGTGGTTCATGCGCAGCGGCTGGTCCAAGGGCGAGCTGGCGCGACAGGTCAACCGCCGGGCGCGCCAGATGGGCGCCCACCACATCAGCACCGACACCTCGCGGGTCCGCCGCTGGCTGGACGGCGAACAGCCGCGCGAGCCCATTCCGCGGATCCTGTCCGAACTGTTCTCCGAGCGGTTCGGCTGCGTCGTCGGCATCGAGGAACTGGGGCTGCGCACCGCGCACCAGTCCCCCTCCACCTCCGGCGTCGACCTGCCCTGGGCAGGCCCCCAGACCGTCAGCCTCATCAGCGAGTTCTCCCGCAGCGACCTCATGCTGGCGCGCCGCGGCTTCCTGGGCACCTCCCTGGCGCTGGCCGCCGGCCCCTCCCTGATTGAGCCGATGCAGCGCTGGCTGGTGCCGGTGCCCGCAGGCCAGGGCGGCGCCGACGTGGCGCAGGACCGCAGCCGGCGGCCCGTCCGGCTCTCCCAGCCGGAGCTCGAACTCCTCGAGTCCACGACCGCGATGTTCCGGCAATGGGACGCCCAGTGCGGCGGCGGACTGCGGCGCAAGGCGGTCGTCGGCCAGCTCCACGAGGTCACCGACCTCCTCCAGGAGCCGCACCCCGACGAGATCTCCAAGCGGCTGTTCAAGGTCGCCGCCGAGCTCGCCGAGCTGGCCGGCTGGATGAGCTACGACATCGGGCTCCAGCCCACCGCCCAGAAGTACTTCGTGCTGGCCCTGCACGCCTCCAAGGAGGCCGGCGACCGCCCCCTGGGCTCGTACATCCTCTCCAGCATGAGCCGCCAGATGATCCATCTCGGCCGGCCCGACGACGCCCTGGAGCTCATCCACCTCGCCCAGTACGGCAGCCGCGAGACGGCCACCGCCCGCACCCAGGCGATGTTGTATGCGATGGAGGCCCGCGCCTACGCCGGAATGGGTCAGCCCAGCAAGGTCAAGCGAGCCGTACGGATGGCCGAGGACACCTTCTCCGATGTACTGCCCGGCGAGCCCGAACCGGACTGGATCCGCTTCTTCTCCGAGGCCGAGCTGAACGCCGAGAACGCCCACTCCTACCGCGACCTCGCCTATGTCGCGGGCCGCAGCCCCACCTACGCCTCGCTCGCCGAGCCCGTCATGGAGCGCGCCGTGGAGCTGTTCGGCAAGGACCCCGAGCATCAGCGGTCGTATGCGCTCAACCTCATCGGCATGGCCACCGTCCATCTGCTGCAGAAGGAGCCCGAGGCCTGCGCGGCGATGGCGCAGCGGGCCATCCCGTTCGCCAAACAGGTCCGTTCCGAGCGGGTCAACACCCGGCTGCGCAAGACGGTGGACACCGCCGCCCGCGAGTTCTCCGACGTCGCCGAGGTGGTCCGCCTGAGCGACGAGCTCTCCCGTCAGCTGCCGGACCACGCCGCGCAGGCCGTCTGACCGCACCCACCCCTCAGCCCCCGCCCGCGGCCGCCGCCCCGTACAACCCGACTCGGCTTCCCCACGCCAGGTCATGCGGGCCGGCACCGCGGGCGGGCCCCTTATTGCGTCTGAGCCGGCGCGGCTTTCGCGGAGATGGCTGATCGCCGTGGGGGTTGCTCACGTGGTGGTTGCGGTGGGCTGAACGGGTGAGTGCGGGCCGAGGCCGGAGTTCACCTCGGCGTAACACGTACGGCGTCTTCGTCACTGTCGCGAAACACCGGCAAGGTTTGGCCGAAACCCCCCTGCGACAACCTCATCGCGAAGTCGGCCCACCAGAAACATGCCCGCACGGGCCGCATCGACGACGAGGAGACGCCGATGCCCCCAGGCATCCTGACCTTGGCAGCAGACAAGGCCACACTCAGCCCGGCGAACACCGGGTTCATGCTGATCTGCTCCGCGCTGGTGATGGTCATGACCCCCGCACTCGCCTTCTTCTACGGAGGCATGGTCCGGGTCAAGAGCGTGCTCAACATGCTGATGATGAGCTTCATCAGCCTCGGCATCGTGACCATTCTGTGGGTCCTGTACGGCTTCGGGCTCGCCTTCGGCACCGACAAGGGCGGCTTCTTCGGCTGGGACTCCCACTTCGCAGGTCTCAGCGACATCGGCCTGACCCAGCTGTGGGGCGCGACCACCATCCCGGTCTATGTCTTCGCGGTGTTCCAGCTGATGTTCGCGATCATCACGCCCGCGCTGATCAGCGGTGCGCTCGCGGACCGGGTGAAGTTCACCGCCTGGGCGCTGTTCATCGCCCTGTGGGTGACCGTCGTCTACTTCCCCGTCGCCCACTGGGTGTGGGGCGACGGCGGCTGGCTCTTCAAACTGAAGGTCATCGACTTCGCCGGCGGCACGGCCGTGCACATCAACGCCGGTGCCGCGGCGCTCGGCGTGATCCTCGTCGTCGGCAAGCGCATCGGCTTCAAGAAGGACCCGATGCGGCCGCACAGCCTGCCGCTGGTGATGCTCGGCGCCGGGCTGCTGTGGTTCGGCTGGTTCGGCTTCAACGCCGGCTCCTGGCTCGGCAACGACGACGGCATCGGTGCGGTCGCCTTCGTCAACACCCAGGTCGCCACCGCCGCCGCGATGCTCGGCTGGCTCGCGTACGAAAAGCTCCGGCACGGGTCCTTCACCACCCTGGGCGCCGCCTCCGGCGCGGTCGCGGGACTCGTCGCGATCACCCCGGCCTGCGGCTGCGTCAGCCCGCTCGGCGCCATCGCGGTCGGCGCGATCGCCGGTGTGCTGTGCGCGATGGCCGTCGGCCTGAAGTACAAGTTCGGCTACGACGACTCCCTCGACGTCATCGGCGTCCACCTGGTCGGCGGCGTCACCGGATCCCTGCTGATCGGGCTGTTCGCCACCGGCGGCGTGCAGAGCGAGGACAAGGGCCTCTTCTACGGGGGCGGCTTCGAGCAGCTCGGCAGGCAGGCCGTCGGAGTGGTCAGCGTGCTCCTGTACTCGCTGGTCGTCTCCTACATCCTTGCCAAGGCCATCGACCTGGTGATGGGCTTCCGGATCGATGCGGACGAGGAGATCTCCGGCATCGACCAGGCCGCACACGCCGAGACGGCGTACGACTTCACCGGTGCGGGCGGCGGCGCGATGGCCCGCAAGGGCCCGGCACTCGGCGAGACCCTGACGAAGAAGGTGGACGCGTGAAGCTCATCACGGCAGTAATCAAGCCGCACCGGCTGGACGAGGTGAAGGAAGCCCTGCAGGCGTTCGGCGTGCACGGCCTGACCGTCACCGAAGCCAGCGGCTACGGCAGGCAGCGCGGCCACACCGAGGTGTACCGCGGCGCCGAATACACCGTCGACCTGGTGCCCAAGATCCGCATCGAGGTGCTGGTGGAGGACGCGGACGCGCCGGAGCTGCTGGACGTCGTCGTCAAGGCGGCCCGTACCGGCAAGATCGGGGATGGCAAGGTGTGGAGCGTTCCGGTCGAGGACGCGGTCCGGGTACGGACGGGGGAGCGCGGACCCGACGCGCTGTAGCCCGTGGCGGTGTGTGGTTGCGGTGGGCCGGGCGGGTGGGAGCCGGTCCGCCGCACGGGGCGCGCCCCTAGGGGTGGTCGAACACATGCCGTAGGGGATGCGCGCGCCCCTTGCGGGCCACAACGCGGCGGGCGCGGGGCGGTATTCCCGGGGCGCACCGCGTGATCGACGAGACGCGGCGGAAGCGACCGACCGGACGCGCCCCACGTGAGGGCCGGACGCGACCCACCTGATCGACAAGACGCGGCCCATGATCGACAAGACGCGGCCCAGGAGGACCCCTTGACGGAGAGTGCCGATGAGACCGGCGGCTACCCCGCCGCCCGACTGCGCCTCCTCCAGGGCGACGCGCCCGGCGGCCCGGACCGCCGGGCCGCCCTCGCGCGGCTGACCGACGACTGGCTCGCCGCCCTCCTGGACCGCGCCGCCACCGCGGCCGGCGTCCCCGGCGCCGCCCTCGTCGCCGTCGGCGGCTACGGACGCGGCGAACTCTCCCCCCGCAGCGACCTCGACCTCCTCCTCCTGCACGACGGCCGCACCGACCCCGGAGCCGTCGCCAAGCTCGCCGACCACCTCTGGTACCCCGTCTGGGACCTCGGCCTCGACCTCGACCACTCCGTACGCACCCCCGACGAGGCCCGCAAGGCCGCCCGCGAGGACCTCAAGGTGCAGCTGGGCCTGCTCGACGCCCGCCACCTGGCCGGCGACGGCGAACTGACCGCCGCGCTGCGCACCGCCGCCTACGCCGACTGGCGCGAGAGCGCCCCCAAACGCCTGCCGGAACTCCACGACCTGTGCCAGGAACGCGCCGAGCGCCAGGGCGAGCTGCAGTTCCTCCTCGAACCGGACCTCAAGGAGGCCAAGGGCGGCCTGCGGGACGCCACCGCGCTGCGCGCCGTCGCCGCCTCCTGGCTCGCCGACGCGCCGCGCGGCGGACTCGAAGACGCCCGCACCCTCCTCCTGGACACCCGCGACGCGCTCCACCTCGCGACCGGCCGCGCCACCGACCGGCTCTCCCTCCAGGAACAGGACCAGGTCGCCGCCGCCCTCGGCGTACCGGACGCCGACGCCCTGCTCCGCCGGACCTACGAAGCCGCCCGCACCATCTCCTACGCCGCCGACGTCACCTGGCGCGAGGTCGGCCGGGTCCTGCGCCCCCGCTCCGTGCGGCCCACCCTGCGCGGCCTGCTCTCCGGCCGTACGACGGGCAGAAGCGAACGCTCGCCGCTCGCCGAGGGCGTCGTCGAACTCGACGGTGAGGCCGTCCTGGCCCGTACCGCCCGGCCCGAACACGACCCGGTGCTGGTGCTGCGCGCCGCGGCCGCCGCCGCCCAGGCCGGGCTGCCGCTGGCCACCCACGCCATCCGCCGCTGCGCCACCGCCTCGGCCGCGCGGCCGCTGCCCGTGCCCTGGCCCGCCGAGGCCCGCGAGCAGCTGGTGACCCTCCTGGGCGCCGGCGCCCCCACGGTCCCCGTATGGGAGTCCCTGGAGGCGGAGGGCATCGTGACGCGGCTGCTGCCCGAGTGGGAACACGTCCGCTGCCGCCCCCAGCGCAACCCCGTCCACACCTGGACCGTCGACCGTCACCTCGTCGAGACCGCCGTCCGGGCCTCCGCCCTCACCCGCCGGGTCCACCGCCCCGACCTGCTGCTGATCGCCGCCCTGCTGCACGACATCGGCAAGGGCCGGCCCGGCGACCACTCGGCGGCCGGCGAGCCCCTCGCCCGGGACATCGCCGCCCGCCTCGGCTTCGAGGCCCGCGACACGGCGGTGATCGGCGCGCTCGTACGCCATCACCTCCTGCTCATCGAGACCGCCACCCGCCGCGACCTCGACGACCCGGCCACGGTCCGCGCGGTCGCGGAAGCGGTCGGCCACGCGGGCACGCTGGAGCTGCTGCACGCCCTGACCGAGGCCGACGCGCTCGCCACCGGGCCCGCCGCCTGGAGCGCCTGGCGCGGCGGGCTCGTCGCCGGCCTGGTGGAACGGGTCGCCGCGCACCTCGCGGGGGAGGCCGAGGAGGACATCGTCGGCGCGGACGAGCCGACCGCTGAGCAGGAGCGGCTGGCCGTCGAGGCCGGCCGCACCGGCGGCCCGGTCCTGGCCCTGCACGCCCGCGCCGAAACGCCCACGGAGCACGAGGCCCAGGAGCCCGTCGGCGTCGAACTCCACATCGCCGTCCCCGACCAGCCCGGCGTGCTGCCCGCCGCGGCCGGCGTCCTCGCCCTGCACCGCCTCACCGTCCGCGCCGCCGACCTGCGCACCCTCGACCCCATAGGGGACGGCCCGGTCCTCCTGCTGAGCTGGCGGGTGGCCGCCGAATACGGCTCGCTGCCGGACGCCGACCGGCTGCGCGTGGACCTGGTCCGCGCCCTGGACGGCTCCCTCGACGTCCCCGTCCGCCTCGCCGAGCGCGAACGCGCCTACGCCCGCCGCGCCCGCGCCGCCCTCGCCCCGCCGCCCCGCGTGACCGTCGCCCCCGGCACCTCCCGTACGGCCACCGTCATCGAGGTCCGCGCCCAGGACGCCCACGGCCTGCTGCACCGCATCGGGCGGGCCCTGGAGGCCGCCGGGGTCTGCGTCCGCAGCGCCCACATCAGCACGCTGGGAGCGAACGCCGTGGACGCCTTCTACGTGACGGAGCCGGACGGGCGGCCGCTGGCCGAAAAGGCGGCGACGGCGCTCGCGGAGAGCGTGCAGAGCGCCCTGCTGTAGCGCACCGCACCACGGCCCGGCCCGCATCGCTTGCGTGGGCGGATACCCTAGAAGCCGACTGCACCCCGCCCCCGACCCCGAGGATCGACGACCGCCGTGTTCGATACGCTTTCCGACCGCTTGGCGAGTACTTTCAAAAACCTCCGGGGCAAGGGCCGCCTGAGCGAGGCGGACATCGACGCCACCGCGCGCGAGATCCGTATCGCCCTGCTCGAGGCCGACGTCGCCCTCCCGGTCGTCCGCGCCTTCATCAAGCAGGTCAAGGAGCGCGCCGCCGGCAGCGAGGTCTCCCAGGCGCTGAATCCCGCCCAGCAGGTCATCAAGATCGTCAACGAGGAGCTCATCGGCATCCTCGGCGGCGAGACCCGCCGGCTCCGCTTCGCCAAGCAGCCGCCGACCGTGATCATGCTCGCGGGCCTCCAGGGTGCCGGTAAGACCACCCTCGCCGGCAAGCTCGGCCGCTGGCTCAAGGGCCAGGGCCACAGCCCGCTGCTGGTCGCCTGTGACCTCCAGCGCCCCAACGCCGTCAACCAGCTCCAGGTCGTCTCCGAGCGCGCCGGCGTCGCCTTCTACGGCCCCCAGCCGGGCAATGGCGTCGGCGACCCGGTCCAGGTCGCCAAGGACTCCATCGAGCACGCGCGGACCAAGCAGTACGACGTCGTCATCGTCGACACCGCCGGCCGCCTGGGCATCGACCAGGAGATGATGCAGCAGGCCGCGGACATCCGGGATGCGGTCAGCCCCGACGAGGTCCTCTTCGTCGTCGACGCCATGATCGGTCAGGACGCGGTCAACACCGCCGAGGCCTTCCGCGACGGCGTCGGCTTCGACGGCGTGGTGCTCTCCAAGCTCGACGGCGACGCCCGCGGTGGTGCCGCGCTCTCCATCGCGCACGTCACCGGCAAGCAGATCATGTTCGCCTCCAACGGCGAGAAGCTGGACGACTTCGACGCGTTCCACCCGGACCGCATGGCGTCCCGCATCCTCGGCATGGGCGACATGCTCAGCCTCATCGAGAAGGCCGAGCAGACCTTCAGCCAGGCCGAGGCCGAGAAGATGGCGGCCAAGCTGGCGAAGGGCCCCAAGGAGTTCACCCTCGACGACTTCCTGGCCCAGATGGAGCAGGTCCGCAAGATGGGCTCCATCTCCAAGCTGCTCGGCATGCTGCCCGGCATGGGCCAGATGAAGGAGCAGATCAACAACCTCGACGAGCGCGAGGTGGACCGCACCGCCGCCGTCATCAAGTCGATGACGCCGGGCGAGCGCCAGGACCCGACGATCATCAACGGCTCGCGCCGCGCCCGTATCGCCAAGGGCTCCGGCGTCGACGTCAGCACGGTCAAGAACCTCGTCGAGCGGTTCTTCGACGCGCGCAAGATGATGTCGAAGATGGCCCAGGGCGGCGGCATGCCCGGGATGCCGGGGATGCCGGGCATGGGTGGCGGCGCCGCCCGGAAGAAGAAGCAGGTCAAGCAGGCCAAGGGCAAGCGCAAGAGCGGCAACCCCATGAAGCGCAAGGCCGAGGAAGAGGCCGCGGCCGCCCGCCGCGAGGCCGGCCAGTCCGGCAATCCGCTCGGCCTGCCGCAGGGCGACCAGCAGCCGGGGAACTTCGAACTCCCGGAGGAGTTCAAGAAGTTCATGGGCTGAGCCCCACCCCACGCGTATCCCGAGCCCCCGGCCGCCCCCTCGCGGCCGGGGGCTCACGCCTGCCGCACGTCCAGGGGCCGGCCCCACGGGTCGAAGCAGCCGGCCAGCTCCGGCCTGCCCTCCGACAGGCCGGAGACCACCGCGACCACGCTGCGGGTGACGAACACCTGGGTACGGAAGGCGAGCACGGCCGTATCGCCCACCCGCGCATCACCCGGCTCCAGCAGCCGGTAGTAGTCGATGTACGCGGCGGGCGCGTCCCGTACGCGCAGCCGGGCGCCCGTACGGGGAATCAGCGCGGAGCGGACGGCGCCACGGGGGTAGAAGCCGCCGCCGAACAGTGCCGGGCTGCCGTCGGCGAGGGTGTGCGCGACCTCGGTGACATAGACATAGGCGGGCCGCTCCGGCTGCCGGAAATCGACGGCGTGCAGGGGAGTGGTGCCGCTCAGCGCATGGCCCGGCTCGCCGTGCGTGGCGCCGAGGCGGGCGAGCAGCGGCAGGGTCGCCATCGAGGTGACGCCGGGGGCGCTCAGGACCGGCCGGGCACCGCCGCGTTCGGCCAGCAAGTCCCTTGCACGCAAGGCAAGTGCGAAGTTCGGGGTGGGGGCCGGCAGACCGGTGTCCGGGTCGCACGCCAGACACGGGAACGCCGTCACACCCGCGATCCGTACGCCCGGCAGCCGTTCGGCCGCCGCGGCGAACGCCGCCATCGAAGCGAGCGGCACCCCGCCCTCCTGCCCCGGATGGACCGCGCCCGGAGCACCCTCGACCCGGACCAGGATGTCCTGGACGAGGCCGAGCCGGCGGGCCGCGTCCGAGACGGCGCGGGCGTTGGCGAGGTCGTAGACGGTGACCGCCGCCGGCCGCCAGCCGAGCATCTCGGGCAGCGCGCGGCTCGGGATCTGCACCAGATGACCGAGGTTTCCCGGCCGCGCGCCCGCCGCGTGCAGCAGCCGGGCCTCGGCCGGGTCGATCGCGGCGAAGTGCGGAATGTGCCGGGCGATGGCCCCGATCAGCGCCGGACTGCGGCCGAGCTGCTTGATCACGAACCAGAGGGTCAGGCCCAGGCGGCCGGCCTCGGCGGCCAGCAGCGCGGCATTGGCCGCCACGGCGTCCAGGTCCATCACATAGCTGCCGGGCGGCACCGCGCCGCTCTCGTGCAGCTCGACCGCGCAGGCGACCAGCCGCGGATTGCGGGCGAGGACGGCATCGAGGAACACGGCGGTCAGCCCCCGGGGACGCGGGGGCCCGTCGCGCCGTCCAGATCGGCCAGGGCCCGCCCGAGGATGTCCACGACCAGGTCCGCGCCCGCCCGCATCGGGTTGATCCGCACGGTCCAGTCGGCCAGCTCGGGGGCGTCGGCCAGCACCGACCCGGACAGGCGGTAGAAGAGCGGGGCGATCTCGTAGCGGGAGTTGGCGCCGACGGGGAAGGAAGCGGCACCGTGCCGCTCGGCGGCCGCCGGAAGGGCGCGGGCCAGCGGCCGGTCCAGGCGGACGAGCAGGCAGCGGTCCTGCGCATTGGCCAGCGCCGCCTCGGCGACACCCGGCACCGCACCCGCCGCCAGCCGCTCGACGGCCTCGGCCCCCACCGCCGACTGCACCGCCCACATCACCGGCACATGGGTCAGCGCCCGCAGCGCGTCCAGCGCCTGATGCCCCTGCACCTGACCGCCGCCCGAGTAGTTGTCCTCGTGCACCCGCGCCACCAGGTCCGCCGCGCCGACCACCACGCCCACCCCCTCCGGGCCGTGCAGCTTGAACAGGGAGAAGCAGGAGGCGTCGGCGCCCAGCTCCACCCCGCACGAAGGGACCCGCAGCGCCGCGTAGTTGTCGTCCACGACCGTGCGCACCCCCGCGGCACGGCACACCGCCAGCACCGCGCCCGGATCGTAGGAGTCCGCCAGCCGCTGCCGGGTGTGCTGGACATACGCCCAGCGCAGCCGCCCCGGGGCCAGCGCCTCCTTCAGCGCACCCGGGTCGTTGAAGTCCGCCTCCACGGTCCGGACCCCCAGGCCGCGCAGGGTGACCGCGGTGGTGCGGTAGACCGGCGCCCGGTGGATCAGCAGCGGATCGCCCGGCTCCAGCACCGCGGCCAGCGCCGCCCGGATCGCGCCGGTGCCCGCACCCTGCACCAAAGCCGCCGCCTGCGCCCCGAAGAAGTCGGCGAGCACCGCCTCGACGCGGGCGGTGGCACGGGGCCGGCCCGGCCCCGGCACGACCCCCGCGTCCGCCTCGAAGAGCTGCCGGCCCTCGAAGTGACGGGCCGTGCACTCCAGGAGACGGAACTGCCGGTCGGTGGCGCCGGCCACCGTGACGGTGGGCAGCGGACTGGTCAGGGGCAGCCGCACGCTCATGGCGACTCACCTCCCGCCGTGCCGTACGGAAGGTCGCAGCCGGTCAGAAACCGCAGCGGATTGCGCCGCGTCAGCCCGTCGATCAGCCGCGCGTCCGCCCCGGCCGCCCGCAGTCGGGGCACGAACGACCGGAACAGATGCCCGTACCCGGTGCCGCCCTCGCCGACCAGATAGCCGTGCCGCGAGACATCGCAGCTGAGCAGCACCCGGTCCGCGTGCCCGGCCTCCAGGAGCGCCAGCAGCAGCCGCAGCCGTACGGCATCGCTCTGGTAGCTCTCCTTGCCGACGGTGTCGAAGCAGACATACGCGCCCGCCGCCGCCAGCTCCCGGTGCACGGCCGGATCGTCGAGCAGGTCCTGGTGGCCGACGGCGATGCGGTGCGGCGACAGTCCGGCCGCGGTCAGCAGCTCCAGCTGGGCGCGGCCGCCGCGGCCCAGCCCGGCGTGGGTGACCACCGGCAGACCGGTGGCGCAGGCGGCCAGCGCCGCGGCCGTCAGCACCCGCGCCTCCGGCTCGCTCGGCACGTCGCCGTGGCTGCCGATCTCGCCGATCACCCCCGGCCGGATGCCGCCGCAGCCGTCCCTGATCTCCTCGACCAGCGTCTCGGCGAGCCGCTCGGGCCCGGCGCCGCCCAGCCCGGGCGGATGGAACGGCTCGTAGTACCAGCCGGTGGCCGCGACGACCGCGACGCCCGACGCCGCGGCGATCCGCGCCAGCCCGGCCGGATCCCGGCCCATGCCCCGGCAGGTCAGCTCGACCACCAGCGACAGCCCGAACTCCCGGCGCAGCGCGGCCAGTTCCCCGACGATCGCGATGCGGTGACGCGGCTCCAGGGTGGCTGCCGGGTCGGCGCCCCGGGAGAGGTCGAGGGCCAGGTGCTCATGGGCGAGCACCGGGCCGCGCACGGCGGACACGGGCAGCGGACCGGAAACGGTGCGCAGCAGGCCGCACCCGGCGCGCCGCCCGGCCGCCACCGGGACGGCGGTGCCCCCGGTCATGACGCGGCGGCCGGGGTGAACAGGCCCAGCCCGTACAGGACGTTGAGGGCGATACCGGCGACGATGACGGCGGCGGGCCCCGCGGCCATCCGCACCACGACCCGCCCCATCGCCTCGTTGACCAGATACAGCCCGCCGACGATCAGGATGCCCAGCCCGCCGCCCATCGCATTGGCCGCCATCAAAGAGCCGAAAAGAATCGCCAGGTGAAGGGTGTCGCCGATCGCGCCGCGCAGCCGCTCGGAGGAGTCGCGCAGCGACGGCAGCCTGCCCAGCACCCGGCCGATGCCGCTGAGCGCCAGCACCTCGGCGGCGAAGACCAGCGCGCCGCACAGCACCGCAAGCCATGGGCTGGGCAGCAGATAGCCGATGGGGTAGACGAGGGTGAAGCCCGCGATGCCGTACGCGCCGGAGGCGAGCGCCGTGGTGGCGATCAGCGGCAGGAAACCGAGGACCCGGTAGAGGTCGACCTGGGCGGCCTCCGGGTACTTCCCCTGCGCGATCAGGAAGCTCGTCGCCTCGCCGCCGCCGAAGACATGCATCTGGGCCAGTACGCACACACCGGCGCCCAGCGCCATGAACAGCGGCAGATGACGGCGCAGCCGGGCCGCGCTCGCGCTGAACAGGGACGCCATGGGGTCGGCGGCCTCAGAGGGCTGCGGGGCCCGGACGCTCTCGTCGCCGCCGGGCTCCGGACGCCGCTCCCGTACGTCCCTGGCCACCGCGAAGCCGATCAGCAGCAGCACCCCGGCCGCCATCGCCGGCGCCCCGGCGAACACCTGTGGCCACAGCTTCATCGTCGCCACCACCAGGCCCAGTTCCACCACGCCCGCCACCGCACCCCGCGCCCTGCCGAACTGCTTGGTGACCGCCAGCACCGGGAACAGCGTGAACAGAAACAGGATCGGCACGGACATCTGCTGCATGGCCGTCAGAAAGTCGACCGGCAGCCCGCGCACCGCCTCGTCGGCACCTTTGAGACCGAAGACGACCAGCGCGCCCCAGCCACCGCCCAGCAGCGGCGCCAGCCACTTCCGGGGCGCCAGGATGCCGAGGACATCCGTCGGCAGGAACACCAGCCAGGGATTGAGCACCCCGGACGACAGCGCCATCGGCGCCCCCAGCCCGAAGACGAACCCCGCCGAGAGCCCGAAGGAGACCGCCGCCGTCGCGCCGCGCGTGGTCCGCCCGTGCACGAAGTCCAGCATGAACGGCCGCACCCCGTCGTTGAAGACCGCCAGCGCCGAATGCGCGACGAACGCGGTCAGCGCGCACACTCCGATGACGGTCAGCTGCTGCACCAGGGAGAAGCCCAGCGCATGCACCGGGGCGGCGGCCGCGGGGACGTGACCGGGGCCCACCGGTCAGGCCGTACGGACCGCGATGGCCTGCGCGAGCGCCGGCGCGACCGCCTCGATCCGGTCGAGGGCGAACCCGAAGACCGTCTTGCCCTCGCCCAGCAGCGCCTCGATCTGCTCCGCGGTGGGCACCGACCGGCCGAAGGTGTGGCACGCGGCGGCCCCCATCAGGCCGACCAGCACTCCCAGCGAGGCGCCCGCCCCGGTGTGACAGGTCCCCAGGAAGTAATCCGCCCGCCCGGCCCGCAGCTGCATCGCCGCATCCATGTCATTGCTGACGACGACCTCGACGCCCGGCAGCCGCAGCCCCGTCACCGCGCTCGCCACCTCGGACTTGCCGACGCCACCGGTGAGGATCTTCGTCATGATGCATCCCTTCGCAGCGAGGGGCCCGCATGCAGCACTGCCAGGTGCAGGGCCAGGAAACGGATCTCCGAATCGGGCAGCCGGGCACCCAGCTCACGGCCCGCCCGTACGGCCACGGCACGCGCGCGGGCGAGTGCCTCTGGATGGTCCCCCAGCTCCGCGGCCACCGCCGCAGGACACTCCGCGGCGGGCGCCCCGTCCAGCAGCCGGGTCAGCGCCATCAGCAGATGACTGGTCAGCATCCCCGCGCTGTCCTCCGTGACCCGGCGCCCCTCACCCGCCAGCGCCACCAGCTCGGCCGCCACGAACGCGGCGACCTCCGGGCGCACCTGACCGCTGTCACGGAACACCCGGATACGGCGGGCGAGCCGGGCCTCCATCGACGGCCGTCCCCTCTTCCCGCCCGCTACCGCGTCCGCGCGATCAGATACCGGAACACATTCGGCATCCAGACCGTCCCGTCCGCCCGCTGATACGGATGCAGCGCCTCGCCGAGCTCCTTCTCCACCTGCCGCCGCTCGGTCACTTCCAGCGCCGCGTCGAACACCCCCGTCGACAGCAGCCCGCGCACCGCGCTGGCCGGATCCGCGTAGCCGAACGGGCAGGCCACCCGCCCCGAACCGTCGATCACCAGCCCCGCCCGGTCCGCCAGGTCCTCCAGATCGTCCCGCCCGCTGGGCCGCCATCCGGTGGTGCCGACGTCGCAGCCCGGAGGATCGGCCAGCCGCCGCGCCACCCGCAGCACCCCCGCCGTGGCACACCGCTCCACCGGACCCCAGCCGCCCAGCACCACCGCGCTGCCCCGCTCCGCCAGCGAGGCCGCCGCGGCCAGCGACGCCGTCAGCCCCTCGGCGGTGCTCACACAGCCCGACGGATGGAACGCGGTGATCACATTGAACGGCGCCCGCCCGGACGCCGCCGGTGGCGCACCGCTGACCAGCGTCGCCGCCTGTGGACCGCCCTCCGGCGAGAGCCGCTCGCGCGCCAGCTCCAGCCGCGACTCGTCCTCGTCCACCCCGCTGACCTGCGCGCCCCGCGCCGCCGCCAGCAGCAGCGCCAGCCCTGCACCGCAGCCGAGCCCCAGCAGCCGGGTGCCGGCGCCGATCCCCAGCCGGTCGTACGCCGCCTCGTAAAGCGGCACCAGCATCCGCTCCTGGATCTCGGCCCAGTCACGGGCCCGCGCCCGCGGGCCGACCGGATCGGGCAGGCCCTCACCGGGCAGGCCTCCGGGCAGACCGCCACCGGGCAGGCCTCCACCGGGCAGGGATGCGGAGGCCGGAAGCTGGTGCCGCACGAGCGTGGGTGACATCGAAAGGGCCCCTATTCGCCGAGAACCGAAGCTGTTCAGTGCCGATCGCCCCCGTGTCCGAGCGTTGTGCGCCCCCGCAATCCAGACAACTGCGCATCCGTCCGGGCGTCCAGGGGGTGCGCCGGGGTTGTCTCCCGCGCGCCCCCATATGCGCCGGGCCCACGGCCTTGAGCGCCGTTCCAGCCTGCCCCGGCACGCGCCGATCCGCCACGCCGGCGCCCGCCGAGCGCCGCCCTCCCGGTTCGGCGGCCGGCGGCCCGTGCCCCTACGGTGGGCCCTGACATCGCGGCCGGCACCACCGCCCCGGTGGGCGCGCGCATTACGCCGTGCGGTGTACGCGGGGGTACGCCCCGGCTTGCGGGCCACTGCACGCCTTCGACGCGGAATCATCGGAGATCGTCGGAGATCAGCCAAGATCGGCGGATACCGGCGGAGATCGATGCACCCCGCCCCCGGCACGGCCCATGACCAGAAACTGACTGGTACGTGCAAATTATTTGAGATGCCCCGGAATCGGAACACTGGGCGACCTCGGCTCGTTGTCACGACGTGAGCACGACACCGCCTGTTCTCGCCGCCGAGCTGGCGCTCGCGTGGGCCGATATTCAACGGCACCACCCCGAGCTGCCGGACCTGGCCGCGCCCGAGTCCCTGATCGGAGAGTCCTCGTCCGCCTGTGGCGCCGAGCTCTCCTTCGAACGGCTGCTCCATGAGGCCGTCCACGGCATCGCCGCCGCCCGCGGCGTCCGCGACACCTCCCGGGCAGGCCGCTACCACAACCGCCGGTTCCTGGCGATCGCCGAGGAGCTGGGCCTGGACCACGTCGACGAACCGCATCCCAGCAGCGGCTTCTCCCTGGTCACGCTCAACCCCGAAGCCAGAAGGCGCTACCGCCCCACCATCGAGCGCCTCGCCAGGGCCCTCAAGGCACACACCGTCGCCACCGCCACCGACACCGCCCGCAGCTTCCGCGGCCCGGCCGCCCGGCACGGCTCCTCCGGAGGCGGCGTCCGTGTCAAGGCCGTCTGCGACTGCGGGCGCAATGTCCGCGTCGTACCGTCCGTGCTGGCCCAGGCCCCGATCGTCTGCGGCGGCTGCGGCAAGCCCTTCCGTATCCCCGAAGTGGCCGCGGTCGGCTGACCGCAGCGCGTGTGGCACAATGGCCAGCTGTACTCGACAGTCGCACAGGACCCCTCTCTCCTCCGGCTGACGCGTCCATCGGGCATCCGAGTACCGCAACCCCACGTGGCATCTCGTTGTGCCCACCCACGTCAAGACCAGGAGACACCACTCCCGTGGCAGTCAAGATCAAGCTGAAGCGTCTGGGCAAGATCCGTTCGCCTCACTACCGCATCGTCATCGCCGACTCCCGTACCCGCCGTGACGGCCGGGCCATCGAGGAGATCGGTCTGTACCACCCGGTGCAGAACCCCTCGCGCATCGAGGTCGACTCCGAGCGTGCCCAGTACTGGCTGAGCGTCGGCGCGCAGCCGACCGAGCCCGTTCTGGCCATCCTCAAGGTCACCGGCGACTGGCAGAAGTTCAAGGGTCTGCCGGCCCCGGCGCCGATGAAGGTTGCCGAGCCCAAGGCCGACAAGCGCGCCCTCTTCGAGGCCGCCGCCAAGGCTTCCGGCGACGAGCCGAAGGGTGAGGCCATCACCCCGAAGGCGAAGAAGGCCGACAAGAAGGCGGACGAGGCTGCTGCCGAGTCCACCTCCGAGTCGACCGAGGCCTGAGCATGCTCGAGGAAGCCCTCGAGCACCTCGTCAAGGGCATCGTCGACAACCCCGATGACGTGCAGGTAGCCTCGCGCACCCTGCGCCGCGGGCGCGTTCTCGAGGTCCGGGTCCACCCCGACGACCTCGGCAAGGTGATCGGCCGCAACGGCCGTACCGCCCGCGCCCTCCGGACCGTCGTGGGCGCCATCGGCGGCCGGGGTATCCGCGTCGACCTGGTCGACGTGGACGACGTCCGCTGACAAGTTGAACACCGGCTCGGGCCGGGGAGGGCCTTCGGGCCGTCCCCGGCCCGAGCCCGTTTGAGGCGGTCTCCTTGGACCGCGACCATCAATAGAGGAACCACGACGGCGAACGACCACCTCCGCGAAAGCGGGACGGTCCAGCCGCAAGGAGCAGCAGTGCAACTGGTAGTCGCCCGCATCGGTCGCGCCCACGGCATCAAGGGCGAGGTCACCGTAGAGGTGCGCACCGACGAGCCCGAACTGCGGCTCGCCCCCGGGGCCGTCCTCGCCACCGATCCGTCCTCCGTCGGACCGCTGACCATCGCCACCGGCCGGGTCCACAGCGGCCGTCTGCTGCTGCGCTTCGAGGGCGTCGGTGACCGTACGGCCGCCGAAGCGCTGCGCAACACCCTGCTGATCGCCGAGGTCGACCCCGAAGAGGTCCCCGAGGACCCCGAGGAGTTCTACGACCACCAGCTGATTGACCTCGATGTCGTCACCCTCGACGGCACCGCCGTCGGCCGGATCGCCGAGGTCTCCCACCTGCCCTACCAGGACCTGCTGGTCGTCAGGAAGCCCGACGGCGGCGAGGTCCTGATCCCGTTCGTCGCCGAGATCGTCCCGGAGATCGACCTGGAGGAGCAGCGCGCGGTCATCGACCCGCCGCCCGGCCTCCTCGATGACAGCCAGGCAGAGATTGCCACCGGCCGCGCCACCACCGACGAGGACAGCTGATGCGGCTCGACGTCGTCACGATCTTCCCCGAATACCTCGAGCCGCTGAACGTCTCCCTCGTCGGCAAGGCCCGCGCCCGCGGCCAACTCGATGTACGCATCCACGACCTGCGGGAATGGGCGCACGACAAGCACAACACCGTCGATGACACCCCCTACGGCGGCGGCCCCGGCATGGTCATGAAGCCCGACCCCTGGGGCGAGGCGCTGGACGAGATCCTCGCCTCCGGTGACGGACAGCCCATCATGGTCGTCCCCACGCCCAGCGGTGTGCCCTTCACCCAGCAGCTCGCCGTCGAACTCTCCGAAGCGCCCTGGCTGGTGTTCACCCCGGCCCGCTACGAAGGCATCGACCGCCGCGTCATCGAGGAGTACGGCGACCGCCTGGACGTCCGCGAGGTCTCCATCGGCGACTACGTCCTGGCCGGCGGCGAGGCCCCGGTGCTCGTCATGGTCGAGGCCATCGCCCGGCTGCTGCCCGGCGTCCTCGGCAACGCCGCCTCCCACCAGGACGACTCCTTCGCACCCGGTGCGATGGCCGACCTCCTGGAGGGGCCCGTCTACACCAAGCCCCCCGAGTGGCGCGGCCGCACCATCCCCGACGTCCTCGTCAGCGGCCACCACGGCAAGATCGCCCGCTGGCGCCGCGACGAGGCCTTCCGCCGCACCGACCTGAACCGGCCTGACCTGATCGAGCGCGCCGACCCCGCCGCCTTCGACAAAAAGGACCGCGAAATCCTCGCCGCGCTGGGCTGGGCACCGGCAACGGATGGCCGATTTGGGCGCACGAGTGAGGCCGTGGAAGAATAGGCCGCTGCTGTGTGCGTCCGGCGCGCGCCCCTGCCACAGGGGGAACGACGCCCGCCCGACGGAACGGCAACCAGAACATCCCTTTCCGATATCCCGCTGATGACCTGTGGCATCAGCGAAGAAAGCAGTAGGTCATGCACCTTCTCGACTCCGTCGACGCCGCGTCGAAGCGCAGCGACATCCCGGCCTTCCGCCCGGGTGACACCGTCAACGTCCACGTCCGCGTCATCGAGGGCAACCGCTCCCGTGTGCAGCAGTTCAAGGGCGTTGTCATCCGCCGTCAGGGCGCCGGCGTGCGCGAGACCTTCACGGTCCGCAAGGTCAGCTTCTCGGTCGGCGTCGAGCGCACCTTCCCCGTGCACACCCCGATCGTCGAGAAGATCGAGGTCGTGACCCGCGGTGACGTCCGTCGCGCCAAGCTGTACTTCCTCCGTGAGCTCCGCGGCAAGGCCGCGAAGATCAAGGAGAAGCGCGACAACTGAGCGCAGCCGCACCGGACCGCGATTTTTTGCGCCGGAGCAACGCTCGACCAAGCTCACGTACGGCGTCCGGACCCGGCCGGATAGGCTCAGGGCCCGATGGACACCGACGCACAGCTCTCGGAGCGCGACCCCTCTCCCACCCCCGACCAGGGGCCGGAGCAGCGGTCGCGCTCCGCGCGTTTTCTCGCCCGGGCGGCCGGCCTCCGCTACCGGCCGCTCACCCTCTTCGCCTGCTGCCTGGCTTTCCTTTTCCTCATCGGCACGTTCGTCGTGCAGCCGTTTCTGATCCCCAGCTCCTCCATGGAGAACACCCTGCGGATCGGGGACCGGGTGCTGGTCAACAAGCTGGCGTACCGCTTCGGCGGCGAGCCGGAAAGGGGCGATGTCGTGGTATTCGACGGCACGGGTTCTTTCGTTCACAGCAACGGGGGGGAGAATCCCGGCACGGCGCTGCTCCGCGGCGCCGGCGCGGCGCTGGGACTGGCCCGGCCCGCGGACACCGACTACGTCAAACGGGTGATCGGGGTCGGCGGTGACCATGTGACCTGCTGTGACAAACGGGGGCGGATCAAAGTGAACGGCAAGCCCGTCAGTGAGGGCTATCTCCATCCGGGGGACGCGCCGTCCTCGGTGGACTTCGACATCGTGGTGCCGGAAGGGAAGCTGTGGGTGATGGGCGACCACCGCTCGAGATCCAGCGATTCCCGCGACCACCTCGGCGAGGCCGGCGGCGGCACCGTACCCGTCGACAAGGTGATCGGCCGCGCCGACTGGATCAGCTGGCCCATCGGCCGCTGGACCACCCTCGACGCCCCGCGCTCCTTCGGCGGCATACCCGCCCCGGCAGGCCCCCATGGGTAACCGCGGCAAGCCCCGCCACGGGCACCAGAACGCCACGCCGGACGGCCCCGAGACGGGCACCGGCGCGGGCGTCGTCGACGAGCCCGGCGGGAGCGCCCCCCGGACCGGCGGACGGGCCGAGCGCCGCCGCCAGGCCAAGCGCATCAAGCGCCGCCGCCAGCGTTCCTACCTCAAGGAAATCCCCATCCTCATCGGCGTGGCGCTGGCCATCGCCCTCGTACTGAAGACCTTCCTGGTCCAGGCGTTCGTGATCCCGTCGGGCTCCATGGAGAACACGATCAAGATCGGCGACCGGGTGCTGGTCGACAAGCTCACCCCGTGGTTCGGCGCCAAGCCCGAACGCGGCGACGTCGTCGTCTTCAAGGACCCCGGAGGCTGGCTGCCCCCGGACGAGAAGAGCCGCATCGGCGACGACCCGCCGGTGGGCGTCAAGCAGTTCAAGGACCTCATGACCTTCATCGGGCTGCTGCCCTCCGCCGACGAAAAAGACCTGATCAAGCGGGTGGTCGGGGTTGGCGGCGACACGGTGAAGTGCTGCGACAAACAGGGCCGCATCACCGTCAACGGCACCCCGCTGACCGAGCGGTACGTCCACCGCGGCAACCCGCCCTCCACGCTGAAATTCACCGTCACCGTCCCCACCGGACGGATCTTCGTCATGGGTGACCACCGCTCCGATTCCGCGGATTCGCGCTTCCACCTCGACGAGCCGTACCGTGGCACGGTCTCGGAGGACAACGTCGTGGGCGAGGCCGAATGGATCGGCTGGCCGTTCAGCCACTGGCGGAGCCTGGAAGAGCCCGACACCTTCAGGACGGTGCACGACGCGCCGGGCGCGAAGGCTGCGGCCGCGGACCCGCCGCATAGGCTGTCTCCCGAGAGTTTGGCTGTACTCCCGACCCCTGCGGAACTCCCGCTCGTTATGGGAGTGGTGGGCCTGCACCGGTTGACGGGCGGGCGAATGCGCGGAGTGAGGAGCAGATGTGGGGGACTTGGCGGTCGGCGCGCGGTCCGGAACCGAAGAGCCCGAAGAGCCGGCGGGACGGGGTGAACCCCCGCGCCAGGCGACAAGGTCCGTGCATCAGCCACAGTCACAGGGGTCAGCAGGGACCGGCGCGTCCGTCTCCCTGGGCAAGGCCGAGCCGTTCGAGGCGGAGGACGAGAAGGAGGACGGCAGGGTGACGAAGGCCAAGAAGCCACGGGCCTTCTGGAAGGAGCTGCCGATCCTCATCGGTATCGCCCTGCTCCTCGCGCTGCTGATCAAGACCTTCCTGGTGCAGGCGTTCTCCATCCCCTCCGACTCCATGCAGGACACCCTGCAGCGCGGGGACCGGGTGCTGGTCGACAAGCTGACACCGTGGTTCGGGTCGAAGCCGCAGCGCGGCGAGGTCGTCGTCTTCCACGACCCGGGCGGCTGGCTCAACGAAGCTCCCACCCCCGAGCCCAACCCCGTCCAGAAAGTCCTCAGCTTCATCGGCCTGATGCCGTCCGCCGAGGAAAAGGACCTGATCAAGCGGGTCATCGCGGTCGGCGGCGACACCGTCGAGTGCCACGGCACCGGTCCTGTGAAGGTCAACGGCAAGGCGCTCAAGGAGGACTCGTACGTCTTCCCCGGTGCCACCCCCTGCGGCGACCGCCCGTTCGGCCCGATCAAGGTCCCCAAGGACCGCATCTGGGTCATGGGCGACCACCGCGACGACTCCCTCGACTCCCGCTACCACCAGAACCTCAAGGGCAACGGCACGGTCTCGGTCGACGAGGTCGTCGGCCGCGCCTTCACCATCGCCTGGCCCATCGACCGCTGGGCCACGCTTCCGGTGCCCGACACCTTCGACCAGCCCGGGATCAACAAGGCCGTGGCCGCGGCCCCGGCCACGCTGGGTCTCGCCGGTGCGGTGCCGCTGGTGATCTGGCGCCGACGGAGGCTGACCAGGGAGCGCACCCAGGTGCTGACCAAGGTCCGTTACCCCAGGTAGGGTGCCGTCCCAGATCTTCGAACGCGGGCGCCCGCCCGCAGGGTGGGAGTGCTGGGATGAGCAGCAGTACGCAACGCAGGACCGACGGCCGCGGCCGGACCACGGGCAGTGTGCTGTCCGGTCTGGCCGTGGCCGTCGGCTGTGTGCTGTTCCTGGGCGGCTTCGTATGGGCGGCGCTGATCTACCGTCCCTATACGGTGCCGACCGATTCGATGTCGCCGACGATCGCCGTCGGGGCCCGCGTCCTGGCCGAGAAGGTGGACGGCGCCGAGATACGCCGCGGCGACATCGTCGTCTTCAAGGACAAGGCCTGGGGCGGTGAGACGATGGTCAAGCGCGTCGTCGGCGTCGGCGGCGACAAGGTCGCCTGCTGCACCGAGCAGGGCAAGCTCACCATCGACGGCAAGCCCGTTGAGGAACCGTATCTGCAGGGCAACGGACCCGCCTCACCCATCGGCTTCAAGGCCAAGGTCCCCAACGGCCAGCTCTTCCTCCTCGGCGACCACCGCAGCGACTCCCTCGACTCCCGCGTCCACCTCAGCGACGGCGACCAGGGCTCCATACCGCGCGGCGCCGTCGAGGCCCGCGTCGACGCCCGTGCCTGGCCGCTCGGCAGCATCGGTGTGATGCAGCGCCCCAGCAGCTTCTCCGCGCTCCCCGGCGGCACCTCGCAGCCCGGCCCCGTCCAGCCCATCGCCCTCGCCGTCCTCGCCGGCACGGTCCTCATCCTCGGCGGCGCCGCCTACGGCCCCATCGCCCGGCGTTCGGCCCGCAAGGCCCGCACCCATGACTGAGCCCGCGGCCGCCGCGCCCGACGACGCGGCCGCGGTCCGCCAGGTCTCCCGCATCGTGCTGCTCGACCCCGACGACCGGATTCTGCTGCTGCACGGCTTCGAACCGGACGACCCCTCCGACACCTGGTGGTTCACCCCCGGAGGCGGCCTGGAAGGCACCGAGACCCACGAAGAGGCCGCCCGCCGCGAACTCGCCGAGGAGACCGGCATCACCGACGCGGTCCTCGGCCCCGTCCTGTGGAAACGCCGCTGCTCCTTTCCCTTCGCCGGGCGGCACTGGGACCAGGACGAGTGGTATTACCTGGGACGTACGGACCGGACTGTCACCGACATGGGCGGGCAGACTGACCTGGAGCGACGCAGTGTCTCGGGACTGAGGTGGTGGACGGCGGAGGAACTGTCTGCGTCGCATGAGACGGTGTATCCGACCAGACTCGCCGAGCTGCTGCGCACACTGCTCGACGAAGGGCCCCCGAGTGCGCCGGTGACCCTGGAGACCGAGAGGGTCTGACGCACAATGGGGGAACGCACGGCTGAAGGGGATCTGCCATGAGCGCCGAGGACCTCGAGAAGTACGAGACCGAGATGGAGCTGAAGCTCTACCGGGAGTACCGCGACGTCGTCGGCCTGTTCAAATATGTGATCGAGACCGAGCGTCGTTTCTACCTCACCAACGACTACGAGATGCAGGTGCACTCGGTTCAGGGCGAGGTCTTCTTCGAGGTCTCCATGGCCGATGCCTGGGTCTGGGACATGTACCGCCCGGCCCGGTTCGTCAAGCAGGTACGCGTACTCACATTCAAGGACGTGAACATCGAGGAGCTCAACAAGAGCGATCTCGAGCTGCCGGGAAGCTGACGACGGGAGCGGTCGGAGCGGTCGGTGCCCCCTGCGGGTGACAGAGTTATCCACAGCTGACCCGTTATCCACCAAGATCCAATACATCTGTGCGGACGCGTCACAGTCGGTGCCGGAGGTGGTGCCGAATGAACGCCACGCAGACCGGCCACGGGGCCGGGAACACACGACGGATCACAGGGACCGCGGGCAGCACGGGGCGCGCGGGACGCCGGAGGCGGGGAAGCGGGGCGGCAACGCGCCGGAGGGCCGCGACTGCGACCGCGGCGGCCGCTTCCCCGTCTTCCAGGGCCACGGCGTCTGCCTCGCCCCCTCCTCTTCCCCTTCCCTCGGCCCCCACGTCCGGTCCTTCGACCCCTGCGTCGGGTCCCTCCACCACTGCGTCCGGCTCCCGGCGGGCACTCGGACGCTACGGCGAGGACCTTGCCGCCCGACGGCTCATCGAAGCCGGGATGCGCATCCTGGACCGTAACTGGCGGTGCCGGGAGGGCGAGATCGACATCGTGGCGGCCGACGGCGACGCCCTGGTCGTCTGCGAGGTCAAAGCCCGCCGCGCCGCCGTGTACGAACACCCCATGGCGGCCGTACGCCCCGAAAAGACCGAGCGGCTGCGGCGGCTGGCCGAGCGCTGGCTGGAGCGGCACGGCGGCCCGCCACCCGGCGGCGTACGCATCGACGTCATCGGCGTGCTCCTCCCGGCCCGCGGCGCCCCCGTGGTCGAACACGTACGAGGGGTGGCGTGATGGGATTCGCCCGCACCTGCTCCGTCGCTCTGGTCGGCGTCGAAGGCGTCGCCGTCGAGGTCCAGGCCGACCTGGAGCCCGGCGTCGCGGCCTTCACCCTGGTCGGGCTGCCCGACAAGAGCCTGGTCGAGTCCAAGGACCGGGTGCGCGCCGCGGTCGTGAATTCCGGAGCCGAGTGGCCCCAGAAGAAACTCACCGTAGGCCTCAGCCCGGCATCCGTGCCCAAAAGCGGCAGCGGCTTCGACCTCGCCGTGGCCTGCGCGGTCCTCGGCGCCGCCGAACGGCTCGACCCCCGTGAGCTCACCGATCTGATGATGATCGGCGAACTGGGCCTGGACGGCCGCGTCCGTCCCGTACGCGGCGTCCTGCCCGCCGTACTGGCCGCGGCTGACGCCGGATACCGCCAGGTAGTGGTGCCGGAGCGCACCGCCGCCGAAGCCGCACTCGTCCCCGGCATCTCGGTCCTCGGCGTCCGCAGCCTGCGCCAGCTCATCGCCATCCTCACCGACGAACCGGTGCCCGACGAGGACGAGGACACCCCCGCCGAAGGCCGGCCCGATCCACTCCTGTCCGGCCTCGTCGTTCCCGGCACGGGCGTCTGCGCCGGCCTGCCACCCGCAGACCGCGCGCTCGACCTGGCGGACGTCGCGGGCCAGCACAATGCCCGGCGCGCCCTGGAAGTGGCCGCGGCGGGACGCCACCACATCTTCTTCAAAGGCCCGCCCGGAGCCGGCAAGACCATGCTCGCCGAACGCCTCCCCGGCCTGCTGCCGCCCCTGTCACCCAAGGAATCCCTGGAGGTCACCGCCGTCCACTCGGTAGCCGGCACTCTCCCACCGGGGCAACCGCTCGTCGACCGGCCGCCCTATTGCGCCCCGCACCACTCCGCGACGATGGCATCCCTCGTCGGTGGTGGCACGGGACTGCCACGCCCCGGAGCCGTATCCCTCGCCCACCACGGGGTGTTGTTCGTGGACGAGGCGGCCGAGTGCAGCGCCCGAGTGCTGGACGCCCTGCGTCAGCCTTTGGAGTCGGGCCATGTGGTCGTCGCCCGGTCCGCCGGCATGATGCGCATGCCCGCCCGCTTCCTCCTGGCACTTGCGGCGAACCCGTGCCCCTGCGGCAGACACGGCACCACCGGAGGCGGCTGCGAATGCCGCCCCTCCTCGATCCGCCGCTACCAGGCCAGGCTGTCCGGGCCACTGATGGACCGCATCGACCTGCGGATCGCCGTGGAACCGGTCGCCCGCGCAGAGCTGGTCGCACTCGGCCGCGGTGCCGAATCCACCGCCGCGGTCGCCGAACGCGTACGGTCCGCCCGCGAACGTGCCGCCGCCCGCTTCGCCGGCACTCCCTGGAACACCAACAGCGAAGTACCAGGGCATGAGCTGAGAACCCGTTGGCAGGTTGACCCCGGAGCCCTGGCCCAGGCCGAACGCGACCTGGAATGCGGTCTTCTGACTGCCCGTGGCCTGGACCGCGTCCTGCGTGTCGCCTGGACGGCCGCCGACCTCTCCGGCCACGACCGGCCCACGAGGGAGGACGTCAACTGGGCTCTGGAACTCCGCACGGGTGTACGCCGCGGCAGTGCGGTGCCGGTGACGGCACCCGCGCCGGCGATGCCCTGACGCCGCGCGACACCCGCCCCGTTGATTGGTGCTGGTGCTGGTGCTGGTGCTGGTGCTGGTGCTGGTGTCGATGGCGGGTGGGTGCCCGCGCGCGGGGGTGGGGCGCAGGGAGCCGGCGGGCCATGAGAGCCCGACGGGGCCATGAGGGCGGGGTCATGAGGGTGGGGCCATGAGGCGGTCATGCCTGAGCTGATCCATGAGCTGCTGCGAATACGGGGGTGGGTGGGGCGGGGGAGGGGGAAGGCCCCCCGGGGGAACGGGTGGCCCGTGAAGCGCCGGTCCACCCGAAGGACGGCGGTCCTGCGGCTCGCACCCGCCCGGCCCACCACGCCGGCCACTTTCGGACCACCACTCGGGCCGTGTGACCACGCGGCCCCGGACGAACAGGAGACGTGATGAACGCTATGGACGCATGGGGATTCGGCACCCACGAAGCAGCCAACACCACACCAGGCGGCGGAGCCGCCGACCCGCAGCCGGCGCATGCCGACACATACGAGCCCCGGCGCACGGCGCGCGCGGCGCTCACCCGCATCCTTGAGCCGGGCGACGAAACCGCTGGTCGCTGGCTCCGCGAACTGGGTCCGGAAGCCCTGTGGCGCGCGCTGTCCGGCGACGCCGATCCGCCCGGAGGCGCGAACGCCGACAAGATCGCGGGCCTGAAGCTGCGCGCGGCGCGTACCGACCCCGCCGCGGACCTGGCCGCCGTCACCGCCCTCGGCGGCCGCTTCATCATCCCCGGCGACAAGGAATGGCCCGGCCAGCTGGACGACCTCGGCGACGGCCGCCCCATCGGCCTGTGGGTAAGCGGTCGGGCGAACCTCCGGTTCTGGGCGCTGCGCTCGGTCGCCGTCGTCGGCGCGCGAGCCTGCACCGAATACGGCGCCCACCTCGCCGCCACCCTCGGCGCCGGCCTGGCCGAACGCGGCTGGACGGTCGTTTCCGGAGCCGCGTACGGCATCGATGGCGCGGCCCACCGAGGCGCGCTGGCCGCGGACGGCGCGACCCTGGCCGTACTGGCGTCCGGCGTCGACTACGCCTACCCGCGCGGACACACCGAATTGCTGGGCCGGATCGGCGAACAAGGTTTGCTGGTCGCGGAGTTACCTCCCGGTGCCCATCCCACCCGCAGCCGCTTCATCCAGCGCAACCGCGTCATTGCCGCGCTCACCCGCGGATCCGTTGTCGTGGAGGCCGAACTCCGCAGCGGCTCTCTCGTCACCGCCCGGCGAGCGCTGGCCCTGGGGCGGTTCACGATGGGCATGCCGGGACCCGTCACCAGCGGCCTGTCGGCGGGTGTGCACCAACTCCTGCGCGGTGAGGCGGTGCTGGTCACCGACGCCGATGAGGTCGTCGAACTCGTCGGCAGCATCGGCGACCTCGGCCCCCATCGTCAGGGGCCGACCCTCGCCCGCGACCTCCTGGACCCCACCGCGGCCCGCGTGCTGGAGGCCCTGCCCGCCCGCGGCGGGGTGGATGCCGCCCACCTGGCCAGGGAGTCGGGCACGACCCGCGATACCGCGCAGAGCAAACTCGTCGAGCTGCAGTCGCTCGGATTCGTTCAAAGGTGCGGTGGTCGCTGGGAGTTGGTACGACGCGCCGAGACCGCCGTAGGTTCCCGGCGAGGCGGTACTTGACCTGGGGCGAACGGGTGAAAGGGTGAGGGGAATGACCGCAGAATCCAGGTTTGCCTTGCTTCGGCGCGCGTTGCCGACCTGCCGGGAGGCGGTGCTGCGGCGCAACGGGCGTACGGGATGCCGCCCACCGCGCCCCGGCGCCCAGCCGCCCGGCCCCTCGGGAGACCGGGCCAGGTGCCAGGTCCCGGTGCCGCCACGCTGAACGAGGTAACCCTGAGGTGCGGGCAGCGGAACGTATCTGCGCACGCCCGATCCTCCCTTCCTCGCGCACCGCAACGCTATGGTCACGCTACGCTCACAGGCACTTCACCCCTCAACCGTCCACCCATCCAGCGTCTCGGCAGAACGGCTCAAGGCGACGAATGCCCCAGCACACCTCCGGGTCTGACCGCGCGGCTGTACCACCCGCCGCGCGCGGCAGCGTGCGCCCCGCCGCGCCCTCCTCGCTCGACGAGCTGTGGCGCTCCTACAAGGCATCGGGCGACGGGCGGTTGCGCGAGCAGCTGATCCTGCACTACTCCCCGCTGGTCAAGTACGTCGCCGGCCGCGTCAGCGTCGGACTGCCTCCCAACGTCGAACAGGCCGATTTCGTCTCCTCCGGAGTCTTCGGCCTGATCGACGCCATCGAGAAATTCGAACCGGAACGCTCCATCAAGTTCGAGACCTACGCGATCACCCGCATCCGCGGCGCCATGATTGACGAGCTGCGCGCGCTGGACTGGATCCCACGGTCCGTACGGCAGAAGGCCCGAGCCGTGGAACGGGCGTACGCGACCCTCGAGGCCCAGCTGCGCCGCACCCCGTCCGAGGCGGAGGTTGCCGACGAGATGGGCATCGCGCTGGAGGAACTCCACGGGGTGTTCAGCCAGCTGTCCCTGGCCAATGTCGTGGCACTGGAAGAGCTGCTGCACGTCGGCGGCGAGGGCGGCGAACGCCTCAGCCTGATGGACACGCTGGAGGACACCGCCGCCGAGAACCCCGTTGAAATCGCCGAGGACCGAGAACTGCGGCGGCTGCTCGCGCGCGCCATCAACACCCTGCCCGACCGCGAGAAGACCGTGGTCACCCTCTACTACTACGAGGGCCTCACGCTCGCCGAGATCGGCAATGTCCTCGGAGTCACGGAGAGCCGGGTGAGCCAGATCCACACCAAGTCCGTACTGCAGCTCCGGGCCAAACTGGCCGACGTCGGACGGTGAAACTCCCGGCGCCGGGGCGACAGGCGGAGTGCCGAGACGGGCGCGCCATCCGTAGAGTGGGGATGTGCCAAGGATTCGAGCGGCCTCTGTGGCCGAGCACCGGACGATGCAGCGCGGCGCCCTCCTGGACGCTGCCCGCACCCTGCTGTCCGAAGGCGGAACGGAAGCGCTGACCTTCCCCGCCCTCGCCGAGCGCACGGGGCTCGCGCGCTCCTCCGTATACGAGTATTTCCGCTCCCGCGCGGCCGTCGTCGAAGAGCTGTGCGCCGTCGACTTCCCTGTCTGGGCCGCGGAGGTCGAGGCGGCGATGGAGCGTGCCGGTACGCCCGAGGCGAAGATCGAGGCGTATGTGCGCCGGCAGCTGGCTCTGGTCGGCGACCGGCGCCACCGTGCCGTTGTGGCCATCTCGGCCGGCGAACTGGACGCCGGTGCGCGTGAGAAGATCCGCGCGGCGCACGGCGGACTCATCGCCATGATCGTCGAAGCCCTTGCCACGCTCGGCCACGACCAGCCCCGACTCGCCGCCATGCTCCTCCAGGGCGTGGTCGACGCCGCGGTCCGCCGCATCGAACTCGGCGCGGCCGAGAACCCGGACGAGATCACGGAGGCGGCAGTGGGCATGGTCCTGCGAGGAGTACGCGGCTGACGGGGGCCTCCCCCCTGGCCCCCCGCCCCCCCCGCCCACCACACCCCCCAACGCTCGTTGCCCCGCAGCCCGCAGCCCGCAGCCCGCAGCCCGCAGCCCGCAGCCCGCAGCCCGCAGCCCGCAGCCCGCAGCCCGCAGCCCGCAGCCCGCAGCCCGCTGCCCGCAGCCCGCTGCCCGCTGCCCGCAGCCCGCTGCCCGCTGCCCGCAGCCCGCTGCCCGCTGCCCGCAGCCCGCAGCCCGCAGCCGCGGCTCAGTGAGACGGCCGCTCCGGGGCCGCCGGCGTGGCCCCGTACTTCCGTACTTCTGCGTCTACACCTCGCACGCTCGTCGCGCCCCCGGCTCACCCGCCCTCCGGCAGCCCGGTTTCCCTGCGACACCACCGCCCCGGACGGCGTTCGCCGTCTCTGGCCCGCCGGCCCGGCGAGAGGCGTCCCAGCGCCCAGAACGCGGCGGCGGCCAGTGCGGCAGCGGCTGCGAGCGCCGTTCGGGTAGGTGCGGCAGCTGTCTCGTGAGGGATCGGGCGGACCGGGCGCTCGGGGTCCGTCCGGCCCGGTGGCAAGGGGATACCGATCACCGGCAGCAGGCGCGAGGGTCCGCTGTGGAGCATGGGTGCAGGTAGGAGCGTGAGCGGGTCCAGGTACGCCTTCCCGCGGCGCAGGCCCCAGTGAAGGCACGGGCCGCGGCAGTGGAACGGGCCCCGTTGGAGTACGGCGACGGGCTCGCCCGCCAGGACGCGTTCTCCCTTCTTCGCCGTGGCGCGGACCGGTTCGTACGTGGTGCGTAACGGGGGGTGGCCCGAGCGGAACAGCTCGATGGTGAGGACGCCACGCCCGGCGACGGTGCCGGCGAAAGCCACCCGGCCGGGTGCCGCCGCGCGTACCGTCGCACCGGCCGCAGCCGCCAGATCCACTCCGCGGTGCCCGGCGGCCCAGGGCGTGGGCGGCGGCTCCCAGCCGCGCAACACCGTGGGCCGTACACCCGCCGGGCCCTCCACCGGCCAGGCACGCTCCGCCGAAGCCGAAGCCGAAGCCGAAGCCGAAGCCGAAGCCGAAGCCGAAGCCGAAGCCGAAGCCGAAGCCGAAGCCGAAGCCGAAGCCGAAGCCGAAGCCGCACCCCGCGCCCGGCCCTCTCTCGGCTTCGCCGCCTCCGTCCGCCCCGCGTCGCCCCCTGCCGCCGCCGACACGGCGACCGCCATGGGTGTGGTCGTGACCCTCTCCACGCCGACGCTCGGCGCCGCGTACGCCGTCGTCAGCGGCGTCGCGGAAAGCGCCGCAGTAGTTGCGACGGACAGGAAACCGGTCGCCAATCCGGTCACCACCCCGACAGGGAAGAGGCAGCCCTGCCCGACGCGGGGCGCACGGCGCACGCGGCACAGAAGGTGCAGGCGGTGCAGACGGCGCGCCATCGATCCGGTCATCCCGCGGAAGCCCGTGCCCGAGCTGGAAAGTCGTTTCATGTCCCGACCGTGACGCAGTCCGCCGAGGCGCGGGGATCTTGGTCGGAATCTGTGGATAACCGGCCGATTGTGGACAACGTCGTCACCCGCACGGGGCATGAAAAGGTGCGTGTCGCCCAGTACATCGGCCGTCCCGTACACTTCTTGTGGCGATCCGGGTCACCGGGTCGACTTCGCACGCCCCGCCGTCAGTGCAGCAGTCCCTTTCGGGCAGCGCGATGGCCGCGCCCCTCGGTCCTCGGAAGGTTCCGCAAGGTTCATTCCCAGGCCGGCGCGTCGGGGCGTCAGGCACCGCGGCCGACCGGCCACGGTGGAACCGAGAAACACGAGGAGTACGGCCATGGCCGTCGTCACGATGCGGGAGCTGCTGGAGAGCGGCGTCCACTTCGGGCACCAGACCCGGCGCTGGAACCCGAAGATGAAGCGTTTCATCTTCACCGAGCGCAACGGCATCTACATCATCGACCTGCTCCAGTCGCTGTCGTACATCGACCGCGCCTACGAGTTCGTCAAGGAGACCGTCGCCCACGGCGGTTCCGTGATGTTCGTCGGTACCAAGAAGCAGGCCCAGGAGGCCATTGCCGAGCAGGCGACCCGCGTGGGCATGCCCTACGTGAACCAGCGCTGGCTCGGCGGCATGCTGACCAACTTCTCGACCGTCTACAAGCGCCTGCAGCGCCTGAAGGAGCTCGAGCAGATCGACTTCGAGGATGTGGCCGCCTCCGGTCTCACCAAGAAGGAGCTCCTCGTCCTCTCCCGCGAGAAGGCCAAGCTGGAGAAGACCCTCGGCGGTATCCGCGAGATGCAGAAGGTGCCCAGCGCCGTCTGGATCGTGGACACCAAGAAGGAGCACATCGCCGTCGGTGAGGCGCGCAAGCTCAACATCCCGGTCGTCGCGATCCTCGACACCAACTGTGACCCCGACGAGGTCGACTACAAGATCCCGGGTAACGACGACGCGATCCGCTCCGTCACCCTGCTCACCCGCGTGATCGCCGACGCCGTCGCCGAGGGCCTCATCGCCCGTTCCGGTGCCGCCACCGGCGACCAGAAGCCCGGCGAGAAGACCGCTGCCGCCGAGCCGCTGGCCGAGTGGGAGCGCGACCTGCTCGAGGGTGAGAAGAAGGCCGACGAGGCCGAGAAGCCCGCCGAGGCCCCCGCGGCCGAGGCTCCGGCCGCCGAGGCCGAGAAGCCGGCCGACGAGGCCGAGCAGGCCTGACCCGCAGCATCCGGTTGATGACGGCGGGGGCCGGCGCCACAAGCGCCGCCCCCGCCGTCCACCCGTAGATCTTTCGACTTCGAGATTTCGAGAAGAGATTCACAGACCATGGCGAACTACACCGCCGCTGACGTCAAGAAGCTCCGCGAGCTCACCGGCGCCGGCATGATGGACTGCAAGAAGGCGCTGGACGAGGCCGAGGGCAACGTCGAGAAGGCCGTCGAGGCGCTGCGTATCAAGGGCCAGAAGGGCGTCGCCAAGCGCGAGGGCCGCTCCGCCGAGAACGGCGCCGTGGTCTCCCTCATCGCCGACGACAACACCTCCGGCGTCATCCTTGAGCTCAAGTGCGAGACGGACTTCGTCGCCAAGGGCGAGAAGTTCCAGGCCGTCGCGAACGCTCTCGTCGCCCACGCTGCCGCCACCAGCCCGGCCGACATCGCGGCGCTGCTCGCCTCCGAGATCGAGGCCGGCAAGACCGTCCAGGCGTACGTCGACGAGGCCAACGCCAACCTCGGCGAGAAGATCGTCCTGGACCGCTTCGCGCAGTTCTCCGGCGGCTTCGTGACGGCGTACATGCACCGCACGATGCCCGACCTGCCGCCGCAGATCGGTGTCCTTGTCGAGCTCGACAAGGAGAACGCCGAGGTCGCCAAGGGCGTCGCGCAGCACATCGCTGCCTTCGCGCCCAAGTACCTCTCCCGTGAGGACGTCCCGGCCGAGGTCATCGAGTCCGAGCGCCGCGTCGCCGAGGAGACCACCCGCGCCGAGGGCAAGCCCGAGGCCGCGCTGCCCAAGATCGTCGAGGGTCGCGTCAACGGCTTCTTCAAGGACGCGACGCTGCTCGGTCAGCCGTACGCGCTCGACAACAAGAAGTCCGTCGAGAAGGTCCTGCAGGAGGCCGGTGTCACCCTGAAGCGCTTCGAGCGCATCAAGGTCGGCATCTGAGCAACCCGAAGCCTCGCCGCCGGGCCACGGTCTTGAGGCCACAAGCCCGTCGCGAAGGCAGCGAATGACCTGCGACCCCGCTAGGGTCGTACGCAGTCGGCCGCTCAACGGCCGGCCGCAGATGTGACGAGGAGGCCATTGCCGGACAGGGATCTCGACCAGACCCACGGCAATGGCCTTCTTCGTATGTGCACGAGGAGAGCTCAATGAATCACGGTGCCGACGGCGCGGACAAAGACAAGGCCGACCACGGCGGCAGGCGACGGTTTTTGCTGAAGCTGTCGGGCGAGGCATTCGCCGGCGGCGGCGGGCTGGGCGTCGACCCCGATGTGGTGCACGCCATGGCTCGCGAGATCGCCGCCGTGGTGCGCGACGGCTATGAGATCGCCATCGTGATCGGCGGCGGCAACTTCTTCCGCGGCGCCGAACTCCAGCAGCGCGGCATGGACCGGGCCCGCTCCGACTACATGGGCATGCTCGGCACGGTCATGAACTGCCTGGCCCTCCAGGACTTCCTGGAGAAGGAGGGCATCGACTCCCGCGTCCAGACCGCCATCACCATGGGCCAGGTCGCGGAGCCGTACATTCCGCTGCGTGCGGTGCGCCACCTCGAGAAGGGCCGGGTCGTCATCTTCGGCGCCGGTATGGGCATGCCGTACTTCTCCACCGACACCACCGCCGCCCAGCGGGCCCTGGAGATCGACGCCGAGGCCATGCTGATGGGCAAGAACGGCGTGGACGGTGTCTACGACTCCGACCCCAAGAAGAACCCCGACGCGGTCAAGTTCGATGCGCTCGAATACGGCGAGGTCATCACCCGCGAGCTGAAGGTCGCCGACGCCACCGCCATCACGCTGTGCCGCGACAACAAGCTCCCGATCCTCGTCTTCGAGCTGCTTGCCGAGGGCAATATCGCGCGCGCGGTGAAGGGTGAGAAGATCGGCACGCTCGTCAGCGATCAGGGCACCCGGGCCTGACGGCCCCAACTGCCGAGACTCCGTACGGGCTTCCTCCCGTAGGGGCGGCAACTCCCGGCCGTGGGAAGACCTCGGTACGGGGATGGACAACAGCCTGCCGGTCGGACACCGTGCAGGAGAAGACGCGCGGCAGGGGCGAGGCTCTGCTTCTTACCGATAAGACCAGGAGCAAGTGGTGATCGAAGAGACCCTCCTCGAGGCCGAGGAGAAGATGGAGAAGGCCGTCGTGGTCGCCAAGGAGGACTTCGCCGCGATCCGCACCGGGCGTGCGCACCCGGCGATGTTCAACAAGATCGTGGCGGACTACTACGGCGCCATGACGCCGATCAACCAGCTGGCGTCGTTCTCGGTTCCCGAGCCGCGGATGGCCGTGGTGACCCCGTTCGACAAGAGCGCGCTGCGCAACATCGAGCAGGCGATCCGCGACTCCGACCTCGGCGTCAACCCGAGCAACGACGGCAATATCATCCGAGTGACGTTCCCGGAGCTGACCGAGGAGCGCCGCAAGGAGTACATCAAGGTCGCCAAGGCCAAGGGCGAGGACGCGAAGATCTCGATCCGCAGCGTGCGCCGCAAGGCGAAGGAGACCCTCGACAAGCTCGTCAAGGACAAGGAGTCCGGCGAGGACGAGGTGCGCCGCGCCGAGAAGGAGCTCGACGACACCACCGCGAAGTACGTCGCGCAGGTGGACGAGCTGCTCAAGCACAAGGAATCCGAGCTCCTCGAGGTCTGATGAACGAGTCATCCTGGGGGACCCCGCCCGGCGCCGCTCACTGGGGGCCAACCGACCAGGGAACGGCCCCCGCGCTCCGCGGGACGGCGCCCCCCGCCCCGGCGGGTCCCGTGTACGACGGGGGCGACGCGGCGCAGACTCGGCCCATGCCCATCGTGCCCGAGCCAGGCGGACACCAGGACGACTACCGGGACCACCGGGACGACCGGGGGGCCGCTCGACTGAGTGGCCCCCTCTTCCGCGACGAAGAGCCGCAGGAGCCCATGCCCACTGCTTTCCCCGGTTCCCCCGAGCCCGGCAGCTCGCGGCATCCAGAGCAGCCGAAGAAGAAGAGCGCGGGGCGCAATCTGCGTGCCGCGATAGGAGTCGGCGTCGGTCTCGGCGCGATCATCCTTGCGTCGCTCTTCGTCTACAAGCCCGTCTTCGTCGGCGTCATTGCGGTCGCCGTCGTCGTGGGTCTGTGGGAACTGACCTCGCGGCTGTCGGAGCGCAAGGACATCCGGGTGCCGCTGGTGCCGCTCGCGGTCGGCGGCACCGCCATGGTGATCGCCGGATACGTCCGGGGCGCCGAAGGCGCATGGGTGGCGATGGCGCTCACCGCGCTGGCCGTCCTGGTCTGGCGGATGACGGAGGCGCCCGAGAACTATCTGCGGGACGTCACCGCGGGTGTCTTCGCCGCGTTCTACGTACCGTTCCTGGCGACCTTCGTGGCCCTGATGCTCGCCGCTGAGGACGACGGCCCGCAGCGGGTGCTGACCTTCCTGTTGCTGACGGTCGTCAGCGACACCGGGGCGTACGCCGTCGGCTGGCGTTTCGGCACGCACAAGCTCGCGCCGCGCATCAGCCCCGGAAAGACCCGCGAGGGACTGCTGGGCGCGCTGCTCTTCGCGATGGTCGCCGGCGCCCTGTGCATGGAGTTCCTGATCAAGGGCGGCGCCTGGTGGCAGGGCCTGCTGCTCGGCCTGGCGGTCGCGGCCAGCGCCACCCTGGGTGACCTGGGCGAATCCATGATCAAGCGCGATCTCGGCATCAAGGACATGGGCACCCTGCTGCCCGGTCACGGCGGCATCATGGACCGCCTCGACTCCCTGCTGCCGACCGCACCGGTCGTCTGGCTGCTGTACGTGGTCTTCGTCGGCTCCGGCTGACCGCCGCTCCGCCCGGCCGGCCGCTCCGCAAAGCACCGTCCGGTACGGCTCCGGTCCTCCGGTCCCCGCCCGACTTCCGCATGTTTTCCCTGCATACGCGGGGGTTCCAGCGCTCAGAGGGGTCTGCCGCACTACGTGGCAGGCCCCTCTTCGCGCGTCTGCGACACTGGATGCACCATGCCTGCACCCGGAGAACTCACTTTCGTCGCGCCGCGCGGAGCCAAGAAGCCCCCGCGCCACCTTGCCGATCTCAGCCCCGTCGAGCGCCGCGAGGCGGTGGCCGCGATCGGCGAGAAGCCGTTTCGCGCCAAGCAGCTTTCGCAGCACTACTTCGCCCGCTACGCGCACGACCCGGCGCAGTGGACCGACATCCCGGCGGCGGCGCGCGAAAAGCTGGCGTCGGAGCTGCTGCCGGACCTGATGAACGTCGTCCGGCACATCTCGTGCGATGACGACACCACCCGCAAGACCTTGTGGAAGCTGCACGACGGCACGCTCGTCGAGTCGGTCCTGATGCGCTACCCGGACCGCGTGACGATGTGCATCTCCTCGCAGGCCGGATGCGGGATGAACTGCCCGTTCTGCGCCACCGGCCAGGCAGGCCTGGACCGTAACCTCTCCACCGCCGAGATCGTCCACCAGATCGTGGACGGCATGCGCGCGCTGCGCGACGGCGAGGTGCCGGGCGGTCCGGCGCGGCTGTCCAACATCGTCTTCATGGGGATGGGCGAGCCGCTCGCCAACTACAAGCGCGTCGTCGGCGCCATCAGGCGGCTGACCGACCCCGAGCCCGACGGCCTGGGTCTGTCCCAGCGCGGCATCACGGTCTCCACGGTCGGCCTCGTCCCGGCGATGCTGCGGTTCGCCGACGAGGGCTTCAAATGCCGGCTCGCGGTGTCGCTGCACGCGCCGGACGACGAGCTGCGCGACACGCTCGTCCCCGTCAACACCCGCTGGAAGGTGCGCGAGGTGCTGGACGCGGCGTGGGAGTACGCCGAGAAGTCTGGCCGGCGGATCTCCATCGAGTACGCCCTGATCCGCGACATCAACGACCAGGCATGGCGCGGTGACCTGCTGGGACGACTGCTCAAGGGCAAGCGGGTCCATGTGAACCTCATTCCGCTGAACCCGACACCCGGCTCGAAGTGGACCGCCTCGCGGCCCGAGGACGAGCTGGCGTTCGTACGGGCCATCGAGGCGCACGGCGTGCCGGTCACCGTCCGGGACACCCGCGGCCAGGAGATCGACGGCGCCTGCGGGCAGCTCGCGGCCTCGGAACGCTGAGGGCTCGCTGGTACTGTGTGATCGAACAAATGCACATTCCGACAGGGGAGCGCCACAGCGCTGAGAGTGCGGAAGCGTCGTAGACCTACGGTGCCCGCAGACCCTTGAACCTCGCCCGGGTCATTCCGGGTAGGAAGTTCGGTCGTCACTCATGCTGTTGCGCCCTGCCCGGATCCGCTCGCCTCACGTCGCCCGGCGTCGTGAGCTGTGGACACCGGGCGGGGCCGCGTCTCTTCCTGGCCAGCCAGGAGGAAATCAGTGAGCACCACCAGCAGGATCACCGCGACGGCGCTCGCGGCAGCGGTCGGCATGACCGCACTCGCCGCGTGCGGCGGCCCGGACGGGGGCGGGAGCGCGGACGCCAAGACCGTCACGCTCGTCAGCCATGACTCGTTCGCCGCTTCCAAGTCGGTGCTGGCCGCCTTCGAGAAGGAGACCGGCTACAAGATCAAGCGGCTCCCGGGCGGCGATGCGGGCAAGGCCGTCAACCAGGCGATCCTGACCAAGGGCAATCCGCAGGGCGATGTGTTCTTCGGCATCGACAACACCTTGCTCTCGCGCGGCCTGAAGGAAGACATCTTCAGCCCGTACAAGGCCAAGGGCCTGGACGGGGTGCCCGCCTACCTGCAGCTCGACAAGGACAAGCACCGCGTCACACCGCTCGACTACGGTGACATCTGCGTCAACTACGACCGCGCCTACTTCGCCCGGCACAAGATCGCGCCGCCGAAGACCTTCGACGATCTGATCAAGCCCCGGTACAAGGGGCTGCTCGTCACCGAGAACTCCGCGACCTCCTCTCCGGGACTCGCCTTCCAGCTCGGCACGATCGCGAAGTACGGCGAGGCCGGCTGGCAGGGCTACTGGAAGAAGCTCCGGGCCAACGGCGTCGAGGTCGTCGACGGCTGGGAACAGGCGTACAACGAGCGGTTCTCGGGCTCCGCGGCAGCCAAGGGCAAGGGCGACAAGCCGCTGGTGGTCTCCTACGCCTCCAGCCCGCCCGCCGAGGTCCTGGGCAAGAAGCCGGAGCCCCGGCAGGCGCCTACCGGGGTCGCGACCGGCACCTGCTTCCGGGGGATCGAATTCGGCGGACTGCTCAAGGGCGCGAAGAACGAGAAGGGCGGCAAGGCGCTGCTGGACTTCCTGCTGAGCAGGAAGTTCCAGGAGGACATGCCGCTGCGGATGTTCGTCAACCCGGCCCTGAAGGACGCCAAGGTGCCGCCGCTGTTCACCAAGTACGGCGCGCGGATCGACAAGCCGGCGACGCTGGCCCCGGAGACGATCACCAAGAACCGCGAACAGTGGATCAAGCAGTGGTCCTCGCTCGTTCTGAAGTAACCCGCCTCCGGCGCAGGAGGCCCGCGAGGGGAACGGCGGTGCGGCTCGGCCTGATGGCCCTGCCGCTCGCCTTCTTCGCGCTGTTCTTCGCTTATCCGGTGGTGGCGATCGTCGGGCGGGGGCTGAAGGACGGCGGGCGCTGGCAGCTCGGCCGGATCGGTGCGGTGCTGGGCGATCCCGATGTGCTCCACGTGCTGTGGTTCACCGTCTGGCAGGCGGCGGCCTCGACCGCGCTGACGCTGCTGATCGCCCTGCCCGGCGCGTACGTCTTCGCGCGCTTCGACTTCCCCGGCAAACAGCTGCTGCGGGCCGTCGTGATGGTGCCGTTCGTGCTGCCGACCGTCGTCGTCGGCTCGGCCTTCCTGGCGCTGCTCGGGCGGGGCGGGCTGCTGGACGACCTGTGGGGCGTCCGCCTCGATACATCGGTGTGGGCGATCTTGCTGGCGCATGTCTTCTTCAACTACGCCGTGGTCGTACGGACCGTCGGCGGCCTGTGGGCGCAGCTCGATCCGCGTCAGGAGGAGGCGGCGCGGGTGCTGGGAGCCGGGCGGTTCGCGGCCTGGCGGAGGGTGACGCTGCCCGCGCTCGGGCCGGCCGTTGCCGCCGCGGCGCTGATGGTCTTCCTGTTCACCTTCACCTCCTTCGGCATCGTGCAGATCCTGGGCGGGCCCACCTTCTCGACCCTGGAGGTCGAGATCTACCGGCAGACCGCGGACTTCCTCGACCTGCCGACGGCCGCCGTTCTGACGCTGCTCCAATTCGCGGCGGTACTGGCACTGCTGGCGCTGCACGCCTGGACGGTGCGCCGACGGGAATCCGCCTTGCGGCTCGTGGACGCGTCGACGGCCGTTCGCCGGCCCCGCGGCGCCGGGCAGTGGGCGCTGCTGTGGGGCACGCTCGCCGTCATCGCCGTCCTGCTCGTCGTGCCGCTCCTGGTCCTGGTGGAACGGTCCTTCGCCGGTCCGGACGGCTACGGAGCGACCTTCTACGCCTCGCTGAGCTCCGCCGCGTCCGCCGACAGCACCTTCGCCGTCGCACCCCTCGACGCCCTGTGGAACTCCCTCGCCTACGGAGTCGCGGCGACGGCGATCGCGCTGGTGGTGGGAGGGCTGGCCGCGGCCGCCCTCACCCTCCCGCAGTCCCGGCTCCGCTCGAGCGGGAGACGCCTGCGTGCCGGCCGTCTCGTGCGCGGTTTCGACGCGCTTTTGATGCTGCCGCTCGGGGTGTCGGCGGTCACCGTCGGCTTCGGCTTTCTGATCACGCTCGACGAGCCGCCGCTGGATCTGCGCTCCTCGTGGTGGCTGGTCCCGCTGGCCCAGGCCCTGGTGGGGGTGCCGTTCGTGGTCCGGACGATGCTGCCCGTGCTGCGGGCGGTGGACGGGCGGCTGCGGGAGGCGGCGGCCGTGCTGGGTGCCTCGCCGTGGCGGGTGTGGCGCGAGGTGGATCTGCCGGTGGTGTCGCGGGCGCTGCTGATCGCGGCCGGCTTCGCCTTCGCCGTATCCCTCGGGGAGTTCGGTGCGACGGTCTTCCTCGCGCGGCCGGATTTCCCGACCCTGCCGGTCGCCGTGGCCCGGCTGCTGGGGCGCGCCGGGGAATCCAACTACGGGCAGGCGATGGCCCTGTCGACGATCTTGATGGTGGTGTGCGCCGGCGCCCTGCTGGCCCTGGAGCGCATCCGCCCCCAGCCGCGAACGGGCTCGGCCGCGGGCACCCCCATCGACCAGTCCGGGGAGTTCTAGATGACGGCACACGGTGGGACCACGGCGACGCAGCTGCTGCGGCTGGGCGGGGTGACCGTCCGCTTCGGGGAGCCCGGCGCACGCCCCGCGCTCGATGCGGTGGACCTGGACGTCGCCGCGCACGAAATCGTGTGTGTGCTGGGGCCGAGCGGCAGCGGCAAATCCACGCTGCTGCGGGTCGTGGCCGGACTCCAACAGGCCGATGCGGGGCAGGTGTTGCTGGAGGGGCGGGACCAGGCGGGGGTGCCGACGCACCGGCGAGGCGTCGGGCTGATGTTCCAGGACCACCAGCTCTTCCCGCAGCGTGATGTCGCGGGAAATGTCGCCTTCGGGCTGCGGATGCGGCGCGCCTCGCGCGGCGACCAGGAGCGTACGGTCGCCGAACTGCTGGACCTCGTCGGACTGCCGGGCGCACAGCGCCGCGCCATCGCCTCGCTGTCCGGCGGCGAGCAGCAGCGGGTCGCCCTGGCCCGCGCGCTCGCCCCGCGGCCCCGGCTGCTGATGCTGGACGAGCCGCTCGGCCAGCTCGACCGGGGGCTGCGCGAACGCCTGGTCGTCGAACTCCGGCGGCTCTTCGGCGAGTTGGGTACGACCGTGCTCGCCGTCACCCACGATCAGGGCGAGGCCTTCGCGCTCGCCGACCGGGTCGTGGTGATGCAGGACGGGCAGATCGCTCAGACCGGCACCCCGCTGGAGGTCTGGCAGCGTCCCGCCGGCGAATTCGTCGCCCGCTTCCTCGGCTTCGACAATGTGGTCGAGGCGACGGTGCAGGGCGAGGCCGCCGTCACCCCATGGGGGAAGGTGCCGGTCCCGGACGGCACCGCGGACGGACCCTGCCGCCTGCTCGTACGGCCCGCCGGTGTGCGGCTGACGTCCGCCCAGGAGGGCCTGCCCTGCACGGTCGCGGCCCGGACGTTCCGCGGAACCCATGTGGCGCTGCTGCTCCAGCCGGCCGCCGGACCGCAGGTGGAGGCGGCCTGCGCGCTGGGGAACGCGCCGGAGACCGGGGAGCGCGTCGGCATCGCCTTCGCCGCGGAGGATGTCGTGGTCCTGGACGCCGCGGCGGGATAGCCGCGCGGGATGTCTTCGCGACGGGACCGGTTGGCGTGCGTGGGGACGGTTGTGCGTGCTGACGATGGCGCCGGGGCTGTTCGGTGCGCGGCGGTCCCGGCGTTTCGGCGGGGACCGGTTCGCGGCCCGTACGCGGGCGTGACGGTCCGGTCCTCTCAGGAGGGGACGCGCTCGCCGGCCAGGGAGTGCGGGGGCTGACCGGCGGATTCGGGGCCGTCTCCGGGCGCCGAGGACTGCGTATCGCCTGCCGGCGCGGGCGCGGCTTCCGGCTCCGGCTCGCCGAGCCAGGCGACCGCGACGGCCCCGGCCACGGCCACCACAAATCCGAGGACCGCGACCCATGCGAAGCCCGGCCGGGAGGAGTCCCCGAGCCACAGCACCCCCAGGATGCCCGGCACCACGGTCTCGCCCACGACCAGGGCCGCGGTGGCTCCGTTCACCGAGCCGATCTGCAGGGCGACCGTGTGCAGATACATCCCGCCGATGCCCGCGACCAGGATCGCGTACAGAGCGGGGTCGGTGAGGAGGGACGAAAGGCTGAAGGGGTCGACGCCGTTCAGCACGCGTACGCCGATGCCGAGGGCGCCGAAGCCCAGGCCGGAGAGCAGTCCGGCGAGGATCGCGGCCCGTGCGCCCAGCAGACGCACTATCAGGGTGCCGCCGCCGATGACCGCGACGGACGCGGCCAGCAGCCACCAGTGGCCGGCTATCGGTGTGTCGCCGCCGCCTTCGGGCCCGGCGGCCGTGGCGAGCAGCACCAGCGCCGAACAGACCACGGCGATGGAGGCCCACTCCGGGCGGGTCAGCCGGATACCGAGGAGCTTGATGCTCAGCACAGCCGTGATCACGAGATTGGCGCTGATCACGGTCTGGGAAAGGAACAGCGGCAGCAGCCGGGCGGCCAGCGCGCCGAGCCCGAACCCTATGAAGTCCAGCACCGTGCCGACCATGAATTCCCAGGTCACGGCGGCCTTCGCGGTCGAGGACAGGCTGGGGCCACCGTGCTGGGTGACACCGGTGGAGGAGGCGGCAGCCGCCTCCTGGCGGGCGGACTTGCGCGAGCCCACCGCCTGCAGGACCGAACCCGTGCCGTAGCAGGCCGATGCCGCTACGGCCGTCAGAAGGCCGATGATCACCAAGAGCTCCGTTCGCGCACTGCCTGCACTCATTACCCGGTGTGGCAGACGCACATTTCGGTACGAGAGTTGCCTCCGGCCGGCCATCAGATCTCGGGAGCGGCCGGCGGATCAGGGCAGCGGGGCCACGATCCGGCTCCCTGAGGCGGTGGGCAGCCCGGTCAGGAACGCGTCTCGGCCGCGAGGCGGGCCAGCGCGCCGGGAACCTCGTCCACCGAATCGACCAGCGCGATCCGGGCCGCCATGGCACGGTCGCCCGCGAGCGCCTGGAGCAGCGGCCAAGCGGGCAGCTTCTCGGTCCAGTGCTCGCGGTTCACCAGCACCATCGGGGTCGGCTCGCCCCGCGACTCGTAGTAGTTCGGGGTCGCGTTGTCGAAGATTTCCTGCACCGTCCCGGCGGCGCCCGGAAGGTACACCACGCCGGCGTTGGAGCGGGCCAGCAGCCCGTCCTCGCGCACCGCGTTGACGAAGTACTTCGCGATATCGGACGCGAAGGCGTTGGGCGGCTCATGCCCGTAGAACCAGGTGGGGATGCCCACCGAGGAATTGCCGCCGGGCCAGCTCCGGCGGACCTCGAAGGCGGCCCGCGCCCACTCCGTGACGGAGGGCGTGAAGTGCGGGGCCTTGGCCAGGATTTCCAGCGCCGAGTCGAGCATGCCGTCCTCGAAGGGCGCGGCGTACGCGCCGAGGTTCGCGGCCTCCATCGCGCCGGGGCCGCCGCCTGTCGCGACGGTCAGGCCGTCGCGGGTGAGCCGGCGGCCGAGCCGGGCGGCGCCCGCATAGGCGGCGGACCCGCGCTGCATGGCGTGGCCGCCCATGACGCCCACGACCCGTGCGCCCGCGAGGTGTTCGTCCAGGGCATCGGAGACGGCGTCATCGTGGATGCTGCGCAGCATCGAGGCGAAGACATCGCCGTCGGTCCTGGTCGCCTGGTACCAGCGGTAGGTACGGGCATCGGGGGTGGCGTCGTATCCGGCGTCGGCCAGGCCCTCGAAGAGCTCGTCCGGTCGGTACAGGCTGCCGCGGTACGGATCGAACGGCAGATTGGGTATGGGCGGGAAGACCAGGGCGCCGCCGGCCCGCACCTTGGCGGCGGCGTCGGGCTCCATGGCGCAGCCGAGGAACACGGTCTCGGTGGTGTCCGTGCTGAGCAGGGCGAACGTACGGTCCGTCAGGTCGAGCGACTGGATGCGGTGTCCGGCGAGAGAGCCGGAGGTGGCGACCCGGTCGAATTCCGCGAGGGACTCGATCTCGTAGTCGCTGTCGTGGGCGCGGCGGGAGGCTGGGGGCTCTGAATTCGGCTGCACGCCCGCCATGTTAGGTCCGCAGTACTTCCACCAGCGGCCCGAGGTGCCCGTCCTCGGCCGCCGCGTCGAGTGCGGCGCGCAGGGCGCCGTCGTACGTCGGTCGGGCCTTCTTCTGCACGTCGCGCCCCTCGTCGGTGATCACGCTGTAGACGCCGCGCCGGTCTTTCGGGCACAGGTCCCGGCGGGTGAGCCCGGACGACTCGAGCCGGGAGGCCAGCCGGCTCACGGAGCTCTGGTTGAGTCCGATCAGGTCGGCGAGCTCCTGCATGCGCAGTTCGCCGTCGTCCGCCTCGGCGAGCCGGGCCAGCGCGCGGTACTCCGAGAGTCCGATGCTGTGGTGTTGCTGGAGGGCCTTGGCCAGCTCCTGCTCCACGCGCGTGTGCAGTGCGCCGAACCTGTCCCAGTGCTCCGCATCCATCGTCTTCCGCTTTCTCCGCCTGTTCCCGCTGGGCTCTTGACATCAGCGTACATGCACCTGAAACTTATGTATGTGCATGCAAGAGATGCGTGTACATGGACAGGCGGGGAACGGCGGGGAGTGAGATGTCGATGAGCGGCGCGGCAGCGGCCCAGGGCGTGCGGGAGATCGAGCGGGTGGCCACCACACCGGACTGGTACGAGCCCTACAAGATCTCGCAGGCGATCAGGGCGGGCGGGCTGATCCATGTGTCGGGACAGGCGGGAATCGACGAGCGCGGGCGGACCGTCTCGGACGACTTCCTCACACAGGGGCGGCAGGCGTTCGCGAACGTCGGACGGGTTCTCGCCGCGGCGGGTGCCTCATTCACCGACGTGGTGAAGGTGGGAATCTTCGTCACGGACATGGCGGCCGATCTTGAGCACGTCATCACACTGCGGGGCGAGTTCCTGTCCGAGCCGTATCCGGCCGACACGCTGCTGGAAGTGTCGTCACTGGCCCAGCCCGACTGGCGCATAGAAGTGGAAGTCACCGCGCTGGCCCGCTGAGAGGCGGCGTCCCCGTTCCGGGCTGCCGCACGGCCCGGGGAGGCGGGTGCGGGTAGGCGGGGAACCACGCCCCCTACCGCCTCACACGCCCTTCACCGCATCAGAGGGAGCGCGGCCATTTCCGCGACGGCCCAGGTCAGTGGGCCCAGTACGAGCACGAGAGCGGCGACCCGCAGAGCGGCGGCGCGGCGCAGGGCGGCGGCGGGCGCGCCCAGGCGGCGCAGGGCGGCGGTGGTGGCGGCGCGGGCCGAGCGGGACTCCAGCGCGGCGCTGAGCGCGCTGGCAGTGACGCAGGCGAGGACGACGGCCGCGCCGATGGCGGTGAGCGGCCCGAAGGGACGGGAGGGGGAGGCTTCGTACACCTTGACCGCGGCAAAGGTTCCGGAGGTGACCGCGCACAGCACGCCGAGCGGGCGTCCCAGACGCTGGGATTGCTCCTGGAGCACACGGCCGGAGAGCAGCCGCAGCGCGCCGGGGCGGCCCCCGCACAGGAGACGGCCGCACAGATGGACCAGGCCGGGGCCGGCCAGGACCAGGCCGAGGGTGGACAGCGCCCAGCCGCCCAGTACGCCGGGAGGGCTGCCGACCAGCCGGCCGGGGAACGGCAGCTGCCCGGCGGAGGCGGCGGCGCCGCGGCCGGCGTAGGCCTCGATGGCCAGGCCCGCTGCGGTGAGGGCCATGCCCCAGGGGAGGCCGGCGGGGTTGGCCGCCTTGGTGGGGGCCTCGGTCTCGGGGGAGATGTCGGCGCTGCGGGGGCGCAAGGACACGGCGCTCGCGGCGGCCGCGCTCAGCGGGACGGCCGACAACAGCATCAGCGCGCCGACCAGCGGGAGCGGGTGGCCCGTGCCCAGCAGGTCGGAGTCGATGCCGAGCGTGCCGACGGCGGCGGGGGAGCCGCCGAGGTCGCCGCGCAGGCGCAGGAAGACGAGCAGCGAGAGGAGAACGCCGAGGAGACAGAACAGTGCGGTCGACGCCGCGGCGAGCAGGGCCAGCCGGAGGGGTCCGAGGCCGGCGGCGGCCATGCCCCGGTTCAGGCGGGCGGCGGGGTCGGTGCGGGCCACCGACGCCGCGAGCTGGGCGGTGGCTGCCAGCGGGGCCGCGCACCACAGCAGGCGGACCAGCGAATCGTCGGCCGTGGCCGGATGGCCGGTGGCGTAGCCGACGGTGGAGAGCAGGAGAAAGCCGGTGCAGGCCGCTGCGGCTGCGACGAAGAGGCGGCGCAGCAGAACGAGGGGGTGAGAGCCGCGGGCTAGACGGAGAGCGAGCACGCTGCCCTGCTTTCCGCGTCGGAGGAACCGTCGGCGGCGGCCGAGGCGCCCATACGGCGGCCGTCGAGGAGGGCGATGCTCCGGTCGGCGAGGGTGGCGACATCGGGGGCATGGGTCGCCAGGACCACGGTGATCCGGTGTGAGCGGGCCGCGGTGGTGAGGGTGCGCAGGACCTGGGTGCCGTCGCCGCGGTGCAGCGGGGCGGTGGGTTCGTCGGCGAAGAGGACCTGGGGCTCGGCGGCGAGGGCGCGGGCGACGGCGATGCGCTGGCGCTGCGACTGGTCGAGCCGGGCGGGGCGGCGGCGCGCGCAGTCGCCGACGTCGAGGCGCTCGAGCCATTCCATGGCGGTGTGCTTGGCGGCGCGGTGGCCGGTGCCGCGCAGCAGGAGCGGGAGGGCGGCGTTCTCCCAGGCGGTCAGTTCGGGCACGAGGTGGGGTTCGGTGTCGATCCAGCCGAACCGGTCCAGGCGCAGCCGCTCGCGGCTGGGGGAGGAGAGGGTGTGTACGGGTGAGCTGTTGAACCAGATTTCGCCCTCGGTCGGTGCGAGCTGGCCGGAGAGGCACCTGAGGAGGGTGGTCTTGCCGCTGCCGCGTGGACCCGTGACCGCGAGGATCTCGCCCTCGCGGACGCCGAGGGAGACGCCGGTGAGAGCCGGGGTGCTGCCGTGCATGTGGTGCAGGCCGCGTGCCCAGAGCACGTCGTTGTCAGGCGGGGCCACCATCTGCGCACCTCTTGCTTGTTCGCGTCCGTTCGTTCCCCCAACCGGGTGAACGACCATGGAGGGTATCGGTCACTGGCACGGTAAGTACTGCTGACCCCCCGTATTCGGCGCTCGGCACGGACAACGGCCCAGATTCACCCGTATAGCTGAAAATGAGTGAATCTGAGCCGTTGAATATTCAGTTGTGATCTACCGCATCAGGGGGTGAGGCGATGATCGTGATGATCAGAGCTTCGTCCAGGCCTCGGTGAGGACACCGCGCAGGATCTGCTCGATCTCGTCGAAGACCGACTGGTCCGCGATCAGCGGCGGGGCGAGCTGGATGACCGGGTCGCCACGGTCGTCGGCGCGGCAGTAGAGGCCGGCGTCGTACAGCGCCTTGGAGAGGAAGCCGTACAGGACGCGCTCGGTCTCCTCGTCGCTGAAGGACTCCTTGGTGACCTTGTCCTTGACGAGCTCGATGCCGTAGAAGAAGCCGTTGCCGCGGACGTCGCCGACGATCGGCAGGTCGTGCAGCTTCTCCAGGGTGCTCTTGAAGGCGCCTTCGTTGTCGAGGACGTGCTTGTTGAGGCCCTCGCGCTCGAAGATGTCGAGGTTGGCGACACCGACGGCCGCGGAGACCGGGTGGCCACCGAAGGTGTAGCCGTGCAGGAAGGTGTTGTCGCCCTTGTAGAACGGCTCCGCCAGGCGGTCGGAGACGATGCAGGCGCCGATCGGGGAGTAACCCGAGGTCATGCCCTTGGCGCAGGTGATCATGTCCGGGATGTAGCCGAACTTGTCACAGGCGAAGGTCGTGCCCAGGCGGCCGAAGGCGCAGATGGTCTCGTCGGAGACGAGCAGCACGTCGTACTGGTCACAGATCTCGCGGACCCGCTGGAAGTAGCCGGGCGGCGGCGGGAAGCAGCCACCGGCGTTCTGGACCGGCTCGAGGAAGACCGCGGCGACGGTCTCGGGGCCCTCGAAGATGATCTGCTGCTCGATCTGGTCGGCGGCCCAGCGGCCGAAGGCCTCGGGGTCGTCGCCGTGGATCGGGGCGCGGTAGATGTTGGTGTTCGGCACCTTGTGCGCGCCGGGGACCAGCGGCTCGAAGGGGGCCTTCAGGCCGGGCAGGCCGGTGATCGACAGGGCGCCCTGCGGGGTGCCGTGGTAGGCCACCGCGCGGGATATCACCTTGTGCTTCATCGGCTTGCCGACGAGCTTGAAGTACTGCTTGGCCAGCTTCCACGCGGTCTCGACGGCCTCGCCGCCACCGGTGGTGAAGAAGACCTTGTTCAGGTCGCCGGGCGCCTCGTTGGCCAGGCGCTCGGCGAGCTCCACGGCCTTGGGGTGGGCGTAGGACCACACGGGGAAGAAGGCCAGCTCCTGCGCCTGCTTGTAGGCGGTCTCGGCGAGCTCGACCCGGCCGTGGCCGGCGTTGACCACAAAGAGGCCGGCAAGGCCGTCGATGTAGCGCTTGCCCTTGTCGTCGTAGATGTTGGTGCCTTCACCGCGCACGATCGTGGGCACGGGGGCATTCTCGTACGACGACATGCGGGTGAAGTGCATCCACAGGTGGTCGTATGCCGTCTTGGAGAGGTCGCGGCTCATTGCTATCTCGTTCCCCAGGTGTAGGTCTGCTTCCGGAGCTTGAGGTACACGAAGCTCTCGGTGGTCCGGACGCCGGGAAGCGTGCGGATCCGCTTGTTGATCATTTCCAGCAGGTGGTCGTCGTCCTCGCAGACGATCTCGATGAGGAGATCGAAGGAGCCTGCAGTCATGACGACGTACTCGACTTCTTCCATGGTCGTCAGGGCGTCGGCCACGGGATCGAGGTCACCCTCGACATTGATGCCGACCATTGCCTGTCGACGGAAACCGACCGTGAGGGGGTCGGTGACCGCGACGATCTGCATCACGCCTTGGTCGAGCAGTTTCTGTACGCGCTGGCGTACGGCCGCCTCGGACAGGCCCACGGCCTTGCCGATCGCGGCGTACGGACGGCGCCCGTCCTCCTGGAGCTGCTCGATGATCGCCAGGGAGACGGAGTCGATCGACGGAGTGCCGTTTCTGTCACGAGTGGCCACGCCCCTCACTGTGCACCAGCCTCGTCAGTCATGCAACCCCAAATCGATGAAATCAGTTGTGTCGCGATCCAAATTACACTGATTCCGTTGTTCAGGAGTGGCGGGTGTGTTGAAAACGTCGCTCACATGGCTAGGGTGGACCCAAACCACCGGACATACGACTGAAGGGGGCGCACAGTGACCACCGCACTGCGTCGTCTGCGCAACTACATCGACGGGGAGTTCCGGGACGCCGCCGACGGCCGGACCACTGAGGTGATCAACCCGGCGACGGGTGAGGCCTACGCCACCGCCCCTCTCTCGGCTGCCACGGACGTCGATGCGGCCATGGCCGCGGCCGAGGCCGCATTCCCCGCCTGGCGTGACCTGATCCCGGCCGACCGCCAGAAGGTACTGCTCAAGATCGCCGACCGCTTCGAGGAGCGGGCGGAGGAGCTGATCGCCGCCGAGTCCGAGAACTGCGGCAAGCCGATCGCTCTCGTACGCTCCGAGGAAATCCCGCCGATGGTGGACCAGATCCGCTTCTTCGCGGGTGCCGCCCGGATGCTCGAGGGCCGCTCGGCCGGCGAGTACATGGACGGCTTCACGTCCATCATCCGCCGCGAGCCGGTCGGCGTCTGCGCGCAGGTCGCGCCGTGGAACTACCCGATGATGATGGCCGTTTGGAAGTTCGCCCCGGCGCTGGCCGCGGGCAACACCGTCGTCATCAAGCCGTCCGACACCACGCCCGCCTCGACGGTGCTGATCGCCGACATCATCGGCAGCGTGCTGGACGAACTGGGCCACTCCCGCGGCGTCTTCAACGTCATCTGCGGCGACCGGGAGACCGGCCGCCTGATGGTCGAGCACAAGGTCCCGGCGATGGCCTCCATCACCGGCTCCGTGCGCGCCGGCATGCAGGTCGCCGAGTCCGCCTCCAAGGACCTCAAGCGGGTCCACCTGGAGCTCGGCGGCAAGGCCCCGGTCGTCGTCTTCGAGGACACCGACATCGCCAAGGCCGTCGAGGACATCACCGTCGCCGGCTACTTCAACGCCGGCCAGGACTGTACGGCCGCGACCCGCGTGCTCGTCCAGGACTCCATCCACGACGAGTTCGTCGCGGCGCTGGCCAAGGCCGCCTCGGAGACCAAGACCGGCGCGGTCGACGACGAGGACGTGCTCTACGGCCCGCTGAACAACGCCAACCAGCTCAAGCAGGTCACCGGCTTCATCGAGCGGCTGCCCGCGCACGCCAAGATCGAGGCGGGCGGCGAGCGGGTCGGCGAGAAGGGCTACTTCTTCGCCCCGACCGTCGTCTCCGGCCTCAAGCAGGACGACGAGATCGTCCAGCAGGAGGTCTTCGGCCCGGTCATCACCGTCCAGTCCTTCTCCGACGAGAAGCAGGCGGTGGAGTGGGCCAATGACGTCGAGTACGCGCTGGCGTCCTCGGTGTGGACCAAGGACCACGCCCGCGCCATGCGGATGTCCAAGAGCCTCGACTTCGGCTGTGTGTGGATCAACACCCACATCCCGCTGGTCGCCGAGATGCCGCACGGCGGCTTCAAGAAGTCCGGTTACGGCAAGGACCTTTCGGCCTACGGCTTCGACGACTACACCCGCATCAAGCACGTCATGACCTCGCTGGACGGCTGAGCCGACCGGCTGATGCGCCGGCCGGTCCGACCGGCCGGCCCGGGGGATCCCCACCGTCGAGCGGCACGGAACGCTCGACACACCGTCGCGGGCGGAGGCCCGGCAACAGACGCTCTGTCTCTTGCCGCCTCCGCCCGCGGCACGTGAGAGTGCCGCCATGGCTGATCTTTCGCGGCGTGCGCTGCTCCGAGGAATGGGCGGAATCGGTGTGACGGGGGCCCTGGCCGCCATGACCGGATGCGGGGTGCCGCCCGCGTATGTCGACTCGGCGGACCGTACGAGCCCCGACCGCTCCGCGCGGGACCGCAAGGTCGTCTTCGCCAACTGGCCGCTGTACATCGACGTCGACGATCACGACAAGCAGCGCCGGCCCACCCTGGACGCGTTCCAGCGCCGCACCGGGATCTCCGTCACCTACAACGAGGAGATCAACGACAACGACGAGTTCTTCGGCAAGATCAGCCCCGCGCTGATGAACCACCAGAGCACCGGCCGCGACCTGATCGTCATCAGCGACTGGATGTGCGCCCGGTTCGTCCGGCTGGGCTGGGTCCAGGAGATGGACCGGGCCGCCCAGCCGCATGTCGCCAAGAACCTCGACCCCCTGCTGCGCACCCCGCACTTCGATCCGGGCCGCAAGCACTCCGTGCCCTGGCAGTCCGGCATCACCGGCATCGCCTACAACCGCAAGAAACTCGGCCGGGAGATCAAGCACACCTCCGACCTGTGGAAGGCCGATCTGCGGGGCCGGGTCACCCTGCTCTCCGGGCTCGACGAGGCGTTCGCCATGCTGATGCAGGGCAACGGGGTCGACATCACCCGCTGGAAGGCCGACGACTTCCACCGCATGATCGACCAGATACGCGGCCTCGTCCGCAAGGGCCACATCCGGCGCTTCACCGGCAACGACTACATCAAGGACCTCGACTCCGGCGATGTGCTCGCCGCGCAGGCCTACTCCGGCGACGTGATCCAGCTCCAGGCGGACAACCCGGACATCGAGTTCGTCGTCCCGCAGGAGGGCGCCGAGCTGTGGGCGGAGAGCCTGATGATCCCCAACCTCGCCGACCACAAGCGCAACGCCGAGCGGCTGATCGACTACTACTACCGGCCGGAGGTCGCCGCCGACCTCGCCGCCTGGGTCAACTACGTCTGCCCCGTCCCGGCCGCGCGCGACGTCCTCGCCTCGTCCAAGGACAAAGAACGCGCCGCGCTCGCCGAGGACCCGTTGATCTTCCCCGACGACGCGATGCGCAAGCGGCTGGCCATCGCCCGCGACATCACATCCAAGGAGCGGACCGAATTCGCCAAGGAGTGGAACGCGATCGTGGGGCTGTGAGGCGGGGGCGGGAACGGCGGCGGGAGCGGAGGGCACCTTACGCTCCCGCGTCCCGGAAGCCACGCAGGGATGCGTCTCGTCCGGTGCCGTGCGGGTCAGGCCCCGGCGTCGGCTCCGCCATCGGGCCGTGTGCGTGCTCGGGTATGCGAGTCACCCCAGGGCCCCTGGGGGAAGGGAACTGAACAGGCAGGCCGGTGCGGCAAGTTGAGGCCACCGCAGATGGCGATGGCCTCGGCGGCCCGCCGGTCACCAGCGGGTGGAGGGGGCAGGGGAGCCCGGCCGCGGGGAGGCCGCCGGGCGGGTGCCGTGGCGTGATCATCGGTCAACTGCCGTGCCAGACTTGCCGTTCATGATGCACTTCATGAAGCGCCTGCCTTTCGTCCCGTCCCCGCCGGCCGGTTGTGCCGGTTCCGTGGGTTCCGCCGGCTCCTCCGTGTCGTCGACGCGCTCCGCGCCGGCGGTGCCCGGGATATCGCCGGCCGTCACGCTCGGTCTGTTCGCCGCCTGGGCGCTGCACGACGCGGAGGAAGTGGCGTTCGGGCCGCGCTGGATCCGGGAGAACGTACCGGTGTTGCGCAAGCGGTTTCCGCAAGTGCCGGAATCCGTATGGGAGTTCATGAAGACCTTTGACGAGCGGGAGTTCCGGGCCGCCGTGGGCGTGATGGCGGTCATCGTGGCCGCCGCCGCGGTGGACGGGCGGCGTACGGGCGGCCGGTCCGCGTTCTATCAGGGCGCGCTGGACGGCTTCGGGCTGCACGGCGTGATGCACCTCGCCCAGGCGGCGGCGGTCCGCGGCTACACCCCCGGCTCCGCCACCTCGCCCGTCCTCGTCATCCCCTTCACGCTCTGGGCGCGCGGACGTCTGCGGCGCGCCGGGCTGCTCAGGCCGATGACGGTACGGGGCGCGGTGAGCGGTGTGGCCGTGGCGGGGGCGGCCACGGTGGTCTCGCATGCCGTGGCGCGCCGGGTGATCGGCCGCGGGCGGCGGGCCGGCCTGCGCAACGCCCGGGGCTGAGCGGTGGCAGAGTCGAGTGCCGCTGGTCGTGCCCCAGGTCACAGGACCTTCCCGGGCGATCGTATGCTCCGGGCATGAGTCGCATGGCGGGTGACGGATGAGGGCCACGGTCAGCCGCTGGGAGGCGGGGATCTGTCGGTCGCGGGTGCTTCAGGAGCCGGACGGTGCGCGGCTGGAGGCCGCGCTGGCCGAACTCGACGGCGAGGTCTGCACGGAGCTTTCGGTCGAGCGCTGGGAGGAGGGCGGCGGAGCCCTCACGGTCAGCGGTGGGCCCGGGGTCTTTCTGGTGACCGGCGAATGCGATGACGGCACCCTGATTCAGCTGTGCCGCGCGCGGGCGGCCGGTCACGGTACCGGCGACGGGCCGGGGCGCCGGGTGCGCCCGAAAGAGCTCGGTGCGCGCTGCCTGGACGGTGAGCTCAGCGGCCCGTCGGAGGAGCCGATGTGGCTGGTGTGCGGTGGCCAGGGCGCGTACTTCCCGGCGGGGGAGCTGGTCGACGGCGCGGCCGCGCGATGGGCGGTGCGGGAGTTCCTGGCGGGCTTTCCCGGTGGGATCGGGGCGCCCTGGCGGGTGGAGTGAACGGCCGGGCGCCGGCGTAGCGGGTCCCCGGCCACCGGGCCGGACCGAACGGGCGGCGGCCGCCGGTGAAGGCCGGCCGCCGGAAGCCCGTTCCGCGGTCCGTCCGCGTCCCTAGCCGCGCCAGGACGTCGCGTACGCGTCGATCTCCGCCGTCAGCCTCGCCTTGGCGGCGGTGTCCATGAAGGAGGCCGTGACGGCGTTCTTGGCGAGACCGGCGAGTCCGGCGGCGTCCAGGCCCAACAGGCGGGCGGCGACGCCGTATTCGGTGTTGAGGTCGGTGCCGAACATCGGCGGGTCGTCGCTGTTGATGGTGACCAGGACACCCGCCTCGACCATCTCCTTGATCGGGTGCTCGTCCAGCGTGCGTACCGCGCGGGTGGCGATGTTGGAGGTCGGGCAGACCTCCAACGGGATGCGGTGCTCGGCGAGATGGGCCAGCAGCGCGGGGTCCTGGGTGGCGCTGGTGCCGTGGCCGATGCGCTCGGCGCGGAGGTCGTGGAGCGCGTCCCAGATGGTGCCGGGGCCCGTGGTCTCGCCGGCGTGCGGTACGGAGTGCAGGCCGGCCGCGAGGGCACGGTCGAAGTACGGCTTGAACTGCGGGCGGGGGACGCCGATCTCGGGGCCGCCGAGCCCGAAGGAGACCAGGCCCTCGGGCTGCAGGTCGCAGGCGATCCGGGCGGTCTCCTCGGCGGCCGCCAGGCCCGCCTCACCGGGGATGTCGAAGCACCAGCGCAGCACCACGCCCAGCTCGGACTCCGCCGCCTTGCGGGCGTCCTCGATCGCCTCGACGAAGGCGGCGTCGGGGATGCCGCGGCTGGTCGAGCTGAAGGGGGTGACGGTCAGCTCCGCGTAACGGATCTGCTGTCGCGCCATGTCGCGGGCGACCTCGTACGTCAGCAGCCGGACGTCCTCGGCGTCGCGGATCAGGTCCACGACGGAGAGGTAGACCTGGATGAAGTGCGCGAAGTCGCGGAAGGTGAAGTAGTCGGCGAGCGCCTCGGGGTCGGTGGGGACGGCGGAGTCCGGGTGCCGCGCGGCCAGTTCGGAGACGATCCGGGGCGAGGCCGACCCGACGTGGTGGACGTGCAGCTCCGCCTTGGGCAGGCCCGCGATGAACGCATCGAGATCGGACAACAGATTCTCCTGGTCGTGTGAGGGAGGACGGGGCGGCTGCGGAACGGCCTGGTCATGGTATGCGCGAACGGCCCGGCGGCCCGGTGCAGGTCCTAACATGGCGGGGAAGCGACGGGTGGGAGAGCGCGATGGGCCAGGGGCGGCGGCCGCGGCACCGCCATGCCGGGCAGGCCCGGCACGCCGTGCCGCCGCCCCCGCCGGCACCCAATTCCGCCAATCGTCCGCACTACCTCACCCACCCCGCGTACGGCGGCCTCCCGGGCTACCGGCCATATCCCGGCCACCCGGGCCCTCCCGGCCATCCGGCGCACCTGACCCCGCGCGGCCCCCTCGCCCATCCCGTCTGGGTCCCCGCCAGGCCCCGGAACGGGTTCGGCACGGCCGCCCTCGTCGTCGGCATCGTGGGTGCGCTGCTCGGCGTCAGTGTCGTCCCCGGCATCGTCCTCGGCGCCATGGCGATCGTCTTCGGCGCTGTCGGCCGGGCGAGACAGCGCCGGGGCGAGGCGACCAACGGCGGTACGGCCGTGGCCGGGATCGTCCTGGGAGGTCTCGCGCTGCTGATCAGCGGCTTGATGATCACCTTCATCGCGACCGGCCGCTGAAACGCCCGGCCCCGCACCTCCCGAGCCCCCGAGCCCCCGAGCCCCGGGCCCCGGGCCCAGGCCCCCCTACCCCTCCTCGCCCCCGCTCCGCCCCGCCCCCTCGGCCAGCCGCTGCCGCGCCTCCATCAGCGCGAACCCCAGCAGATTCAGCCCCCGCCAGCGCGCCGGGTCCCCGGCACGCTCGTCGTCGGCGGCCAGCCCGATGCCCCAGATCCGGTCCATCGGGCTGGCCTCGACCAGCACCCGGGAGTTCGTCCCGAGGAGAAACTCCCGCAGCGCCGCATCCTGGCCGAATTTATGCAGACTGCCCTCGACCACCAGGGCGAAGCGGTGCCGCTGCCAGACGGCGTCGTCGAAGCCACGCACCTTGCGGCCGGCGTCCTTGGCCTGCTTGGGGTGTCCCGCGGATATCGCCCGCCGCTCCGCCTCCGCGTCCTCGAACAGGCGGGCCTTGCCGGCCATCATCCAGTGTTCCGCGGTGGCATACCTGACGCCGTCGACGGTGAAGGGGGAGGGCCACCACTGGCTGAAGCAGCCGGCGCCGATGCGGCCGTCGCGCTGCGGCCTGTGACCCCAGAAATGGACGTATTTGACGCGCTTCCCCGCGGCGGTCAGCGCGCGGAGTTCTTCGACCGAGCGTGGGCCGTCCGCCTCGCGGCCCGGTGTGCGCTGCGTGTCGGTCCCCGTGATGTTGTGCATCATGCCGGGATTCTGTCAGCGGGCACTGACAACGTGTCGGGGGTTCGACCCGGTAAATCGCAGAATTCGTCGCGTAACCAAAAGGCAACAACGGAATCACTTGTTGGAGGCCTTTTCCTCTGTCAAGATCGGCCATCGATTCCGGAAATAGCTACGCCTGGCTGTGCCGCTGAGCGGCCCCGGAGCCCGGGCGGAGGAGAGCACATGGATCACCGTTTCGATGTCACCGAGCGTTTCGCCGAGGGCGCGCAATTCATCGCGGGGAGTCTCCGCAGCGGCACATCGGGCCGCACCCAGGCGGTGGTGGACCCGGCGACCGGGGAACAGGTGTACTCCTACGAACTCGCAGGTACGGCGGATGTCGACGCCGCCGTCGAGGCCGCCGCGCGGGCCTTCCCCGAGTGGGGCGGCGCCACCCCCGGCGAGCGTTCCGATGCGCTGCACCGCTTCGCCGCCGCCCTCGCCGAGGACGCCGGTGATCTCGCCTTCGCCGAATCGCTGAACTGTGGAAAGCCGATCAAGCTCAGCAATGAGTTCGATGTGCCGGGCTCGATCGACAATGCCGCGTTCTTCGCTGGTGCCGCCCGCCATCTGGAGGGCAAGGCGGCCGGTGAATACAGCGCCGACCACACCTCCGTCATCCGCCGGGAACCCATCGGGGTCGTCGGCTCGATCGCGCCCTGGAACTATCCGCTCCAGATGGCCGCCTGGAAGGTGCTGCCGGCCATCGCCGCGGGCAACACCATCGTCCTCAAGCCCGCCGAGATCACGCCGCTCACCTCGCTGCTGTTCGCGCAGGCCGCGCAGCGGGCGGGACTGCCCGACGGCGTGATCAACATCGTCTCCGGCGCGGGCCGGGACGCCGGCGAGCACCTGGTGGGCCACCCCGCCGTCGCCATGACCTCCTTCACCGGCTCGACCGGCGTCGGCAAGCGCGTCGCCGAGATCGCCACCAGCACGGTCAAGCGGCTCCACCTCGAGCTCGGCGGCAAGGCCCCGTTCGTGGTCTTCGACGACGCGGACCTGGAGGCCGCCGTCCACGGAGCCGTGGCCGGTTCGCTGATCAACACCGGGCAGGACTGCACCGCCGCCACCCGCGCGTACGTCCAGCGCCCGCTCTACGACGCCTTCGTCAGCGGCGTCGCCGACCTGATGGCCACCGTACGGCTGGGCGACCCCTTCGACCCGTCCACCGACCTGGGCCCGCTGATCTCGCACGCCCAGCGGGACCGGGTGGCCGGATTCGTCGACCGGGCCCGCGGCTACGCCACGGTCGTCACCGGTGGCGAGGCCCCCGGCGGCGAGCTGGCCAAGGGCGCGTACTACCGGCCCACGCTGATCGCCGGCGCAGCGCAGGACAGCGAGATCGTGCAGGCCGAGATCTTCGGCCCGGTGCTGGTCGTGCTGCCTTTCGACAGCGACGACGAGGGCATCGCGCTGGCCAACGACACCCCCTACGGGCTGGCCGCCTCCGCCTGGAGCCGGGACGTCTACCGCACCGGCCGCGCCACCCGCGAGATCAACGCGGGCTGCGTCTGGGTCAACGACCACATCCCGATCATCAGCGAGATGCCGCACGGCGGCGCCAAGGCGTCCGGCTTCGGCAAGGACATGTCGGCCTACTCCTTCGAGGAGTACACGCAGGTCAAGCACGTCATGTACGACAACACCGCGGTCGCCAGGAAGGACTGGCACCGCACGGTCTTCGGAGACCGCGCCTAGGTCCCGTCCCGGGTGCCCCGCCGCGTACCGCGGGGCACCCCCCTCCGCGGCACCGTCACCACCGGCCGAGCGCCGGGCACAACCCCTGAAAGGGCACCGCGCATGGAGCACCACGAGCAGCCCGAACCCCTCTCCGCGGCAGAACTGGCCGCCATGCGCCGTAGTGCGACCAACGGCCGCCTCGCCATGACCCGCCGCTCCCTGCTGCGCGCGAGCGGCGCCATGGCGGCCATGGCGGGCGGCCTGGGCGCCCTGTCCGCCTGCGGCATCCCGCCCGCCGGGCGTACGGACGCCGGCCGCTCCGATGACCACTCGGCGGCGGAGAAGCGCATCAACTTCTCCAACTGGACCGAGTACATGGACATCAGCGACGACGGCAAGCACCGGCCGACGCTGGAGACCTTCACCAAGCGCACCGGCATCGCCGTCAAGTACACCGAGGACATCAACGACAACGACGAGTTCTTCGGCAAGGTCCAGGCACAGCTGGCGAACGGCCAGGACACCGGCCGCGACCTGATCGTGCTCACCGACTGGATGTGCGCGCGGATGATCTCCCTGGGCTGGATCCAGGCCCTGGACCCGGCCAATCTGCCGCACGCCTACGCCAACCTCTCGGCGCAGTACCGCGACCCCGCATGGGACCCCGGCCGCGCGCACTCGTACGTCTGGCAGGGCATACCGGCGGTCATCGCGTACAACAAGAAGGCCACCGGCGGCAAGAAGGTCGACTCCGTCAGCCAGCTGCTGGAGGACCCCGCCCTCAAGGGACGCGTCGGGTTCCTCTCCGAGATGCGCGACAGCATCGGCCTGACCCTGCTGGACATGGGCAAACGGCCCGAGGACGTCACCGGCGACGACTTCGACGCGGCGATCGCCCGCCTCCAGAAGGGCGTCGACAACAAGCAGATCCGCCGCTTCACCGGCAACGACTACACCAACGACCTGGACAAGGGCGACCTCGCCGCCTGCGTCGCCTGGGCCGGCGACATCGTCCAGCTCCAGAGTGACAACCCGGACATCGCCTACGCGGTCCCCAAGTCCGGCTACATGACGTCCACCGACAACCTGATGGTGCCCAACAAGGCCCGCCACAAGAAGAACGCCGAACGGCTCATCGACTACTTCTACGAGCCCAAGGCGGCCGCCCGGCTCGCGGCGTACATCAACTACGCCTGCCCCGTCGACGGTGTGCGCGACGAACTCGCCAAGATCGACAAGAAGGCGGCCGACAACCCGCTGATCCTGCCGGACAAGGAGATGGCCGCCCGGTCCCACTCCTTCCGGGCCCTCAGCGCCAAGGAGAACAAGGAGTTCAGCCAGAAGTTCTCCGATCTCACCGGCGCCTGACCCCGATCGCCGCCTGAGCGCCCCCACTCCCCGCCAGGCCCGTACGAGCCGCTTCGACCTCCGACACACGGGACGACCCACATGACCAAGACCGAGACCCCCCAGACCAGCGGCGGTGACGTCCGCCTCACCGGGATCAGCAAAACCTACGGCTCCTTCACCGCCGTCCACCCGCTCGACCTCACCGTCCCCGCGGGCTCCTTCTTCGCGCTGCTGGGCGCCTCGGGCTGCGGCAAGACCACCACCCTGCGGATGATCGCCGGGCTGGAGGAGCCCACCACCGGGACCGTTGAGCTCTCCGGCCAGGACGTCACCGCCCTGCCGCCCTACAAGCGGCAGGTCAACACCGTCTTCCAGAACTACGCGCTCTTCCCGCACCTGGACATCTACGAGAACGTCGCCTTCGGACTGCGCCGCCGCGGCATCAAGTCCGTCAAGAAGCAGGTCGAGGACATGCTCGACCTCGTCCAGCTCGGCCCGATGGCGCGCCGCAAGCCGCAGCAGCTCTCCGGCGGCCAGCAGCAGCGCGTCGCGGTCGCCCGCGCGCTGATCAACCACCCCCAGGTGCTGCTCCTCGACGAGCCGCTGGGCGCCCTCGACCTCAAGCTGCGCCGCCAGATGCAGCTGGAGCTCAAGCGCATCCAGACCGAGGTCGGCATCACCTTCGTCCACGTCACCCACGACCAGGAGGAGGCCATGACCATGGCCGACACCGTGGCCGTGATGAACGGCGGCCGGGTCGAACAGCTCGGCGCCCCCGCCGACCTCTACGAGAACCCCGCCACCACCTTCGTCGCCAACTTCCTGGGCACCTCCAACCTCATCGAGGCCGAGGTCGTCGAGGCCGCCGACCCTCAGAATGGCGACCTGCTGCTCAGGGCCGGCGACAACAAGCTGCGGCTGCCCGCCGCCCGGTGCAGCGCCACCGCCCGCAGCGGCGAAAAGGTGCTGGCCGGCGTGCGGCCCGAGAAGATGGCCCTGGCGCACGCCGACGACGCCGCGGCCGTCGCCGAGGGACACAACAGCCTGACCGGCCGCATCAAGGACGCCAGCTTCATCGGCGTCTCCACCCAGTACGTCATCGAGGCGCCGGGCCTGGGCGAACTCGCCGTCTACGAGCAGAACATCCAGCGCGACGGCCGGCTCATACCGGGCGCCGAGGTCGTCGTGCACTGGAGCCCGGCGCACACCTTCGGTCTGGACGCCGCCCAGGACATCGCCGCCGGAGCGGACCTCGACGAGGAGGCCGCATGAGTACCACCGAGGCCCCCGCGTCCCCCGCGCCCCCGGAAGAGCCGGCCACCGAGCCGCTCGCGCTGCGCAAGACGCCCACCCGTAAGCGGCTGATCCCCTACTGGCTGCTGCTGCCCGGCATCCTGTGGCTGATCGTCTTCTTCGCCGCGCCGCTCGTCTACCAGGCGTCGACGTCCATCCAGACCGGCTCCCTCGAAGAGGGCTTCAAGGTCACCTGGCACTTCGCCACCTACTGGGACGCGCTCGGCGAATACTGGCCGCAGTTCGTGCGCTCCGTGGCGTACGCCGCCATCGCCACCGTCCTGTGCCTGCTCCTGGGCTATCCGCTCGCCTACCTGATCGCCTTCAAGGCCGGTCGCTGGCGCAATCTCGTGATGATCCTGGTCATCGCGCCGTTCTTCACCAGCTTCCTGATCCGCACGCTGGCCTGGAAGACGATCCTGGCGGACGGCGGCCCGGTCGTCGGCGTCCTGAACTCGCTGCACATCCTGGACGTCACCAGCGCCCTGGGCATCACCGAAGGGCACCGGGTGCTGGCCACCCCGCTCGCGGTGGTCTGCGGCCTGACGTACAACTTCCTGCCGTTCATGGTCCTGCCGCTCTACACCTCGCTGGAGCGCATCGACCCCCGCCTCCACGAGGCGGCCGGCGACCTGTACGCCCGCCCGTCCACCACCTTCCGCCGGGTCACCTTCCCGCTGTCCATGCCCGGCGTCGTCGCCGGCACCCTGCTCACCTTCATCCCGGCCGCCGGCGACTACATCAACGCCGAACTGCTGGGCTCCACCGACCAGAAGATGATCGGCAACGTCATCCAGTCGCAGTTCCTGCGGGTCCTGGACTACCCGACCGCCGCCGCCCTCTCCTTCATCCTCATGGCGTCCATCCTCGCCATGGTCACCATCTACATCCGCAAGTCGGGGACGGAGGACCTGGTCTGATGTCCGTACGCGAAACCAAGGCCGCACGCGACACCGCGGCCGCACGGGAAACCACCGCGCCACGCGCCCGCAACAACGGCCTGCTCTGGCTGCGCCGCAACATCATCACGATCGCGGGCCTGTGCACGCTGGGCTATCTGATCCTGCCCAACCTCGTCGTGATGGTCTTCTCCTTCAACAAGCCCAACGGCCGCTTCAACTACCAGTGGCAGCGCTTCTCCACGGACGCCTGGAGCGATCCCTGCGGCGTCGCGGACCTGTGCGGCTCGCTCGGGCTGAGCCTGCAGATCGCGGTCTGGGCCACCATCGGCGCGACCGTCCTCGGCACGATGATCTCCTTCGCGCTGGCGCGCTACCGCTTCCGGGCCCGCGCCTCCGTCAACACCCTGATCTTCCTGCCGATGGCCATGCCCGAGGTCGTCATGGCTGCCTCGCTGGCCACGCTGTTCCTCAACATGGGCATCCCGTTCGGCTTCTGGACGATCCTGATCGCCCACATCATGTTCTGCCTGAGCTTCGTCGTCACCGCCGTCAAGGCCCGCGTGATGAGCATGGACCCGCGCCTGGAACAGGCCGCCCAGGACCTCTACGCCTCACCGGTGCAGACGTTCCTGCGCGTCACCCTGCCGATCGCCGCCCCCGGCATCGCGGCCGGCGCCCTGCTCTCCTTCGCGCTGTCCTTCGACGACTTCATCATCACCAACTTCAATGCCGGCTCCACCGTGACCTTTCCCATGTTCGTCTGGGGATCGGCGCAGCGGGGCACGCCCGTTCAGATCAATGTCATCGGTACGGCGATGTTCCTGGTCGCCGTCCTGTGCGTAGTCGTCGGCCAGATGGCCGGGAACCGCCGTAAGAGGAGCAAGAGGAGCTGAGAACCATGGCACGAGCTGCCATGTCGTACACGTCCGGGGCACATTCCTCGTACCCCGTCCAGGCGCTCGCCGATGCCGAACCCACCCCGTTCTGGCTGACCGACCCCGGCCGCCCGGCCGCCGAGCCCGCCCTCGTCGGCGACGAGACCTGCGATCTGCTGGTCGTCGGCGGCGGCTACTCGGGACTGTGGACCGCGCTGATCGCCAAGGAACGCGACCCGCAGCGCGATGTCGTCCTGATCGAGGGCGCCGAGGTCGGCTGGGCCGCCTCCGGGCGCAACGGCGGCTTCTGCGCCGCCTCCCTCACCCATGGCCTCGGCAACGGCATGGCCCGCTGGCCCGGCGAGCTCGCCAAGCTCGAGGACCTCGGCATCAAGAACCTCGACGCCATCGAGCACGCCGTCGCCCGCTACAACATCGACTGCGACTTCGAGCGCACCGGCGAGATCGACATCGCCACCGAGCAGTACCAGGTGGCCGAGCTCAAGGAGGCCGCCAAGGACGCCGCCGACCTGGGCCTGACCCGCCACCGCTTCCTGGACCGCGACGAGCTGCGCGCCGAGATCGACTCGCCCACCTTCCGCGCCGGACTGTGGGACCGCGACGGCGTCGCCATGCTCAACCCGGCCAAGCTCGCCTGGGGCCTGAAGCAGGCCTGCCTCGGCTTCGGCGTCCGCATCTACGAGCGCACCCGCGCCACCGGCCTGAGCTCCGAAGGCATGGGCATGGCCGTCCGCACCCCCTACGGCCGGATCTTCGCCCGCCATGTGGCGCTCGGCACCAACGCCTTCCCGTCGCTGGTCAAGCGGGTCCGCCCGTACATCGTCCCGGTCTACGACCACGCCCTGATGACCGAGCCGCTCTCCGACGAGCAGCTCGCCGCCATCGGCTGGAAGAACCGCCAGGGCCTCTCGGACTCCAACAATCACTTCCACTACTTCCGCATCACCGCCGACAACCGCATCCTGTGGGGCGGTTACGACATCGTCTACCGCTACGGCGGCGGCGTACGGGCCGAGTACGACCAGCACCCGGCCACGTACGAGAAGCTCGCCCGGCACTTCTTCCGCTGCTTCCCGCAGTTGGAGGGCCTGCGCTTCACCAACGCCTGGGGCGGCGCCATCGACACCTGCGCCCGCTTCTCGGCCTTCTTCGGCACCGCGTACGCCGGCCGGGTCGCCTACGCCGCCGGCTACACCGGCCTCGGCGTCGGCGCCACCCGCTTCGGCGCGGACGTGATGCTCGACCTGCTCGCGGGCGAGCGGACCGAGCGCACCGAGCTGGAGATGGTGCGCAGCAAGCCGCTGCCCTTCCCGCCGGAGCCGCTGCGCTGGGCCGGCATCGGCATCACCCAGTGGTCGATGACCCGCGCCGATACGCACGGCGGGCGGCGCAATCTGTGGCTGAAGGCCATGGACAAGGTGGGCCTCGGCTTCGACAGCTGACGCGGACCGCGGACGCGAGACGCGAGCTGACGCGGACAGCAGACGCGCAATGGGGGCGGGCGACAGATGGTCGCGCGCCCCCTTCGTGTCCGCGAACGCCCCCGCTACCCGTGTAAGGACCCGGCTTCCGTGCCGTCTCCTTGTTCCGGAGACGGCCGCCCGACCGGGCCGCCGGGGAAGCGAGGGACGACATGAGCGCCGCGGGGGCGAACAACGCAGTGGACTGGCTGGTAGCGGCGGCCCCGGACCCCGGGACCTGTCGGCGGCGGTGGGAGCGCGACCCGCTCGGCGTCGCGCTCCTGCCGGCCGGCCGGCTCTGGGACGTACTGATCGTCGACGGCACGCTCGGCGCCCCGGCCCTCGCCGTCCTCCGCCGCGTCCTCGCCCGCCCCGGCCCGGTCCTGGCCGGCTCAGGGGACTCCCGCACCGGCTTCTTCGTCCCGCCCGGCACCACCGGCCGCTGGCTGGGCAGCGGTGTAAGGGGCGCCGGACGCGGCAGCTGGATCGTGGTCCCCTTCCCGGGCCGGGCCCCCGGCCGCGTCCGCTGGCTGGTGCCACCGGACGGCAGCGGCACGCTCACCGACCCGTTCGTCCTGGAACTCGCCCTGCACGAGGCGGCGGCCTCCCTGGCGACGGGCGAGCGGTGAGGGACGCCCTACGGCGCTACGGCTCCACCCGCCGCGTACCGTCCCGCGCCCACCGCTCGCACACCGCCCACCACACCCACAGCAGCACCCCGGCCAGGCACCAGCTGCCGAGCACATCCAGCGGCCAGTGATAGCCCCGGCGTACGAGCCCGATGCCGACGCCGGCGTTGAGCAGCACGGCACCGGCCACCAGGGCGGCGCAGGCCCCGCGGCCCACCCGCTCCGGTGTCCGCATCAGCAACAGCGCGGCCACGCCGTACGCCACCGCGGCCGTGGCGCCGTGCCCCGACGGATAGAAGCCGTCGTGCACGCCGCCACCCATCTGCGGCGGCCCCGGCCGGGCGAACCAGAGCTTGAGCGGGACGACCAGCGCGGGCACCGCGGCCGGCGTGAGCGCGGCGGCGAGCGGCGGCAGCCACCAGCGCGCCGCACCGGTGGCCTCCGGATCCCGCCGGCGCCGCCGATGCCCGCGCCAGGCGGCCCACCCCGCCACGGCCAGCAGCACCGGCAGCGCAACGGCCGCATTGCCGAGATCGGCGAGGAACTCCGCCGGCCCGGCGGGCACGGCACTGCCGGCAACGGCCCGCCCGAGCCGCTCATCGACGGTGCGCAGCGGCCCATGTCCCGCCACCTGCCAGCTGATCGCGGCAAAGAGCAACGCAGGGACCAGGGGCATCGCGAGGGAGAGTAAGCGGGAGAGAAACCGCGAAAGAAACCGGGAACGAAAAAGGGTCGGCCGCCTCGGAACAGGGGGGGTGGTTCCGAGGCGGCCGAGCTGACCGGTGTCCCGCGCGCCCCGGGGGGTGTGGGGCGGGCGGACATCCGATCGGTGAGGATTCCCGGAGCCCCGCAGTGCATGGGTCCCGGTGTTGTGCGCGAGGGCACGGCCTGATCGGAGCCGGGGAAGCGCCGACCGGGCGTCGCCCGCAGTCCCCTGCGGACGGGGTGTTTCACTCATCTGCCGAAACCGTACGGCACCGGGAGCGCACCCGACAGGCGCATCACCCGGCCGCCATCGGCCCCCCACATCTTCTTCACTCCGCGCCTCCAGCTACGCGCGTACGCCCCCACGCGGAGGGGCCGGAGAAAACGGAGAAGGAACGCGACCCGGGGCACGGCATGAGCCGTGTCCCGGGCCGCGACGGGGTCATCCCGCGTCCGTCCTCGCTCAGAGCTTGGCGAACGCCGCCTCGAGGATGTCCAGACCCTCGTTGAGCAGGTCGTCACCGATCACCAGCGGTGGCAGGAAGCGCAGCACATTGCCGTACGTGCCGGTCGTCAGGACCAGCAGGCCCTCCTGGTGGCAGGCCTTGGCGAGCGCGCCGGTGGCCTCCGCGTTCGGCTCCTTGGAACCGGACTTGACCAGCTCGATCGCGATCATCGCGCCGCGGCCGCGGACCTCGCCGATGATGTCGAACTTCTCCGCCATGGCCGTCAGGCGGGTCTTCATGACCTGCTCGATGTGCTTGGCCTTGCCGTTGAGGTCCTGCTCGCGCATGGTCTCGATGGAGCCGAGCGCCGCGGCGCAGGCCACCGGGTTACCGCCGTAGGTGCCGCCCAGGCCGCCCGCGTGCGCGGCGTCCATGATCTCGGCGCGGCCGGTCACCGCGGCCAGCGGCAGACCGCCGGCGATGCCCTTGGCGGTCGTGATCAGGTCCGGGACGATGCCCTCGTCCTCACACGCGAACCACTGGCCGGTACGGCAGAAGCCGGACTGGATCTCATCGGCGACGAAGACGATGCCGTTCTCCTTCGCGAAGTTCGCGATGGCGGGCAGGAAACCCTTGGCCGGCTCGATGAAGCCGCCCTCGCCGAGGACCGGCTCGATGATGATCGCCGCGACGTTGTCCGCGCCGATCTGCTTGTTGATCTGCTCGATGGCCTGGGCCGCGGCCTCCTGGGCGCAGTTCTCCGGGCCGGTCAGCCAGCGGTAGGGGTAGGCGACCGGGACGCGGTAGACCTCGGGCGCGAACGGGCCGAAGCCGTTCTTGTACGGCATGTTCTTCGAGGTCAGCGCCATCGTCAGGTTCGTACGGCCGTGGTAGCCGTGGTCGAAGACGACGACCGCCTGGCGCTTGGTGTAGGCGCGGGCCACCTTGACGGCGTTCTCCACGGCCTCGGCGCCGGAGTTGAACAGCGCGGACTTCTTGGCGTGGTCGCCAGGGGTGAGCTCGGCGAGCGCCTCACAGACCTCGATGTACGGCTCGTACGGCGTGACCATCGCACAGGTGTGGGTGAAGCTGGCCAGCTGCTCGGTGGCCTTGCGGACCACGGCCTCGGCGCTGTTGCCGACCGAGGTCACGGCGATACCGGAACCGAAGTCGATCAGGGAGTTGCCGTCCACGTCCTCCAGGACACCGCCGCCGGCGCGCTTGATGAAGACGGGCAGCACCGCACCGACGCCGCCGGCCACGGTCTCCTGCTTACGGGCCCACAGCTCCTGCGACTTCGGGCCGGGGATCGCAGTGACGATGCGACGTTCCTGGGGGAGGGCCGGGCCACCGGACAGTTCGGTCATGGCAGTCTCCTGGGGTCGAACGGGGACGTACAGAGGTCTTGTTCTCGCAGGTTAGGGCCGGTGGCCCGGCCCTGGCATGTTCCGTTCGGGAGAAGTGTGCGTGTTGCGTTGTCCGCACCGGACATAGCGACGGCGGACGGCCAGTAGATTGAGCGGCGGCAACAGCTGACGGCTCAAGGGGGACAAGGGCAGCGGATGGATACCGAGGGCACGCAGGACGCACGCAACACCCGCTCCGAACTGGTCCCGAGGCCGGCCCCGCCGCCGGATGCGCCGCCGCGGCCCAGCGCGCCGCCCGCTCCGCCCGTGCCCGCGACACCGCCCGGCGCGGCCGCCGCCGGCGAGCCGCCGCTCCTCGGCTGGCTCCGCACGCCGCGGCGGTCGGCGGGACCCGGGGTCTGGACGTACGGGCACCGGCCGCGGCCCGCCGAGGAGCCCGACCGGATCCCGGCCCGCCAGCTGATCAGCGGCGCGCTGATCTCGTTCCTGTGCGGCTGGCTGCTGTGGTCGCTGTTGTGGAACAACTACCTCGGCAGTTACTGGATGTGGCCGCTGCTGCTGCTGACGCCCGACTCGTGGCGGGACGGCAGCGACCCGATGGCCTTCGTCTGGGCCAGCTACATCTATTACGCGCTGTTCGGGGCCCTCCTGGTCGCCGTTTTCGGCCGTCTCGGCCGCTGGCCCGAGCTCGGCCGCCGCTTCCTGCTGCCGCTCGTCATGCCGCTGGTCCGGCGACTGCGCCCCGCCCCCTCCGCAGCCACCCCCCAGCCCGCCGCCGACCCCGCCCAATGGCCCGAGCTGCGCGCCCACGGCGCCCCCGACGCGGCCGACAAGCTCGCCGCCGAGGCCCGCGCCGGGCGGATGAACGACGTGGACGTGGCCAGGATCGACCGGGCCTGGCGCTCGGTACGGTCCGGCAAGAACTCGGTGGCCTCCTTCACCGACACCGTGCTGCGGCAGGGCGCCGCGGCCTGCGCGCACCCCTCGGGACGGCGCGACCTGGCCCGCCGCACCGCCGATCACGACCTGCTCGCCCACCAGGTACGGATCGGCACCGCCGCAGACCACGAACGCAACCCGTACCGGCACCGCGGCGCCGGCTGCGCCCTGGAACCGGCCGTGCTCGGCACGTCCCTCCTTGCCGTCGGCCCCGCGGGCAGCGGCAAGACCACCCGGGTCGTCAAGCCGGTCGTGGAGTCGATGTGTCTCCAGGCGCTGGCCGGGCAGTGCGCGGTCATCGCCGTCGGACCGGCCGGTTCGGACCTCGGCCCGGACGAGGCGTTCGACGTGGTGGTCAAGATCGGCCGCCCCGACCCCGAGTGCGATCTCGACCTCTACGGCGGCACCACCGACGCCGACGAGGCGGCCGGGATCCTCGCCGAGGCGCTGGTCGGCGACCTGGCCGAGCAGCTGCCCGGCGGCGACAGCCGCCGCGCCGCGACGGCGCTCGCCCAGCTGCTGGGCCCCTTCCGGGCCGCCCACGACCGCTTCCCGGCCGTCCCCGAGCTGCGCGAGCTGCTGGACGGCGCGCCGGAGGCGATGGGCGCGCTGCGCGCCGCCCTGGAGAACGCCCGCGAGCAGACCCTGCTGCGCGAACTGGACGCCCGCGCACGGCAGTCGGAGCGCGCCGGCGATGTGGGCGTCCTGCTCGCCGACCGCATCGCGCTGCTCGACCGGCCCGCCTTCGCCGACTTCTTCGACCCCACCGGACGCACCCGCCAGGTCTCCCTGCGCGCCCTCGACCACCCCCTGCGGGTCCGCATCGAACTGCCCGAACGCGGTCATGCGGAGGCCTCGCGGATCCTCGCCCGGCTGGTCCTCGCGCAGTTCACCGAGTGCGCGGTGGCCCGCGCCGACCGCTCGCTTTTCGCCTGCCTGGTGCTCGACGAGGCGGCGCACACCATCACCGCCGAGGCGCTGCGCGGCCTCCAGCGACTGCGCTCGGCCAACGCCGGCGCGGTGCTCACCCTGCGCTCGCTGGACGACGTGCCCGACGCGCTGCGCAGCGCGCTGCTCGGCGCGGTCGGCTGCCGGATGGCGTTCGCGGGCGTGACGACCTGGGACGGCGCGCGGTTCGCCGAGGTGTGGGGCAAGGAATGGGTGGAGACCCGCGATGTGACGGACCGCCAGATCATCGCGGAGAGCGCCGCGGGGAAGGCGTTCCACATCTTCCGCCACCTGGTCACCGGCAAGGCGGCCACCGCCAAGGCCGTCACCGTCCGCACCGTCGAGCGGGAGCGCTGGTCCGCCTCGGACCTGGCCAATGCCGTACCTGCGGGGCACGCGGTGCTGTCGGTGACATCGGTGAAGGGCGAGCACGCGCCGCCGGTGCTGGTGGATCTGCGGGGGTGAGAGAGGGGAGGGAGAGGAGGGAGGGGGCCACTCGGCGGACGGTGCGACGACGCGCTTGACGGTTTCGGCGCTCTGAGGCGCCGGTCCGGGGGGAACACTGTTCCCGTATTCCTCCGCTGAGGCAGAATCGGAAGCGGCCGTTCATACGGGACGGCGCAATTCCTCCGCAGGGCGGGCCTCGGCTCCCCGTCGTCATCGAAGGTCTATCGAAGGTCCCATGCCCCACACCCTCGCTTCCCTGGTCAACCACACCGCGCTCAAGCTGACCGTGCTCGCGGGTGAGGACCGGCTGAACGTCCCGGTGCGCTGGGCGCATGCCAGCGAGCTGATCGACCCCGTGCCGTACATGGAGGGCGGCGAGCTGCTGCTGATCACCGCGCTGAAGCTGGACGCGGAGGACGCGGAGGCGAGCCGCCGGTATGTGCGGCGGGTGGCGCAGGCGGGCGTCGTCGGGCTGGGCTTCGCCGTCGGGGTGAACTACGAGGACGTGCCCGAGCCGCTGGTGGCGGCGGCGCGGGAGGAGGGGCTGCCGCTGCTCGGGGTGCCCCGTCGGACGCCCTTCATCGCCATCAGCAAGGCCGTCTCGGCCGCCGTCGCCGCCGACCAGTACCGCGCGGTGACCGCCGGCTTCGAGGCGCAGCGGGAGCTGACCCGGGCCGCGCTGAGCGCCGAGGGACCCGCCGAGCTGCTGGCCCGGCTCGCCGCGCACCTGGACGGCTGGGCCGCGCTGTACGACGCGTCGGGGGCCGTGGTGGCCGCCGCCCCCGACTGGGCGGCCCGGCGGGCGGCGCGGCTGGCCGACGACGTGGGGCGGCTGCGGGAGCGGCCCGCGCCCGCCAGTTCGGTGGTCAGCGACACGGACGGTGACGACCGGGTCGAGCTTCAGTCGCTGGGCACGGGCCGCCGGGCGCGCGGGGTGCTCGCGGTGGGGACCGGGGCGCCGCTCGGGACCGCCGAACGCTATGCCGTGCACTCCGCCGTCGCCCTGCTCACCCTCACCACGGAGCGCTCGCGCGCCCTCCAGGACGCCGAGCAGCGCCTCGGCGCGGCGGTGCTGAAGATGCTGCTGGCGGGGGAGCCGGACCATGCGCGGGCGGTGGCGGGGCGGCTCTACGGCGGGCTGCTGGACGCCCCCTTCCGGGTGGTGGTGGCCGAGCCGGTGGCCGCCGACGAGCCGTCCTCCCCCAAGCTCTCAACTTCGTTCGAGCAGGGGGGACCCCCATCGTCGGCGGGCGCCGCCGCCCCGGCCGTACTCGACGCGCTGGCCGATGCGATGGACTCCGCCGCCGCCAGGACCGGCGAGGCGGTGCTCGCCGTCCCGGACGGCACCCGGCTGATCGTGCTGGTCGCGGACGGCGGTGCGGCCGCCGACGCCTGCGCCGGGTTCGCCGCCCAGGCCGAGGCCCGCTCCGGGGCGCCGTCCCGGCCACGCGGCCGGCCGGCGCGCGGCGAGGCCGGCCGCGGCGAGGGGCTGGCGATCGGACTGTCCGCACCGACCGGCCCGATCGCCGCCGCGAACGCCTACCGCCAGGCCGAACAGGCGCTGTACGTCGCCCGCCGCCGCGGTCGGGCGCTGGTCGAGCACGAGGACGTGGCGGCGGGATCCGTGCTGCCGCTGCTCGCCGACGACGCGGTACGGGCCTTCGCGGACGGGCTGCTGCGGGCGCTGCGCGAGCACGACGCGACCGGGCGCGGCGATCTGGTGGCCTCGCTGCGCGCCTGGCTCGCGCGGCACGGCCAGTGGGACGCGGCCGCCGCCGACCTGGGCGTACACCGTCATACGCTGCGTTACCGGATGCGGCGGGTGGAGGAGATCCTGGGGCGTTCGCTGGACGACGCGGATGTCCGGATGGAGCTGTGGCTGGCGCTCAAGGCGACGTCGACGCCTCCGGAGGAGTGAGGCGACGGCGCCGCCGGCCGCGGCGCCCCCTCCATCACGGAGAGGCACGCCCACTGATTGCTCCGGTTCGGACAAACGCCACAACGGCGCCGCGCCCCTACCGTGGGTGCAGCGGAGCCGCTGTGCGGCGCCATACGCATCACACCACCACTTGGGAAGGGCCGGGATCCACTGTGCCGAACACTGCAGCCCCCACCGCCTTCTGGCTCGCCGGCCGCAAGACCACCGGCGACGCCACCTTCGATGTCACCTCCCCCTGGGACGGACGTCACGTCGGAACGGTGAGCGTGCCCACCCAGGATCAGGTGGAGGAGGCCATCGCCGCCTCCGTCGCCGTCCAGGACGAGCTCGCCGCGACCCCCGCCCACGTGCGGGCCGCCGCCCTCGACCTCGTCGGCCGCCGGCTGGTGGAGCGCGCGGAGGAGATCGCCCAGCTGATCTCCGCGGAGAACGGCAAGCCCGTCAAGTGGGCTCGCGGCGAGGTCGGCCGGGCCGTCTCCGTCTTCCGCTTCGCGGCCGAGGAAGCCCGCCGCTTCAACGGCGGCGAGGCCCAGCGCCTGGACACCGACGCGGGCGGCGCCGGCCGCCTGGCCCTGACCCGCCGCTTCTCGCGCGGCACGGTCCTGGGCATCGCACCGTTCAACTTCCCGCTGAACCTGTGCGCCCACAAGATCGCCCCGGCCATCGCGGCCGGCGTCCCGATCATCCTCAAGCCCGCACCGGCCACCCCGCTCTCCGGCCTGATCATCGGCGAGCTGCTGGACGGCGCCGATCTGCCGGCCGGCTCCTGGTCGATCCTGCCGGTGGGCAACGAGGCGATGCCCGCCCTGGTCAAGGACGAGCGCCTGCCCGTCATCTCCTTCACCGGTTCCGAGAAGGTCGGCTACGACATCCTCGACTCGGTGCCCCGCAAGCACTGCACCCTGGAGCTCGGCGGCAACGGCGCGGCCGTCGTCCTCGCCGACTGGTCCTCCGAGGAGGACCTGGACTGGGCGGCGCAGCGCATCGCCACCTTCTCCAACTACCAGGGCGGCCAGTCCTGCATCTCGGTGCAGCGGGTCATCGCCGACGCCTCCGTCTACGACCGCCTGGTTCCCAAGATCGTCGCGGCCGTCAACGCCCAGATCACCGGCGACCCCTCCGACGCCGCCACCGAGGTCGGCCCGCTGGTCAACGAGGCCGCCGCCAAGCGCGTCGAGGACTGGGTGGACGAGGCCGTGCAGCGCGGCGCGAAGCTGCTCGCGGGCGGCAAGCGCGACGGCGCCTCGTACGCGCCCACCGTCCTGGAGGGCGTGCCCGCCGGTACGACGCTGGCCACCGAAGAGGTCTTCGGCCCGGTGCTGACCATCAAGAAGGTCGACGGCGAGGCCGAGGCGTTCGCCGCGGTCAACGACTCCAAGTACGGCCTCCAGGCCGGCGTCTTCACGCACGACACCCGGACCGCCTTCCGCGCCCACCGCGCCCTGGAGGTCGGCGGCGTGATCGTCGGCGATGTGCCGTCCTACCGCGCCGACCAGATGCCCTACGGCGGCGCCAAGCAGTCCGGAGTGGGCCGCGAGGGCGTGCGGTACGCGATGGACGACTACACCTACGAGCGGGTGCTGGTCCTGACCGGCCTGGCGCTGTAGTCCGGAGGACCCGGAGGACCCGGAAGACCCGGAAAATTCGGTAGTCCGGAAAACCCGGAAACGGCCGAACTCCGAAAACAGCGGTCGCCCCGAAGGGCACCGCAACAGCAACCGCAACAACCGCCTCACCGACCGGCCTGGATTGGTGGACAGCGACGGCCATCCCTTGGGCCGTACTGCCGTCCAGGCTCCGGCCGGCGCACCCCCCGGCGCCGGCCCCTGGCCGCGGCGCGCTCCGGCACCCTGTTCCGGAGCGCGCCGCGTCCCCCGTTATCCCCCCGGCATGCCGGCCCCCGTCATGCCGGAGTTCGACGGTACGGCGCGCCAGGCGCCCCGCTCCTCCTGTCTGAGATGGAGCCCGGCCTGTACCTCAGGGTGGAGCCGGGGCCGCGCGTACTCCCACCGTGGTACGCCATACCCCCCGAACGGCCGATAGCGCGGCCCGCCGCGAGGCGGGCGCCGCACCCCAGATGGCCCATGGCGGATACCCGTCCGCCCGCCCGGCAGTTCCCCGCGGCACCACTGGTGCAACCCCCATGGATCGGGTAACCCTCACAAGTAGCACTGTCCGGCGGCCGACCGATGCACTGACCGGTGGCCGATGCTGCACTCCCGATCGCGGCGAGGTGAGCTCCTGATGACCGCTCCGTCCATCCGCAAGGTTTCCGAGCGCGAAGCGCGGCAGGTTGCCGAGGCGGCCCGCGAGCAGAACTGGCGCAAGCCCAGCTTCGCCAAGGAACTGTTCCTGGGACGCTTCCGGCTCGACCTGATCCATCCGCACCCCACCCCGGCGGCCGACGATGTGCGGCGCGGTGAGAAGTTCCTGGCCACGCTGCGCGAATTCTGCGAGACCCAGGTCGACGGGGCCCGGATCGAGCGCGAGGCGCAGATCCCCGACGAGACGCTCAACGGGCTCAAGGAGCTCGGCGCGCTCGGCATGAAGATCGACACGAAGCACGGCGGTCTCGGCCTCACCCAGGTCTACTACAACCGGGCCCTCGCACTGGCCGGCTCCGCCAGCCCCGCCATCGGCGCGCTGCTCTCCGCGCACCAGTCCATCGGCGTGCCGCAGCCGCTCAAGCTCTTCGGCACCCAGGAGCAGAAGGACACCTTCCTGCCGCGCTGCGCCCGCACGGACATCTCGGCGTTCCTGCTGACCGAGCCGGACGTCGGCTCCGACCCGGCCCGGCTGGCGACCACCGCCGTCCCCGACGATGGGGGAGACTACGTCCTGGACGGCGTGAAGCTGTGGACCACCAACGGTGTGGTCGCCGATCTGCTCGTCGTGATGGCGCGCGTCCCCGCCTCCGAGGGCCACCAGGGCGGCATCACCGCCTTCGTCGTCGAGGCCGACTCGCCCGGCATCACCGTCGAGAACCGCAACGCCTTCATGGGCCTGCGCGGCCTGGAGAACGGCGTCACCCGCTTCCACCGGGTGCGCGTCCCCGCCGCGAACCGCATCGGCCCCGAGGGCGCCGGTCTCAAGATCGCCCTGACCACGCTCAACACCGGCCGCCTCTCGCTGCCCGCGATGTGCGTCGGCGTCGGCAAATGGTGCCTGAAGATCGCCCGGGAGTGGTCCGCGGCCCGCGAGCAGTGGGGCAAGTCGATCGCCAAGCACGAGGCCGTGGGCGCCAAGGTGTCCTTCATCGCGGCCACCACCTTCGCCCTCGAGGCCGTCGTCGACCTCTCGTCCCAGATGGCCGACGAGAACCGCAACGACATCCGTATCGAGGCCGCCCTCGCCAAGCTCTACGGCTCCGAAATGGGCTGGCTGATCGCCGACGAGCTGGTGCAGATCCGCGGCGGCCGCGGCTTCGAGACCGCCGACTCGCTCGCCGCCCGAGGCGAACGCGCCGTCCCCACCGAACAGATGCTGCGCGATATGCGCATCAACCGGATCTTCGAGGGCTCCACGGAGATCATGCATCTGCTGATCGCCCGCGAGGCCGTCGACGCCCATCTGTCGGTCGCCGGCGACCTCATCGACCCCGACAAATCCCTGGCGGACAAGGGCCGGGCCGCCGTCCAGGCCGGCGGATTCTATGCCCGCTGGCTGCCCAGGCTCGTCGCAGGACCGGGCCAACTCCCGCGTACGTACCAGGAGTTCGGTGAGCTCGCGGGACATCTGCGGTATGTCGAACGGGCCTCCCGCAAGCTCGCCCGCTCCACCTTCTACGCGATGTCCCGCTGGCAGGGCCGGATGGAGACCAAACAGGGCTTCCTCGGCCGGATCGTCGACATCGGCGCCGAACTGTTCGCGATGAGCGCGGCCTGCGTACGGGCGGAGCATCTGCGGATGAGCGGCGAGCACGGCCGCGAGGCCCAACAGCTCGCCGAGGTCTTCTGCCGCCAGTCGCGGATCCGCGTCGAGGAGCTCTTCGCCCGGCTGTGGACCAACACCGACGACCTCGACCGCAAGATCGTGAACGGCGTCCTGGACGGCAGCTACACCTGGCTGGAGGAGGGCGTCATCGACCCCAGCGGCGACGGCCCCTGGATCGCGGACGCCGACCCGGGCCCCAGCGCGAAGGACAACGTGCGCCGGCCCATCCGCTGAGGCGGCTGCCCTGCGGCCTCGTACGGGCGGCCTCCGGGTCCCCCGTACGAGGAGCCCCGCCGACCGGCAACAATGGACCACATGACGGACTCCCTCGCACATCCGCACCTGCGCTTCGAGCCGGCCGCCGACGGGCTCGGCGACCCGGACGGCCCCCGCTCCATCGTGGTCCTCGGCTCGACCGGTTCGATCGGCACGCAGGCGATCGACATCGTGCTGCGCAACCCCGACCGCTTCCGGGTGACCGCCCTGTCGGCGGCCGGCGGCCGGGTGGACCTGCTCGCCGAGCAGGCGCACCGGCTGCGGGTGCGGACGGTCGCGGTGGCACGGGAGAACGTCGTCCCCGCACTGCGCGAGGCCCTCGCCGCCCGTTACGGGACCGGGGAGCCGCTGCCCGAGATCCTGGCGGGCCCCGACGCCGCCACCGAGCTCGCCGCCTCGCCCTGCCACACCGTCCTCAACGGCATCACCGGCTCCATCGGCCTCGCCCCCACCCTCGCCGCCCTGAAGGCCGGCCGGGTGCTCGCCCTGGCCAACAAGGAGTCGCTGATCGTCGGCGGCCCGCTGGTCAAGGCCCTCGCCGCGCCGGGCCAGATCATCCCCGTCGACTCCGAGCACTCCGCGCTCTTCCAGGCGCTGGCCGGGGGCGAGCGCGCCGAGGTCCGCAAGCTCGTCGTCACCGCCTCCGGCGGCCCGTTCCGCGGCCGTACGAAGCGGGAGCTGGCCGACGTGACCCCCGAACAGGCCCTCGCCCACCCCACCTGGTCCATGGGCCCGGTCGTCACCATCAACTCCGCGACCCTGGTCAACAAGGGCCTGGAGGTCATCGAGGCGCATCTGCTCTTCGACGTCCCCTTCGACCGCATCGAGGTCGTGGTCCATCCGCAGTCCTATATCCACTCGATGGTGGAATTCACCGACGGTTCCACCCTGGCCCAGGCCAGCCCGCCCGACATGCGCATGCCGATCGCGCTGGGCCTGGGCTGGCCCGACCGCGTCCCGGACGCCGCACCCGGCGTGGACTGGACGAAGGCGCAGACCTGGGAGTTCTTCCCGCTCGACGCGCAGGCCTTCCCGTCCGTCCCGCTCGCCTGCCATGTGGGTGATCTCGGCGGCACCGCCCCCGCCGTCTTCAACGCCGCGAACGAGGAATGCGTGGAGGCGTTCCTCACCGGCGGGCTGCCGTTCACAGGGATTGTGGATACGGTCGCGGCAGTGGTCGCTGAACACGGCGTCCCCGCCCAGGGAACCTCTCTGACCGTGGCGGACGTCTTGCAGGCGGAAACCTGGGCGCGCGCCCGCGCCCGTGAACTGGCCGCCCGTGCGGCACGGACACCTTCGGAGGCTCGCGCATGACGACCTGGATGACCATCCTCGGCATAGTCGTCTTCGTCGTCGGCCTGCTCTTCTCCATCGCCTGGCACGAACTCGGCCACCTCTCCACGGCCAAGATGTTCGGTATCCGCGTGCCGCAGTACATGGTGGGATTCGGGCCGACGATCTTCTCCCGCAAGAAGGGCGACACCGAGTACGGCATCAAGGCCGTGCCCCTCGGCGGCTACATCCGCATGATCGGCATGTTCCCGCCCGGCGACGACGGGAAGCTCCAGGCCCGCTCCACCTCGCCGTTCCGCGGCATGATCGAGGACGCCCGCTCGGCGGCCTTCGAGGAGCTCCAGCCCGGCGACGAAAAGCGGCTGTTCTACACCCGTAAGCCCTGGAAGCGCGTCATCGTGATGTTCGCCGGGCCGTTCATGAACCTGATCCTCGCGGTCGTGATCTTCATGAGCGTGCTGATGGGCTTCGGCATCAACACGCAGACGACGCAGGTCGGGTCCGTGTCCGACTGTGTGATCTCGGCCTCGGCCAAGACCGACAAGTGCCCCAAGACCGCCAAGGACTCCCCGGCCAAGGCCGCGGGCCTCAAGGCCGGCGACAAGATCGTCTCCTTCAACGGCCACGCCGTACCGGACTGGGACACCCTCCAGGGGCAGATCCGCGACACCACCGGGCCCGCCACGATCGTCGTCGAGCGGCACGGCGCCCGTACGACGCTCCACGCCGACCTCATAGAGAACAAGGTCGCCAAGACCGACGGACACGGCGGCTACGTCCCCGGCGAGTTCGTCACCGCGGGCTTCCTCGGCTTCACCCCGGCCAGCGGCGTCGTCCAGCAGTCCTTCGGCCAGTCCGTCGACCGCATGGGCAACATGGTCGAGCAGGGCGTCTCCTCGCTGGTCCACCTGCCCGGCAAGATCCCGGACCTGTGGGACGCCGCGTTCAACGGCGGCGAGCGCAAGCAGGACTCCCCGATGGGCGTGGTCGGCGCGGCCCGCGTCGGCGGCGAGGTCTTCTCCCTGCACATCCCGCCGGAGCAGCGGGTGGCGACCATGCTCTTCCTGGTCGCCGGCTTCAACCTCTCGCTGTTCCTGTTCAACATGCTGCCGCTGCTCCCGCTGGACGGCGGCCACATCGCCGGCGCCGTGTGGGAGGCCATCCGCCGCGCCTTCGCCAAGGTCTTCAGGCGGCCCGACCCCGGCCCCTTCGACGTCGCCAAGCTGATGCCGGTCGCGTATGTCGTCGCCGGGATCTTCATCTGCTTCACCCTGCTGGTGCTGGTCGCCGACGTGGTGAACCCGGTGAAACTGACCTGACGGCGGCCCCTGACCCCACGGCTTTTTGGCCGGAAAGCGGGTTTGGCGACGGCCGGGCACCTCCACGGCGTTTGGAGGTGCCCGGCCGTCCCCTTTCGAGGGGCCTCAGGGGAGCGATGTGCTTGCGGCAACCCTTGTGCCGTAATCTCGGAATCCGGAGCCCGCCGAAATTCGGGACCTTGATCCACACCTTGGGGTTGCTCGCCAGATGACTGCCATTGCGCTGGGAATGCCGGACGTACCGACCAAGCTCGCCGACCGCCGCGTCAGCCGCAAGATCCACGTCGGTTCCGTCGCCGTGGGCGGAGATGCACCGGTTTCGGTGCAGTCGATGACGACCACGCGGACGTCCGACATCGGCGCGACGCTGCAGCAGATCGCCGAGCTGACGGCCTCCGGCTGCCAGATCGTCCGGGTCGCCTGCCCCACCCAGGACGACGCCGACGCGCTCCCGATCATCGCGAAGAAGTCCCAGATCCCGGTCATCGCGGACATCCACTTCCAGCCGAAGTACGTCTTCGCCGCGATCGACGCCGGCTGCGCGGCGGTCCGCGTCAACCCCGGCAACATCAAGCAGTTCGACGACAAGGTCAAGGAGATCGCCAAGGCGGCCTCCGACGCCGGGACCCCGATCCGTATCGGCGTCAACGCCGGATCCCTGGACCGCCGCCTGCTCCAGAAGTACGGCAAGGCCACCCCCGAGGCGCTCGTCGAGTCCGCGTTGTGGGAGGCCTCCCTCTTCGAGGAGCACGGCTTCCGCGACATCAAGATCTCGGTCAAGCACAACGACCCGGTCGTGATGGTCAACGCCTACCGCCAGCTGGCCGCCCAGTGCGACTACCCGCTCCACCTGGGCGTCACCGAGGCCGGCCCCGCCTTCCAGGGCACCATCAAGTCGGCCGTCGCCTTCGGTGCGCTGCTCAGCGAGGGCATCGGCGACACGATCCGGGTGTCGCTCTCCGCGCCGCCCGCCGAAGAGGTCAAGGTCGGTCTGTCGATCCTGGAGTCCCTCAACCTCAAGCAGCGCCGCCTGGAGATCGTCTCCTGCCCCTCCTGCGGCCGCGCCCAGGTCGACGTCTACAAGCTCGCCGACGAGGTCACCGCCGGCCTGGAGGGCATGGAGGTGCCGCTGCGCGTCGCCGTCATGGGCTGTGTCGTCAACGGCCCGGGCGAGGCCCGCGAGGCCGACCTCGGCGTCGCCTCCGGCAACGGCAAGGGACAGATCTTCGTCAAGGGCGAGGTCATCAAGACCGTGCCCGAATCGAAGATCGTCGAGACGCTGATCGAAGAGGCCCTGAAGATCGCCGACCAGATGGAGAAGGACGGCGTCGAGTCCGGCGCCCCGGTCGTCTCCGCCGCCGGCTGACCCCTCGTCCCACCACCGCCGAGCCCCGCCGCCCCACCCGGGCCGCGGGGCTCGCGCAGGTCCGCCGCCGGCGGCCCCGCAGCGGGCCGGGTGCTCCCGCGCGGGGGGAGGTAAAGTGCCAAGACCTGCTCCCGCCTGGCCTCCCAGGCCCGTAACGGTGAGGCATTCCGCAACGTGCTGACGACCACCACCATCAAGGTCCTCGAGCCCGGGGAACTCGATGACGCCCTCGCGGTCCTGGACCGCGACCCGGTCGCCAATGCGTTCGTCGCCGCCCGCGTACAGATCGCCGGACTCGACCCCTGGCGGCTCGGCGGCGAGATGTGGGGCTGGTACGTCGGCGGACGGCTGGAATCCCTCTGCTACGCCGGGGCCAACCTCGTACCGGTCTGCGCCACCACCGAGGCCGTTCACGGCTTCGCCGAGCGGGCGCGCCGGCAGGGACGGCGCTGCTCCTCCATCGTGGGGCCCGCCGGACCCACCGCCCAGCTGTGGTCGCTGCTCGAGCCGCACTGGGGACCGGCCCGTGAGGTCCGCGCCCACCAGCCGCTGATGGTCACCTCGTCGCCGTCCGCCCAGATCGCGCCGGATCCCTGCGTCCGCCGGATCCGCAAGGACGAAATGGACACGATCATGCCGGCGTGCGTGGCCATGTTCACCGAAGAGGTCGGCATCTCCCCGATGGCCGGCGACGGCGGGCTGCTCTACCAGGCGCGGGTCGCCGAGCTGGTGGGCTCCGGCCGCTCCTTCGCCCGGGTCGAGGACGGCAAGGTCATCTTCAAGGCCGAGATCGGCGCCGCCACGCCGCGCGCCTGCCAGATCCAGGGGGTCTGGGTCGATCCCGCCCACCGGGGCAAGGGGCTGTCGGAGACCGGAATGGCCGCCGTGCTGCGGTATGCGCTGAGCGATGTGGCCCCGGTCGTCAGCCTGTACGTCAACGACTTCAACACCGCCGCGCGCGCCTCGTACCGACGGGTGGGGTTCGAGGAAGTCGGCGCGTTCATGAGCGTGCTGTTCTGAATCGTTTCTCCGGCCTCTTCGGGCCCGTGCCCCGCGAGGTCATGCCTCGCGAGGTCATGCCCCGCGGGGTCGTGCCCTGCGGGCGTAGTGCCTTGTACGCTCGCGACCATGGATGACGTCGCGGTCGGCCCTCTCGATCTCGCCGCCCGCGTGGATGACGCGCTCGCGGTACAGGCGCTCGCGTTCGGACTGAGCGATGAAGAGGTCGCCGTGCGCCGGCACATCGTGCTGCGTCACCTCGGCTGCCGCGGCGCGCGCGCCCTGGGGGCCACCACCCCCGCGGGCCGGCTCATCGGCTTCGTGTACGGCATGCCCAACGACCGTGCCCACTGGTGGTCGACGGTCGTCGAGCCGTATCTGCGCAGCGCACAGCTGGATCACTGGCTCGACGACTCCTTCGTCATCACCGAGCTGCACGTCCACCCCGCCTACCAGGGGCGGGGCATCGGCCGGACGCTGATCACCCGGATCACGGACGAGGCGCACGAGCCACGGTCCATCCTGTCCGCCATCGATGTCGAGAGCCCTGCCCGGGGGCTGTACCGGTCGCTGGGCTATCAGGACATCGCGCGGCGGGTGCTGTTCCCCAGCGCACCCACGCCCTACGCGGTGATGGGTGCGCCGCTGCCGCTGATACGGCGCCGCACGGGCTCCGGCGGGTAACGCATTTCCTTGCTCCACACCCGTGCGGCTAACCTCCTGGGAGTCACCTTTCTTACGCAGGAGAAACTCCCATGGCCAACGCCGCACAGGTCCAGCGCATGTCCCGCTTGATGATCAAGACACTGCGCGAGGACCCGGCCGACGCCGAGACCGCCAGCCACAAGCTGCTCGTGCGCGCCGGGTACGTCCGCCGCTCCTCCGCCGGCATCTGGACGTGGCTGCCGCTCGGCAAGAAGGTCCTGGAGAACGTCTCCCGCATCGTCCGCGAAGAGATGGACGCCATCGGCGGTCAGGAAGTCCTGCTGCCGGCCCTGCTGCCCAAGGAGCCCTACGAGGCCAGCGGCCGCTGGGAGGAGTACGGCGACCTCCTCTTCCGCCTCAAGGACCGCAAGGGCGCGGACTACCTCCTCGGCCCCACCCACGAGGAGATCTTCACCCTGACGGTCAAGGACCAGTGCACGTCCTACAAGGACCTGCCGGTGATCCTCTACCAGATCCAGACCAAGTACCGCGACGAGGCCCGCCCGCGCTCCGGTGTGCTGCGCGGCCGCGAGTTCCAGATGAAGGACTCCTACAGCTTCGACACCACCGACGAGGGGCTGGCGGAGGCCTACGCGGCGCACCGCGGGGCGTACGAGAAGATCTTCGCGCGGCTGGGCCTGGACTACCGCATCGTCTCCGCCGTCTCCGGCGCGATGGGCGGCTCCGCCTCCGAGGAGTTCCTCGCCCCCGCCGCGGCCGGCGAGGACACCTTCGTCGACTGCCCGGCGTGTGACTACGCCGCCAACACCGAGGCCGTCACGGTCAAGGTCGAGCCCGTCGACGGCGCGGCCCACGGCCCCGTCGAGGAGCTGGACACCCCGGAGACGCCCACCATCGAGCTGCTCGCCGCGCACCTGAACGTTCCGGCCTCCGCGACGCTGAAGAACCTCCTGGTCAAGGTCGACGGCGAGATCGTCGCGGTCGGCGTGCCCGGTGACCGCGAGGTCGACCTCGGCAAGCTCGGCGAGCACCTCGCGCCGGCCACCGTCGAGCTGGTCACCGCCGAGGACTTCACCGACCGCCCCGACCTGGTGCGTGGCTATGTCGGCCCGCAGGGCCTGGCCGGAAAGGCGTTCCGCTACATCGCCGACCCGCGGGTCGCCCCCGGTACGGCCTGGATCACCGGCGCCAACAAGCAGGGCATGCACGCCAAGAACGTCGTCGCCGGGCGCGACTTCGAGGTCGACGACTACCTCGACGTGGTCGTCGTGGAGCCGGGCGACCCCTGCCCGAAGTGCGGCACCGGGCTGAAGATCGACCGCGCCATCGAGATCGGCCACATCTTCCAGCTCGGCCGCAAGTACGCCGACGCCTTCGAGCTGGACGTCCTGGGGCAGAACGGCAAGCCGACCCGGGTCACCATGGGCTCGTACGGCATCGGCGTCTCCCGTGCGGTGGCCGCTCTCGCCGAGCAGACGCACGACGAGTCGGGGCTGTGCTGGCCGCGCGAGGTGGCGCCGGCCGATGTGCACGTGGTCGCGGCCGGCAAGGCCAAGCAGACCGAGCTCGCGCTGGAGATCGGTGAGCAGCTGGGCGCGGCCGGGCTGCGGGTGCTCGTCGACGACCGGCCCGGGGTCTCGCCCGGTGTGAAGTTCACGGACGCGGAGCTGCTGGGCGTGCCGACCATCGTCGTCGCCGGGCGGCGCGCCGGTGAGGGCGTCGTCGAGGTCAAGGACCGCCGGACCGGTGAGCGCGAGGAGCTGACGGTCGAGGAGGCGGTGGCCCGCCTCAGCGCCTGACGCGCGAAGGGACAACGGGGAGTCCGGCGGCTGGTTCCCGCCGGACTCCCCGCCGTCCGCCGGGTCATGGCCGGGCCCGCCTTTCCGACCCTGACCCGTCGGACGGACCCTAGAGCCAGGCGGCGAACTCCAGGAGCAGTTCGCCGCGCTGACGGTCGCCCACCGCCCACTCCCGTACACCGGTGTCCACCGCGCGGTACAGCGACCACGCGCGCAGCCGGTCCCGGTCCACCTCCAGGGAGTCGGCCAGTTTCGCCACCCGGCGGCGGGCCGCGGCGGCGGCACCGGAGCCGGCCAGCAGGTCCTCGAAGCGGTCCAGCACCAGGCCCGCCAGGTCGTACGCCCGCTCCCCCACCACGGGCGAGGGGCCGACCGCCAGCCATGGCGCGCGCTCACCGGCCAGCACCTTGCCCTGCCGGAACGCGCCGTGCAGCAGAAACCCCTCATCGGACGACCCGGGCAGCGTGCGGCGCAGCTCCAGCGCCTCGTCCACCAGCGGCACGGCGGCACTGGTGAGCCGGCCGGCCCACCGCAGCGCCTCCACATCGTCCTCGGTACGCGCGGCCAGCGTCACGAAGGGGTGGCCGGTTTCCGGCGCCACCCACAGGCGGCGGACCGTTCCGGCCGCCTCCAGGAGCGCCTTGGCCTCGGGGAGGGAGCGCAGCGACACGGCGCTGCGCAGGCGTTCCAGCAGCAGGGCGCCGCTGTCGTGGTCGGCGCGCAGCAGCCGTACGGCACCCCAGCCGTCCCATATCTCCAGCGCCGCTGCCTCGTGGGCGGATGCCGTGCCCGGTACCGGGAACTTCAAGGCTGCGGGCGTGCCGTCCTTTTGGTGTACGAGTGCCAGCAGACTGCTGCGGCCACCGGGGGCGTCGACCCGTTCCAGCGTCAGATCCCAGGCCTCCAGCTGCCGCTGAACCAGCGTGGGGAGCGCGTCGAGCCACCGTCGTACGGGGCTTTCCGGATCGCCGCTCAGCGAACTCACCAACCGCTGCGGCGGTTCGATGGGTGCCGTTGCCATGCCTGAGCTGTCCCTTTCCTGGGGCGGTGACCGCGGGGGCCGGTCGTTCACAGCGCGTTGGGGGGCGCGCTCGCGGAGCTCGACGGCGCGCCGGCCGAGGCCCGCTCCACGAGACCAGGGAAGGCTACGCCGCTGCCGCGCCAGCGCACCGCCCGCACTGCCGCTTCGCGCAGCGCGGCCGCCGCGTCCATCCGGCGGGCCCCCTCGGCGGCCCGTACGAGATCCGCGTAGACGGCCGCCAGCCGGTCCTCCAGCTCCGCCGCCAGCCGGGCCGCGGCGGCCGCGTCCGGGACCGGGAAGGGCAGCTCGTAGGCGGCCGCCGCGGCCGGTGGCCGGCCGCCCAGGTCCCGTACGCCGCGGCGCAGCGCGTCCCGGCGCGCGCGGTGGGCGTCGTACGCCGCCTGGGCCTCGCTGCGCCGGGCGCGGGAGATGCGGCCGCCGACCACGCCGTAGCCGTAGACGGCCGCGTATTCGGCCGCCAGGGCCGCCTGTACCGCCGCCAGTTCCCGCTCGTCTGCGGTCTTCTCGCCGGCCTTGCCGCGGGTGGTTCCCGTCATGGTGCGCGCGCCCCTTCGCTGGTCGATGTCCGTCTCCGGCAGCCGTGTCGTCATGCCCCCGCCAGCAGATATGCGTGAGCCGCGCCCGCCGCGGCCACCGAGGCGAGCAGGCGGGCCAGTTCCGGTGGGGCGGTGGCTAGTGCCTTGGTGCGCCGGTCGGCCAGTTTGCGTTCCGCGCCGGCCAATTCCGCGCGGGCCGATTTCTCGTCCTTGGGCACCGGCGGGCCGGCGTGCCCGGCGGGGGCGGGGGAGCGGTCCGACACGCCGGTGCCGGTGTGCGGCGGTGCGTCCCGGGGCGGGGTGCTGCCGGGGTGGGGGGCGCGGTCGTCGCCGCCGAACGCCTTGGCGTGGCGGGCGACTTCGGTCCGGAGGGGGCGCAGGGCCGGTTCCAGTGGGGGGTGGGCGGCCAGGGTCGCGTCATAGCGGGCCAGCAGCGCGGCGCTGTCATCGGCGGCGCTGCGGCGCAGGCGGTCGGCTTCCGAGGAACGTTCGGCCCGTTCGGGGCCGGGATCCTCGGAACAGGCGGTGAGCAGGGCCGCGCCCCCGAGGGCGGCGCCGGCCAGCAGGGTCCTTCTGCGCGTGAGCGCTACGTTCGGCACGTTCCACTTCCCGGGGTCTTCCGTAGTGATCACCGCAGGCGAGAGTATCCGTGCCCGCCCACCGAATCGTCAGTACCCCGCCGGAACCGATAGGCTTTGACCCGACACGCGACCTACCCACAACAGCACACGCGGCCGAGGAGTCACCCGGATGAGCACCACCCAGAGCGAGAGGCTGCGCGGATTGCTTGAACCGCTCGTCGCCGCGCGAGACCTGGATCTGGAAGAGATCGAGGTGACCCCCGCAGGCAAGCGGCGCGTGCTGAGGATCGTGGTCGATTCCGACGACGGCGTCCAGTTGGACGACTGTGCGGCAGTGAGCCGCGAGGTTTCGCAGGCGCTGGATGCCTCCGATGTGATGGGCGGAGCCCCGTACACCCTCGAGGTGACCTCGCCCGGCGCCGACCGGCCGCTGACCGAGCTGCGGCACTACCGCCGCGCCACCGGCCGTCTGATCAAGGCCCAGCTGCACGAGGGCGGCGAGCTCATCGCGCGGATCATGTCCGTCGACGAGGCGGGGCTGGATCTCGAGGTTCCGGGTGTGAAGGGGCGGAAGCCCACCACGCGGCGGGTCGAGTTCGACGAGATCGCCAAGGCGCGGGTCGAGCTGGAATTCAGCCGCAAGAAGACCGACGAGATCGACGAGATCGACGAGACCGACGAAAACAACGAGAACAAGGAGGAGGCGTAGCCGTGGACATCGACATGAGCGCCCTGCGGGGTCTGGTGCGGGAGAAGGAGATCTCGTTCGACCTGCTGGTCGAGGCGATCGAGTCCGCCCTCCTCATCGCATACCACCGCACCGACGGCAGCCGCCGGCAGGCGCGGGTGGAGCTGGACCGCGCCACCGGACATGTCACGGTGTGGGCGAAGGAGGACCCCGCCGATCTCGAGGAGGGCGCCGAGCCCCGCGAGTTCGACGACACCCCGTCCGGGTTCGGGCGGATCGCGGCGACCACCGCCAAGCAGGTCATTCTGCAGCGGCTGCGGGACGCCGAGGAGGAGATCACCTTCGGCGAGTTCGCGGGACGCGAGGGCGATGTCATCACCGGCGTCGTCCAGCAGGGCAAGGACCCCAAGAACGTCCTGGTCGACATCGGCCGGATGGAGGCCATGCTGCCGGTGCAGGAGCAGGTCCCCGGTGAGGACTACGCGCACGGGACGCGGCTGCGGTCGTATGTCGTGCGGGTGGTCAAGGGAGTGCGCGGGCCGTCGGTGACGCTGTCGCGTACGCATCCCAATCTGGTGAAGAAGCTGTTCGCGATGGAGGTTCCCGAGATCGCGGACGGGTCGGTGGAGATCGCCGCCATTGCGCGGGAAGCCGGGCACCGGACCAAGATCGCGGTGCGGTCCACGCGGTCCGGCCTGAACGCCAAGGGCGCCTGCATCGGGCCCATGGGCGGACGGGTGCGCGCCGTCATGGCCGAGCTGCACGGCGAGAAGATCGACATCGTGGACTGGTCGGACGATCCGGCCGATCTGGTGGCGAACGCGCTGTCGCCGGCCCGGGTCAGCAAGGTCGAGGTCGTGGATCTGGCGGCCCGGTCCGCCCGGGTGACCGTTCCCGACTACCAGCTGTCGCTGGCCATCGGCAAGGAAGGGCAGAATGCCCGGCTTGCGGCCCGGCTGACCGGGTGGCGGATCGACATCCGGCCGGATACGGAGCAGCAGGCTCCGCAGGACTGAATCGAGCCGTTGGCGCCGCGGCTCCCTCGTAGGGGTGTCGCGGCAGCCGTCGGGATTATTGAGCAGGCGTTCGGGCATTACCCCATCGGGGTGAGGTCGGCGCGGGGAGGTAGACTTAAGCGGTGTCTGGCCGGACGCATGCCCGCGCATGCCCTGAGCGCACTTGTCTGGGGTGCCGGGAGCGAGCGGCCAAGGGCGATTTGCTGCGCATCGTGGCGATCGAGGGTGAGTGCACCCCTGATCGGCGCGGTACGCTGCCCGGCCGGGGTGCTTATGTGCACCCGACACTGGTCTGCCTCGATCTGGCGGTTCGCCGCCGGGCGTTTTCCCGGGCTTTTCGGGGCCCTGGGCCGTTCGACACGACGGAATTGCGTCGGACCGTCGAGCGGGAAGCGCCCTGAGCAGCCGTTATGGCAATAACGCACAGCGGTAAAAGCACAGCAAGAACGCACAGCGCACGGAAAAACCGTGCGGTCAGGTACCTCGCGAGTCGGAAGTAGGTCGAGATTGCGATGAGCACTCGATGAGTACGCGATGAGTACGCCCATGAAGTAGCGACGGTCCGGTAGACAACCCGGACCTAGAAGGAGCGAAGTGGCTAAGGTCCGGGTATACGAACTCGCCAAGGAGTTCGGCGTTGAGAGCAAGGTCGTCATGGCCAAGCTCCAAGAACTTGGTGAATTCGTCCGTTCGGCGTCCTCGACGATCGAGGCGCCGGTTGTTCGCAAGCTGACCGACGCTTTCCAGGCAGGCAGCGGCAACGGCCGCGCCGCCGGTAAGCCCGCGGCGCCGCGCAAGTCGGCCCCCGCGAAGCCGTCGGCGCCCTCTCCGGCGCAGGCGGCACGTCCTGCTGCGCCCAAGCCGGGCGCCCCCAAGCCGGGCCCCGCGGCTCCGGCCCCGGCCGCCCCCGAGGCGCCGGTGACCCCCGTAGCGCCCAAGAGCAGCACCCCCGCCGCCGGCCCCACCCCGGGTCCGCGGCCCACGCCGGCCCCCAAGGCGCCGGCGCCCAAGCCCGCTCCGGCCGCCCCCGCGCAGCCCGAGTTCCAGGCTCCGCCGTCCGCGCCGGCCGCTCCCGCAGCCGGCTCCTCGGCTCCCCGTCCCGGTGCCACTCCCGGCCCGCGTCCGGCCCGTCCGGCGCCCGCGCAGGGTGGTCAGGGCCGTGGCGGTGCCCCGCGTCCCGGTGGCGACCGCCAGGGCGGCCGTCCCGGCGGTGCCCGTCCGTCCGGACCCCGTCCGGGCAACAACCCCTTCACCTCCGGTGGCTCCACGGGCATGGCCCGTCCGCAGGCCCCCCGTCCCGGTGGCGCCCCGCGTCCCGGCGGCCAGGGTGGCCCCGGTGGCCCGCGCCCGCAGGGCGGCGGCCAGGGCGCTCCCCGTCCCCAGGGCCAGGGCGGCGCCCGTCCGACCCCCGGTGGCATGCCCCGTCCGCAGGGTGCCGCTCCTGGTGGCGCCCCGCGTCCCGGCGGCGGCGGTAACCGCCCGAACCCGGGCATGATGCCGCAGCGTCCCGCTGCCGGCCCGCGCCCGGGTCCCGGTGGCGGCGGCGGTCGCGGTCCCGCGGGCGCCGGTCGTCCCGGTGGCGGCGGTCGTCCCGGTGGCGGCGGCGGCTTCGCCGGTCGTCCCGGTGGCGGTGGCGGCGGCGGTCGTCCGGGTGGCGGCGGCGGCTTCGCCGGTCGTCCCGGTGGCGGCGGTCCCGGTGGTGGCGGCGGCTTCGGCGGTCGTCCCGGCTTCGCCGGCCGTCCGGGTGGTCCCGGTGGCCGTGGTGGCACGCAGGGTGCGTTCGGCCGTCCCGGCGGTCCCGCGCGTCGTGGCCGTAAGTCGAAGCGGCAGAGGCGTCAGGAGTACGAGGCCATGCAGGCCCCGTCGGTCGGCGGCATCATGCTGCCGCGCGGCAACGGCGCGACGGTTCGTCTGTCGCGCGGTGCCTCGCTGACGGACTTCGCGGAGAAGATCAACGCCAACCCGGCGTCGCTGGTCCAGGTCATGCTGAACCTGGGCGAGATGGTCACCGCGACCCAGTCCGTCTCCGACGAGACGCTGCAGCTGCTCGCCGACGAGATGAACTACGTCGTCGAGATCGTCAGCCCGGAGGAGGAGGACCGCGAGCTGCTCGAGTCCTTCGACATCGAGTTCGGCGAGAACGAAGGCGGCGAGGAGATGCTCGTCTCCCGTCCGCCGGTGGTGACCGTCATGGGTCACGTCGACCACGGTAAGACCCGGCTGCTCGACGCGATCCGCAAGACGAACGTCATCGCGGGCGAGGCCGGCGGCATCACTCAGCACATCGGTGCCTACCAGGTCGCGACCGAGGTCAACGACGAAGAGCGTCGGATCACCTTCATCGACACCCCGGGTCACGAGGCGTTCACCGCCATGCGTGCCCGTGGTGCCAAGTCGACCGACATCGCGATCCTCGTGGTGGCGGCCAACGACGGTGTCATGCCGCAGACGATCGAGGCGCTGAACCACGCCAAGGCGGCCGACGTGCCGATCGTGGTCGCGGTCAACAAGATCGACGTCGAGGGCGCCGACCCGACCAAGGTGCGCGGCCAGCTCACCGAGTTCGGTCTGGTGGCCGAGGAGTACGGCGGCGACACGATGTTCGTCGACATCTCCGCCCGTGAGGGTCTGAACATCGACCAGCTGCTCGAGGCCGTCGTCCTGACCGCCGACGCCTCGCTCGACCTGCGCGCCAACGCGGAGCAGGACGCGCAGGGCATCGCGATCGAGGCTCACCTCGACCGTGGCCGCGGCGCCGTGGCGACCGTCCTGGTCCAGCGCGGCACGCTGCGCGTCGGCGAGACGATGGTCGTCGGCGACGCCTACGGCCGCGTCCGGGCGATGCTCGACGACAAGGGCAACCACGTCGAGGAAGCGGGTCCCTCGACCCCCGTCCTGGTCCTGGGTCTGACCAACGTCCCGGGTGCCGGCGACAACTTCCTGGTCGTCGACGAGGACCGTACGGCCCGTCAGATCGCCGAGAAGCGCGCGGCGCGCGAGCGCAACGCAGCCTTCGCCAAGCGCACCCGCCGGGTGTCCCTCGAGGACCTCGACAAGGTGCTCAAGGCCGGCGAGGTCCAGCAGCTCAACCTCATCATCAAGGGTGACGCTTCTGGTTCCGTCGAGGCCCTGGAGTCCTCGCTGCTCCAGCTCGACGTCGGCGAAGAGGTCGACATCCGCGTCCTGCACCGCGGCGTCGGTGCGGTCACGGAGTCCGACATCAACCTGGCGTCCGGCTCCGACGCGATCGTCATCGGCTTCAACGTGCGCGCCGAAGGCCGTGCCACGCAGATGGCCGACCGCGAGGGCGTCGACGTCCGGTACTACTCGGTCATCTACCAGGCGATCGAGGAGATCGAGGCGGCCCTCAAGGGCATGCTCAAGCCGGAGTACGAGGAGGTCGAGCTCGGTACCGCGGAGATCCGCGAGATCTTCCGCTCGTCCAAGCTCGGCAACATCGCGGGTGTGCTCATCCGCTCCGGCGAGGTCAAGCGCAACACCAAGGCGCGCCTCATCCGCGACGGCAAGGTGGTCGCGGAGGACCTCAACATCCAGGGTCTGCGCCGCTTCAAGGACGACGTCACCGAGATCCGCGAAGGCTTCGAGGGCGGTATCAACCTCGGAAACTTCAACGACATCAAGATCGACGACGTCATCGCGACGTACGAGATGCGCGAGAAGCCGCGCGGCTGATCACGTGGATCGCTGTCTGCGCGTAGCCCGGCCACCAGAGATGGCGGCCGGGCGGCGGGCGGGCGCTGGGGCCGGTCGGCGGACGAAAATCCGTCGATCGGCCCCGGCCGTTCCGTGTACGGTTCCAGGGACTCGTACGGTTCCAAGGACTCGTACACCTAAGGCCCCACGGGTGGCTTGACCCGTCTTGCATGTACGTAGGGACACTGTCCTTTGACCTGCTTCTCGGCGACGTTCGGTCGCTGAAGGAGAAGCGCTCCGTCGTCCGTCCGATCGTCGCCGAGCTGCACCGCAAGTTCGCGGTGAGCGTCGCGGAGGTCGGGGACCAGGATCTGCACCGCAGGGCCCTGATCGGCCTGGCGGTGGTGTCCGGGGACGCCGGGCATCTCACCGATGTCATGGACCGCTGCGAGCGCCTCGTCGCCGCGCGGCCCGAAGTGGAGCTGCTGTCGGTACGCCGACGGCTGCACGGCGACGACGACTGACCCCGACCGGGCAGGTCGCCGCCGGTGGAAGCACAATTGTGGAAGACAAGAAGGAGACGGACCAGTGGCCGACAATGCGCGGGCGAAGAAGCTGGCGGACCTCATCCGGGAGGTGGTCGCCCAGAAGCTGCAGCGCGGTATCAAGGACCCGCGGCTCGGTACGCATGTGACCATCACGGACACCCGGGTCACCGGCGACCTGCGGGAGGCGACGGTCTTCTACACGGTCTACGGGGACGACGAGGAGCGCGCCAGCGCGGCCGCCGGCCTGGAGAGCGCCAAGGGCATCCTGCGCTCCGCGGTGGGCGCCGCGGCCGGCACGAAGTTCACGCCGACCCTGGCGTTCGTGCCGGACGCCCTGCCGGAGAACGCCAAGACCATCGAGGATCTCCTGGACAAGGCGCGGGCCTCCGACGCCCAGGTGCGCGAGGTGTCCTCGGGCGCCCAGTACGCCGGCGAGGCCGACCCGTACCGCAAGCCGGGCGAAGACGCTGACGAGGCGGACGACGAGGGCCGAGCCGCAGAATGAAGCGTGAGAGCAAGGGTGGTGGCGGGCGACCGGCGGGTCTTGTCATCGTCGACAAGCCGGCCGGTTTCACCTCGCACGACGTCGTGGCGAAGATGCGCGGTATGGCCCGCACCCGCCGGGTCGGGCACGCCGGCACGCTCGACCCGATGGCCACGGGCGTGCTCGTCCTCGGCATCGAGCGGGCCACGAAGCTTCTCGGTCACCTCGCGCTGACGGAGAAGGAGTACGTCGGCACGATCCGGCTCGGCCAGACGACCGTCACCGACGACGCCGAGGGCGAGATCACCGCGTCCAAGGCGGCGCACGGCATCGCCCGGGAGGACATCGACGCCGGGGTGGCCCAGCTGTCCGGCGCGATCATGCAGATCCCGTCGAAGGTCAGCGCCATCAAGATCGACGGCAAGCGGTCCTACTCGCGGGTCCGGGACGGCGAGGACGTGGAGATCCCGGCCCGGCCGGTGACCGTCTCCTCGTTCGTGGTGTATTCGGTCAGCGAGACGGAGGCGGAGGACGGCACCCCGGTGACCGATCTGCTGGTCTCCGTCGAGTGCTCCTCCGGTACGTACATCCGCGCGCTCGCCCGTGACCTGGGCGCCGGGCTCGGCGTCGGCGGCCATCTGACGGCGCTGCGCCGTACCCGGGTGGGCCCGTACAAGCTGGACCGGGCGCGCACGCTGGAGCAGCTGCAGACGGCGGTGGACGACACCGAGGGCCCGGGACTGCCGGTCATGCCGATCGGCGAGGCGGCGGACGCGGCGTTCACCCGCTGGGACGTCCCCGAGACGCAGGCGCGGCTGCTGATGAACGGCGCCCGGATCCCGATCCCGCGCTTCGAGGGCGGCGGTCCGGTGGCCGCGTTCGGGCCGGACGGCACGTTCCTGGCGCTGGTGGAGAACCAGGGCGGGAAGGCGAAGAGCCTGGCCGTGTTCGGCTGACGCCGACGGCACTCACCGGTGGCCGGTTCCGGCGCGTGGCATGCGCGCCGGGGCCGGCCATCGGCGTTCTCCCGACGCCCAGGGCTCCGGGCGGCCGCTCTTGGCGAGGCCGGGCCGTTCGGCCAGGGCGTCCGTCTCCCGGTGCGGCGGCCTGTGCGGCCCGCTCCGGCCTTCGGACGAGGTCCTCGGCGTCGTGCGCCGTCCCCCGTCGTCCCGGCTCGCCTGGGGCCTCCTGCCGGGGATCGGTGCGCGTCGGGAAGCTACGAAGAACCCGGTCGGCGCGGCCGGTTGGCCGTACGGCGCGATCCGGTGCCGGGCCAGGGAGCGGCGCTGGCCGCTGCGGTGTCCCGAGGGTGTGCGGCGACCGTCGCGATGCGTTGGGCGGGGGGGGAAGGTGGTGGAACGCGGGCCGCCCGGCCGGGCGAGCGTCGGCCCGCGCTCCACCATCCCCCTCGCCTTGTCTCTGTCCAGCGCGCCGCGGTGATTCACTCACTCGGCGCGGCGCGCGGAGTGAATCAAGGCGCGCACGGGGGCGCACGTTCGGCCGGCCGCCGGATCCGGCGCCGAAGCGCGGGCGCGGGACCCGCGGACGGGCAGGGAACCGTCCGTACGGGGCAGGACACCGCTCCCGCCGCCCCGGACCCCTCCGCCGGGGCGCCCGGCCCGTGCACGCGTCCATCCGGCCGGTACGCCCGCGTCCAAGGAGCCCCGTGCCCCTCCCGCGATCCCCATGAGCCCTGCACACCCACAACTCCCGTATCCGGCACGGGAGTTCCTGTCGCCGCCACCATGGCGGCGGCCGCCGCACAGGCCACCGCAGGGTGCACGACCCGCGGCCCGGGAGGCCGGGGCACCGCGGCCGGGGCTTCCGCCCGCGCTCGCCCCGTGCGACGCCGGCGAGGACGGCCGCCCCCCCCCCGCTCCACCAGGCCGCCCTCGCCCGGAAACCGGCCCCGAGGCCCAGCGGGGCACCCTTCGCGCGAACCGCTGCCCCCGGCATGGCAGTCTTAGACCTGTGTCATGGCGAAATGGCGCAGTGGACGGACAAGGGTACGGGCGAGGAGCGGGCACAGTGCAGCGCTGGCGTGGCTTGGAGGACATCCCCGAGGGCTGGGGACGCAGCGTCGTCACCATCGGCTCGTACGACGGTGTGCACCGCGGCCACCAATTGATCATCGGGAAGGCCGTTGCGCGCGCTCGTGAGCTGGGCGTGCCCGCGGTAGTCGTCACCTTCGACCCGCATCCGAGCGAGGTCGTACGGCCCGGCACCCACCCGCCGCTGCTCGCGCCGCACCACCGGCGTGCGGAGCTGATGGCCGAGCTGGGCGTGGACGCCGTACTGATCCTCCCCTTCACCAAGGAATTCTCGAAGCTGGCGCCGGCCGACTTCGTGGTCAAGGTCCTGGTCGACAAGCTGCACGCGCAGGTCGTCGTCGAGGGCCCCAATTTCCGCTTCGGGCACAAGGCGAGCGGCACGGTCGCCACCCTCACCGAACTCGGCGCCACCTACGACTACACCGTGGAGGTCATCGACCTCTTCGAGCGGGGCGTGGCGGGCGGCGGCGAGGCGTTCTCCTCCACGCTCACCCGGCGCCTGGTCGCCGCGGGCGATGTGGCGGGCGCGATGGAGGTCCTGGGGCGCCCGCACCGCGTCGAGGGCATCGTCGTACGCGGCGCCCAGCGCGGCCGCGAGATGGGCTTCCCGACGGCCAACGTGGAGACCCTGCCGCACACCGCCATCCCGGCCGACGGCGTCTACGCGGGCCTGCTGCACGTCGAGGGCGAGGCGATGCCGGCGGCGATCTCGGTCGGCACCAACCCGCAGTTCGACGGCAAGGTGCGCACGGTCGAGGCGTACGCCATCGACCGCGTCGGCCTGGACCTGTACGGCCTGCACGTCGCCGTGGACTTCCTCGCGTACATCCGCGGCCAGGAGAAGTTCGACACCCTCGACGCCCTGCTGGAGCGGATGGCGATCGATGTGAAGCAGGCGCGGGGGCTGATCGCCGCGTCGTCCTGACGAGGATCACGCGCCACAGGCAGTACGGGCAGGGGCCCCGCACCATGTGCGGGGCCCCTGCCCGTACTGCCTACGCCCCGCTCACTGCGGAGGCGGCTGCTGCGTCCACCCGCCGCCGTCCGGCAACGGCGCGTCCGGAGCGGGCTGTTGCTGCTGCCAGCCGGCCGGTGGCTGGGCGGCCTGCTGGGTCCAGCCACCCTGCTGCGGCGGGTAACCGGCGGGCGGCTGGGCGGGCTGGCCCTGCTGCTGCGGCTGGCCCTGCTGGGGCTGCTGCCCTTGCTGGGGCTGCCCCTGCTGGGGGTACTGCTGCTGGTACTGCTGCTGGGCGTAGGGATCGCCGCCCATCTGCTGCTGGGGGTACATCCCCTGCCCCTGCTGCAGCCGCGCGAAGTCCTCGGCCACCATGGCGGAGAGGTGGAAATACGCCTCGCGGGTCTTGGGCCGCATCATGTCGAGATCGACCTCGGCACCGGCCGCGAGATGCTCGTCGAAGGGGACGACGACCACACCGCGGCACCGGGTCTCGAAGTGCGACACGATGTCCTCGATCTTGATCATCTTGCCGGTCTCGCGCACACCGGAGATGACCGTGATACCGCGCTGCACCAGGTCGGCGTAGCCGTGCGCGGACAGCCAGTCCAGCGTCGTGCTGGCGCTGGACGCACCGTCCACGGACGGGGTGGAGATGATGATCAACTGGTCGGCGAGGTCGAGGACCCCGCGCATCGCGCTGTAGAGCAGACCCGTACCGGAGTCCGTGAGGATGATCGGGTACTGCCTGCCCAGGACGTCGATCGCCCGCCGGTAGTCCTGGTCGTTGAAGGTCGTCGAGACGGCCGGGTCGACGTCGTTGGCGAGGATCTCCAGACCCGAGGGGGACTGCGAGGTGAACCGGCGGATGTCCATGTAGCTGTGCAGGTTCGGGATCTCGCGCACCAGGTCGCGGATGGTCGCACCGGTCTCGCGGCGCACCCGTCGGCCGAGCGTGCCGGCGTCCGGGTTGGCGTCGATCGCCAGGATCTTGTCCTGCCGCTCGGACGCGAGGGTGGAGCCCAGCGCCGTGGTGGTCGTCGTCTTGCCGACGCCGCCCTTGAGGCTGATCACCGCGATCCGGTAGCAGGACATCACCGGCGTACGGATCAGTGCCAGCTTCTGCTGGCGCTCCGCCTCTTCCTTCTTCGCGCCCAGCTTGAACTTCGACGGCTGGGCGTTGGCACCCGGCTTGCGCTTCTTGGGCTGGTTGCGCAGCAGCCGGTCGGAGGACAGCTCGACGGCGGCGCTGTAGCCCAGCGGCGCGCCGGGAGCGGCCCGCTGCTGCGGCTGCTGCTGGCCCGGCTGCGAGTACTGCGCGTAGTTCACCGCGGCGTTCGGGTCGGCGCCCTGCTGGCCGGGGAACGACTGGGCCTGCTGGGCCTGTTGCTGGGCCTGCTGGGCCTGTTGCGCTTGCTGGGCCTGCATCTGTGCTTGCTGTGCCTGCTGGGCCTGAAGCTGGGCCTGCTGTTGGTCGTAACCGGGCGCCGCCTGCGGCTGCTGCTGGCCCTGCTGCGGGTAGCCCTGGGCGCCCTGCTGCGGGTAGCCATAAGCGCCCTGCTGCGCGGCCGCGTTGGGGTGCTGCTGCTGAGGCTGCTGCGGCGCCTGCTGCTGGGCCTGCTGGGGGTAGCCGTACGCGGGCTGCGGATAGCCGTAGGCGGGCTGACCCTGCTGCTGTTGGTAAGCCTGCTGCTGGGGCTGCGGCTGCTGTGGGGCCTGCTGCTGGTACCCGGCCTGGGGCTGCTGCGGCGCCTGCTGCGGCTGCTGCTGGGCGGGTGCCTGCTGCTGGGGCTGCGGCTGCTGCTGGGCCTGTGGGGCCTGCTGCTGCGGTGCCTGCTGCTGGGCCTGCGCCATGCGCGGGTCCGCCGGCGGGAACTCCGGCGGCAGCGGCGGCAGCCCGCCCTGCTGCTGACCGTCCGGGGCGGCACCCCAGGGTGCGCCCTGCTGCGGTACGCCCTGCTGGGGAGCACTCTGCGGCGCCACACCCTGCTGCGGAACCGCCTGCTGCGCGACGTCCTGCGGAGGCTGCGCCTGCGCCGGCACGCCCTGCTGCGGCTGAACCTGTGCGGCCTGCGGTGTCTGTGCGGGCGCTGCGTCCTGGCCCTCGGCCGGAGCGGGCTGCTCGGCCGTCTGCGACGCGGGAGCGGCCTCCGGCTGCGCGGCCGGCGCCTCGGACCCGGCCGCCGGGGCGGCCTCCTCGGCCGGCTCGTCGTCGTCCTCGTCGTCGTCCCAGAGCGAGGCCGAGGGATCGACACCGCCCGAACGGATCTTGCCGTCGCCGGAATCTCCGGACGGCGCCGCGGCCGTTGCCTCCGGCGCCTCCGCGGGCGCCTGCTGCCCGGGCGGGGGAGTCTGCGCGGCCGGTGCGTCGCCGCCGGTCTCGTTGGGGCGCAGCATCGGGAACCCGGGCGGCGCGGCCTCCGCGGGCGGGGTCATCGGCGCCGGCGCACCCGGGGCGCCCTGCGCGGGCCCCTGCAGCGGCTGCCCGGTGGGCGGCGGGCCCCCGTTGGGCGGAGTGACGGGTGCGGGCGCAGGCGTGGCAGCAGGAGGCTGCGCGGGGGCGCCTCCGCTGGTGTCGTTGCTCGCGTACCAGGCCGGGGCGGTGAAATCGATCTTGAATTCGCCGGTCAGATCGAACTCGGACTGGTCATCGTCAGGATCGTTCCCGTCCGGACGGAAAGCCTCCTGGTCCCTCACTGTGCCTCCTGGTCTACTGCTGCAACGCACCTGAACGGCAGGACCGGATACAGGCGGATCGATCGGATGTAACGGACGTCGGAACGCACCACGCGGGGCTGCGCCAACACTGCTTGTCTCCATCCCCCTATCGACTGCCGTCGTGCACTGCCGTCCTGATGTGTTTCTGCGCTCTCCACACAGCCTAATCAAGAGTCGGCCCATACCGGCAGTCGATGTCATGTCGTCTTCCAGCCCCGTCGGCACGCCTACGGGCGCATCCGCGGATGCGCCCGTAGCCCGTGCCCTTGGCCGGCGGTAACCTGCGCCGCGCGCACAACCGGCCCGCAGCTGCGGTCAGTCCATACGGCGCGGCCCGCCGAGCAGGTTGGTCTCCGCCTCCGTCGGCTGGGTCATGACGAACTGATGCCCATCGCGCGAACACCACAGCATGGCGTTGTCGCTGAGCGTCGGCAGTACCGCACCGACCTGCTCGGGAAGCCGCATGATTCGCGTCACAACTTCCGCCTCTTCGGGTGACAGCCGCTGCAAACCGACCAGATCGACCCGGGCGAGCATCTGCGGCGCCCGCGGCCCGAGGAACGGCAGCACCGTCAGCACCGACTGCCAGGGGCTGGGTGCCAGCTGGTTGCGCGGCGGACGCGCACCCATGTCACGGACCACCAGCACGGGGCTGGAAACCGACGGTCCCTGGGGCGCGATCTGACGCACCTCATGGATCGACACACACTGCTGCCCGCCGCCCGCGGCCTGCGCCATCTGGCCCCAGGCCTGCGGCCGCGCCGTCTCCACCGCGACCCGGGCCCCGGTGGCGACCGTACGAAGCGCCAGCACCTGCGTCATCCACATGCTGCCGACCAGCGCGATGTCCAGTGGCGCGGGCCGCAGCAGGCTGAGCACGGCGGGCTGGTTCTGCGGGTCGATGCCGATGATCACGCCGTCGTCGCCGACCGGAAGGGTCAGCGAACCGAGCGACTCGGCCGTCAGGACGTGCGGATTGCGGCGCGGACCGCGCAGCCCGAACCCCGGCCTCGGCTTCGGTCCGGTCGGGCCCGAGTCTTCCTCTTCCGGCCGGGGCTGGTGGTTGAGCCGGCGGCCGCTGTCGGCGCCGATCGGGGGGTTGCGCCAGCCGTTGCCCTGGACATTGACGCGGGGCTGATAGGTGGGAGTGGCCATCAGCGGGTACCTCCGAGGGGAAGCGTGGCCAGCAGGCCGGGCAGCTGCTCGCGGTCGAGGCGTACGAGGCCGACCTTCACGGAACCGGAACGGCGCTCCAACTCGTTCTGCGCAGAGGAGAGTTCGTTTTCGCTACGGGTCGACAGCCGGATGTACCCCGTGATGGCCGGGAGGCGGCCGCCGCCGTGTGTGGCGGTCAGCGAGAAGGTGCTCGCCATCGCCCGAGTGCTGGTCAGAAGCTGCGTGATGGCCGCCAACGGCGCACCGCCCTGGCCCAGTTGGGGCCAGCGGCCGATCCAGTAGGTGGAGTGCCAGCGGTCGTCGCAGCGCATCGCCCGCGTCGTCTCCTGGGTACGCCGGGCGGCCCGCCCGTCCCGTCCCATCGCACCGCTGGCGGCCCGCGGGCTGACGCACACCGCGGTGCCGACCGCGGCCACGACCTCGCGCTCGTTGAGCACCTTGGCGCGTACGCCGTGTGCGGTGAGCCGGCTGACGAGCTGGTCGGCGGCGCGCAGCAGTGAGCGCTGGGTGCCCTCCAGCCCACCGCCGCGGGCCTCGATGGCCTCGGAGGAAAGCTCCGGGTCGAGCTTGAGCGCAATCCACGTCAGCTGCAGGGCGGGAGTCTGGGCCTGCGCCTGCAGCGGCGCGTACGAACGGGCCGCGACAGCCTGTTCGGGCAGATGCGGCGCAGGCGCCGGCTGGGTGTATTGCACGAACTGCACCGACTCCAGGTGGATGTCCTCCACGTCGAGAGCGGTGTGCAGCACCTCGAGCGGCATCATGTGGCTGCCGCGCTGCGGCCGCAGCGGCTCGTCGCGGGCATCCACCTGAACGATCGCCGTCAGGAACGTTCCGTCCCCGACGAAGCCGATGGCGCGCTGGTCCGAGTCCGTCGTGTACTCGTAGGTCCGCAGCGCCGGTTCGCACTCCACGACCGGAGCGAACGCCGGGTCGACGCCCTGCGTGGCGGCGAGCGCGGAATTGCCGTTCTTGCCGCGGCGCTTCATCGCACGCACGGTCGTGATCCACTCCGGCAGTGGAATCTTACGCCGCCGGCCGAGCGCGAAGATGACCAGTACGGCCGCCAGCACGATCGCCGTGATCAGTGCGACCGGGTGGTCGATCGACAGACCCACCAATACCAGCGCGGCGGCGATTTCCACGATGGCCAGCTGCTGTACCCGAACACCGCCGATATTCCCGGCCTGTTGACGCAAACGCGGCGACACCGGGCCGGACGGACGGGGCGCCGGACCCCGGCCGCGATTTCCTCTATTGCCCCGCGCTGTGCCGTTTTGGCCAGCATTTCCCGCGTATTGCGGTGCAGCGGAAGGCTGTTGCTGCTGTTGCCGCCCGTTGCGGCGTCGAGCCCTGGTGGCGCTGGACATCCCCCGGCCTGCTCCTCTACTGGTGGTGTGGCCTCTAGGCGTATCGCCGCCGCTGAGACTGGTGCGTTGGAAGGTGGCACCCGTACGGTACGGGTCGATCGACACACGGCATAGTAGAGGGCGCTACGGCGTGAGTGCCGGGGGCGGTCGATGGTGGATCCGACAGGCGGGGAGAGAAAGCAGCAATGGCATCACGTCGGGACGAGCTGAATGCGTATTCATTTGCGCGAAAGCGCACGAATGCGTCATTTTTGAAGCCGCTACCGAATGGGTCGATCGAGAGCGCACCCAAGCCGCTGAAGGCGGTGGTGCCCAGCATCGTGGTGAGTGTCCTGATCCTTGTGGGATTCGGAGCGTGCGGCATCATCAAGCCCGTTGCTCCGCAGGGGTGGGACCAGGTCGGTGGAAATGTGCTCGTCGGCTCCAAATCGACCACGCGGTATGTCGTTCTCGACGACGAGGACGCCAACGGCAAGCACCACAAACTGCTCCACCCCGTCCTGAACCTCGCATCGGCCCGGCTGCTGGTCGATCCGAAGAAGTTTCAGGTCGTCAAGGTCGACGAGGAGCAGCTGGACGGGAAGATTGCCCACGGTCCGGCGATCGGGATCCCGTTCGCCCCCGACCGGCTGCCCTCCGTCGACGACGTGGACAAGCCGAAGACCTGGGCGGTGTGCAACCGCCCCGGCAGTGGCGTCGGGAGCAAGCCCCAACAGGCCGTGTTCGTCCTGGGGGGCAAGGACAAGAATCTGGTCGAGGGGGGGCAGGGCAGGCTCAAGACGCCCCAGGCGCTGTACGTCCAGGACCCTGACGGGAAGTACTACCTGGTCGACCCGAACGGGGTGGCGTTCGAGTTCGATGTCACCCTCGGGGGCAAGATGCCCATGTCCACGAGCGTGGCGGAGCGCCAGAACGAGATCCTCCGCCAGGTGGTCTTCCATGGCAGCCAGCCGCAGAAGGTCACCAAGCAGTGGATGGACACGCTCGTCAAGAGCCCGATCCCGCTCACCATGCCGAACGTGCCGGGAGCGGGGACGCGGTCCAGCACCCAAGGCGTCCCGGAGCAGTACCGCACGGCCGGCCAGGTGGTCCAGAACTCGTCGGGCCAGAAGTACGTCGTCACCCAGACCGGTGTCGAGAGGGTCTCGAACTTCATCGCCAACATCCTGACGTCGGGGCCGAACGCCCGTGCGGTGAGGAAGGACGACAGCGGTGCGGAGATGAAGGTGCCGCAGCTGGCCACCGCGGAGATCGACTCGACCAAGGACGAGGTCAACGACGAGAAGAAATTCCTGGACCCTCTCCCCTTCGAGGTCCGCGGCCACAAGATCGACAACCCCTGGCCGGCCGAAGACGTCGAGATGGCGAACGACTTCGGGTCGCAGACCAGTGGCCTGAACAGCTCCGCCAAGACCGGTGTGTCCTGCAACTTCTACACCGGCACCAGCAACAAGTACCCGGGCAGTGAAGCGTTCTTCAAGAACGGCGTTCCGGTGATGGGCGCCTGGGTGGGCACGGACTACCCGGGCAAGATCCCGGCCGGCTCCACCACATACGTCACGCCCGGCAGCGGCCTGCTGTATCGGGAGGTGAAGACCTTCGACCAGGCCGCCGGCGACGGTTCCATGTTCCTCGTCACCGACACCGGCCTGCGCTACTCCGTGCCGAACAACAACGACGGCGGGAAGAAGGCCGGCAACGCCGAGCAGAAGGTGGGGCTGAACCAGGCGGCCCTCGGCTATGAAGCGGCGCGCGTGCCGTCGCTCCTGGAAGCCTGGTCCAGGCTGCTCTCCTCGGGCCCGTCCCTGAACCGCCAGGACGCGGAGCAGCCACAGGGTTCCTGACGCTCAGGGGATGCCCCTCGGAGGCCGTGCCGATATCCTCGCTACGAGTTATCGGTACGGCCTTCTGGTATTCCACTCCACACCGCTTCGCCCGATAGCGCCCGCTCTGCCCCATTCCACCGAACAGCGTTTTCGGGACGGGTAGTTGACAATGTTGTGATCCCGTCACAAGTACCCGCCCCCTGTTGGGAACAAGCGTATGGAGTGGGTAATGTGGCCCAAGGCATCAACAGGAGATGCCAACCGCGCAGCGCCGTCACCTGATGCCGCGCGGTCGACGTACAAGTCTCATGGGGGACGTTGACTATGGCTGGTCAGCAGTACACAACCACTGAAGAGGAGATGGTCGCGTTCAGCGGCAAGATCGCCTCCGTCAACCAGGCGATCGAGGGCGAGATCCGTCACCTGAACACGGTCGTCGACAACATCACGTCTGGGTGGCGGGGTGCTGCGGCCACTCAGTACAACCAGCTGCAGTCGAAGGTGAACGACGACGCGAACCGGATCAACCAGCTTCTGGCTGAGATCAAGGAAGCGATCGACCAGACCACGAAGAACTACTCCGCCTCCGAAGAGGAGCAGGCGCAGTCGATCTCGCACGTCAACGCATCGGCGGACTCCCCGTTCGGATGATGCGGCCGCGCCGCCTCCCGCGGCGCGCCGACCTCGCCGCAGCGCCGGCCGACCTGTCGGTCCCGCTGCGGCTTGTGAATCGACCAGGCTTCACCAACTCCTGAGGAGACACCATGTCCGGCCAGATCCTCGTTAATTTCTCGACGATCCAGCAGGCAAGTTCCGACGTGCGTAACACGGCGAACAAGATCCGTCAGCAGCTCGACGACCTCGAGGCAGGCGTCAAGAAGATCGCTGCGAGCTGGGAAGGCTCGGCGCAGGAGGGCTACCAGGCCCGCCAGCGCGAGTGGGACCAGCGCGCCGATTCCCTGCACTCGACGCTCGAGGCCATCGCCAAGGCGCTGGACCAGGCCGCTCAGAACTACCAGAGCACTGAGCACAAGAACGCCGGTATCTGGGCGGGCTGACCTCACGTCAGCACAGGTACGGATGGCAACCGGCTGAGCAGCCCTCACGGCTCGCACAGTGGTCAATGAGGGCGAGCGCGCTGCAAATAGTGCGCTCGCCCTTCTGCCGTCCACCTCGGTTTCGCGGCTTCTGGCCCGATTCCTCCGTAGAACTCCCGCCGCTGCCTCTTCCTCGCCCTTCCCCCTCGCCTTTCACTCCTCGTTCCTGACCGTTACGCCACAGATGGAGAGCAGACAACCCGTGGGATCTCGCGCCATTGGTCACCGAGCCGGGCACCGCCGACGAGCGGCGGGCGCACTGGTCACGGCGGCCTGCGTCGCCGGCCTGTCCTGCGCCACCGCCGCGCCGGCGGCCGCGGACGAGAACACGCCGCTCAACAGCACCGAGTGCAAGTTCGGCACCAACTACATAAAAGAGACCCCCTGGTCCCTCCAGCGTCTCCTGACCACTCAGCTGTGGGAGGACACGGAGGGCGAGGACGCCAAGGTCGCCGTCATCGACACGGGAGTCGACAGCGACAACCCGCAGATCAGGCGTGCACTTGGCTCCGGAGGCGCCACCGTTGCCGGCGGCGGCAAGGCAACCCAGGACACGGTCGGCCACGGCACCAAGGTCGCGGGCATCATCGCCGCCCAACGCTATCCCGGTTCCGGCTTCGTCGGCATCGCGCCCAAAGCGAAGATCATCCCCTTCAAGACGACCAGTTCGGAAAAGGGCAGCACGGCCGAAACGCTTGCCCGGGCCATCGACAAGGCGAGGCAGGCAAAGGTCGATGTCATCAACATCTCTCAGGGCACCGACGCCAGCAGGGACAAGTTGGCCGTCCTTGAACAGGCGGTCGCCAGGGCAGCGGCGGACAACATCCTGATCGTCGCCTCGGCGGGCAATGGCGGTGCCGACGGCGGCGAGAAGGAGATGTGGCCGGCTGCCTTCTCCAAGGACTATCCCAATGTGATGGCGGTGGCGGCCTCCGACCGCAACAACGAGCGCGCGCCCTTCTCCCAGTCCGGAGACTTCGTCAGTATCGCCGCTCCCGGCGTCAGCATGGTCTCCACCGTTCCCGACGGTGGTAACTGCGTCGACCAGGGCACCAGCTTCGCCGCACCCTACGCCGCGGGAGCCGCAGCTCTGCTCATCTCGAAGCACAAGCACGACAAGGTCGGCGGAAAATGGAAGCCCCAGGAAGTCATCTGGCACCTGGAGAAGACCGCGGAGCGCGTCAAGACGAAGCGGGACGACTTCATCGGCTGGGGCGTCGTCGACCCGGTAGCGGCCCTCAATGACGACGAGCGGCCCACTGCCAAACCCCAGCCGGACCAAAACAAGAACGCAGCCGCCGGCCTCGACATCAAACCGGTCTCGATCACTTTGGGTGAAAGCGAAGAGGACCGGCGCACCCGCATCGCCATCTATATCGTCGGCGGCGGAATCCTCGCTGCCGGTGCGGTAGTTGGATCCGCCGTCGCACTTCGCGACTGGCGACGTAAAAATGGTATTGGCACGAACGGGGAGGCTTGATCATGGGTGGTAAAGGCGAGTACGGCGTAGACCTGGACGCCTTGGAAGAGGTCGTAAGGGAGCTCCACAAGGTCCTTGCCTTCATGGGCGACGCGCAGAGCACGTCCGAGCACAGCACCTACCTGCCGCAGGGTTCCCTGGGATCCAATTTCAGTGAGGTGAGTGAGCTCTATAGCGCTCACAAGGTGGTGAAGGGGAACATCACAAGGGTGATGAAGAGAGTCGACGCCCTTGTTGATGCTTTCGGGAAGAAGTCGGCCAAGGTCAGGGACGCGTACCAGGATGCGGAAGCAGAAAACAGCATCAAGATGTAGGGGCAGTGACATCAGCTGGCGGATCGCAGTGACCGATGGGACATGCCCGATGACGGAGTGGGGGACAACAGATGGCATCGAAGGAAACTAAGTACACGCCGACGCCGTGTCACGTGCCGAAGACAAGTGTGACGCCGCCCAAGGGATCGGGCGAGGAACAAGAAATGGGTCCCGCCATCCTCAAAAGTCGCCCGCAGTTCACTGAAAAGGAGCTCGGCGACATCAAGGAAATGGTGGCGGGCTCCAACCCGGGCGAAGTCGGCAACGTCGCCGAGGGCTGGAAGCAGGTGCGCATCAAGCTGGTGGGCGGCGGCTCCGACTGGACTTCCACGGACTGGGACGGCGGCATCAAGAAGCATTTCGATGATGCAGTGACCAAGGTCCTTCAAACCTGGCACGGCCCCTCTGCCGATCAGTTCGCCAAGACTGCACAAGAGATCGGCAAAGCCTTCGCGAACCTTGCGGCATACCCGCACCTTGCCGGCTACATCCTGCATCAGGTCAGCGAAAACCTGAGCACCGCCAAGGAAGCCGTCGCCGGCATCGAGGAGCCGTCCTGGTGGGATGACCTCAAAGACAAGGTCGGGGACTCGGCGAAGTCTGTTGCCAAGGGCGCAGCAGTCGGAACCGCCGTCGGCAGCCCAGGGGCCGGCACAATGATCGGTGGCGCCATCGGCTTCTTCACTGGCGGGCGCGATGACTCGGGCCTGAAGGCTGACCTCAAGAACCCGAACATGACTATTGGGGAAGCCGCTCAGAGGAACGCAGGCAACATCGATCCTGAGAAGCAGGCTTCGCTGTTGGCTGGTCACTACGTGGAGCAGCTGGCGACGACGTATCGGGCCGGGTCGAAGGCGTTGCAGGGCGCCGGCGGGATTGATGATGGTGGCGGTGGTGACATCAGGCCGCCAGGCAACACTGATGGCGGTGGGAATATTGGGGGAATTGCCCCATTTATTCCGCCTGGTTCCGGTCCGAAGGGCGGTGCAACGGTACCGAAGATCCCGGGCATGAAGGGCGGGGGATACACGACTCCGCAGCCGATGGAGCCGCCACGTCCGGGCGGAATTGACGGCGGAATCGGCAGCATCCCCAAGAGTCCCGCGCCTCAGGTTGGGACGGGACTTGACGGCTTCTCAGGTGGACTTGGGACTGGCGGCGGTGCCGGAGCCGGCGGCGGAATCGGCGGCGGAATCGGTGGCGGTGGCGGCGTAGGCACTGGCGGTCTTTCCGGTTCCGGTATCGGCGGAGGTTCAACCTCGGGCATGAGTGGCGGCGGCATGCCAGGCGTGCCAGGCATGGTCGGAGGTGCCGCCGGTCGTGGCGGGAGCGCCGCCGGAGCAGGCGCCCGGGGCATGGGCCGTGCCGGTATGCCAGGCATGGCTGGTGGTGCTGGCGCAGGCAAGGGAGCCGGAGCCGGCGCTGGCGGCAAGGGCGGTGCCCTGGCACGGCAGAAGGGCGGTGTCGTCGGCGGTAAGGGCGGCAAGTCCGGAGTCGGCGGGCAGGGCGGTTCCGGCCTGCATCGCAGCCGTGGCGGTACACAGCAGGGCGCAAAGGGCGGTCGTCGTCCGGCAGGGATGGCCGGCGCTCCTGGGGCTCACGGCGGCAAGGGCAAGGGCAAGGGCGAGAATGGGCAGCGTCCTGACTACCTGGTCGAGGATGAGGAGACCTGGACCAAGGAGCGTAATGTGGCGCCCAAGGTCATCGAGTAGGGACCTGTCAGCCAAGATCAAATGATCGGCGGAATCGAAGTGGGGCCCGCAGTCTTCGGGTTGCGGGCCCCACCTTGCTAGGGAGAGGTGTACGGCATGAGCTTCACGCGAACGCTGCGTGCGGTGGGCGGCGCGGTGGTGGCGGGAGCACTGCTCTTCGGCGCCGCCCCGACCGCTTTGGCAGACGAGATCAGGGACGCTCAATGGCCGCTGAAGGCGTTTGATGCTGAGAGCGTCTGGAAGGAATCGACGGGCAAGGGCGTCACGGTCGCGGTAATCGATGACCCCATCTACGGCAATCACCCGGACCTGAAAGGGAATGTGCTTCCGGGGAAGAGTTTCATTGATGGGGGGCGTGGTGATCAGGGGAGCGAGGCAGATCACGGAACTTCGATGGCGTCACTCATCGCCGGACATGGGCATGGTGCAGGCGATTCCGATGGCGTGATGGGCCTCGCGCCGGATGCAAAGATCCTTCCCGTTGGGAGGCCAGATTTCGGGCAGGGAGACGGAAGTACCTACGTTGGTGATTGGGTTAGGTACGCAGTCGATCACCATGCATCAATCATCAACATGTCTATCGAGCCTACTTCGCTCTCAGATACTGATAAAGCAGCGCTGGCCTATGCGAGCAAGAAGGACGTTCTGGTTGTAGTGGGTGCCGGGAACGATGGGGCCGAGCTAGGTCCCTTGGCTTCATCCCCCGGAGTCGTCACCGTGGGGGCTGTGGACAAGTCCGGGAAAATCTGGCCGAATTCTAATTCGGGTAGCCAGGTGATGCTTTCGGCGCCCGGCGTATATATCACGTCTGCTTCTGCGCAGAGGACAGACTACCCCTATCGGCGAGCCAATGGAACTTCTGACTCCACGGCGTATGTCTCGGCTGCCGCAGCACTCCTGCGTGCGAAGTTCCCCGACCTCACCGCCGGTCAGATCGCCAATCGCCTCGTCAAGACGGCTGGTCTCGCGCCGGGGAAGCAAGGCCTTAAGCTTCCTGACCCGCATTACGGATATGGCTTCATTCGGCCATTGAAGGCACTGACGGCCAATATTCCTGCTGGTTCCAAGAATGGCCCACTGAAGACTCCTAAGACGGAGCCGACCGGTGGAGCAACCGGCCCCGGTGCATCGGGTGGCGACCAGGCAAGCGAGAAGAAGGACAGCGGGCTCGGTACCGGTGCCATTGTGGGCATCGCAGCTGGTGTTCTCGGCGTTGTCGCGATCATCGTCATTGTCATCGTCGTGGCCCGGAAGAAGAACGGCCGTAATGGTCCGCCCCCCGGCGGACCCGGCTACGGCGGCCCCGGGTTCCCGCAGCAGCCCGGTCCCTACCAGCAGCAGCCTGGCCCGTATCAGCAGCAGCCCAGCGCGCCCGGCTCGTACCCGCCGCCGGCGCCGCCCACGCAGCCGCCGGGTCAGTAAGGGCTAGTCGCAGCTGAAGACGGAATTGGGGTCCGCAGCCGGAACAACGGCTGCGGACCCCAGTGCGTTGACCCCAACGCATTGACCCCAATGCGTTGATGCCCCCGGCCCTTTCGTGGATGGATCACGAAGAAGCCGGGGGCATCAAAGGCGGTGCGGTGAGCGGTGCGGTCAGCCGAACACCGATCGGACGTGTTCCGTGACGGCGTTGCGGCCCTCGTCCGTGACGTCCTGGTGGCGGGTGGCGGCGCCGCCGGTGTGGCGGTCGACGTGGCGCTGGGCGGCGTCCAGGCCGCGGTTGGTGTGGTGTTCAGCCGCATTGGCGGCGTCGTCCTTGGCGCGGTCCACCCAGTGCTGGGGATCGGCGAGGCTGGTGACGCCGTCCTTGTAGTCGTTGATGCGGTCTTCGGCGTCTTTCTTGACGTCGTCGACGTATTCGCCGGCCTTTTCCTTGGCGATGTCGGCGGTTTCGCCGAGGTCGATTCCGTCACGGGCGCCGAAGTGGTTCTCGATGCCCTGCCCGACGAGGTTGCCTGCCATCTCCTCGCCGGCTTCCGCGGCCTTGTCCTTGGCTCCTTGGACCACGGTGTCCGTGACGAATTCCCTGGCGGAGTCCTTGGCGGCATCGACGACCGTCTTCTTGACCTCGTCCTTGACGGTCGTCTTGACGTAGTCCATGGCCGCCTGGCGGGCTTCCTTGCCCACCGCCTTCTTGGCCGCGTCCATGGCCAGCTTGCGGGCTTCCTTGGAGACCACGTTCTTGGCCATCTTCTTGATGGCGTCCATCGTGGCGTGTTCCATCGCCTTGGTCGCCGCCTGCATCACCTCGCGTTTGAGCTTCTCGAGGATCTGGCGGACGATCACCCGGGCCGCCTGAGTGGCACCTGCCGCGCCGAGTTCGGAGAGGCCGAGGGTGAAGGGCGCGGCCGCCTGTGCCGCAATGAGTTCGATGGCCAGCGCGATGAGTTGGGCGATGACCGCGATCTTGCCGGCGATAACGGCGATGGCTGCCGCGTCGAAGGCGGCGGCGATCACCTCGGCCGCTGCGGCGGCGTCGCGGAGGTAGTGATCGCCGCTGCCGCCGGTGCCGGCGTAGGCGCCCCACTCCTTGGAGAAGCCCTCGATCGCATCGCCCGAGTTGGCGCCGACGACTTCATTGGCGGCCGTGGTGCCATCGGAGAGCGTCTGATTGCACTGCTCGGCGAATGTGCGCCAGGTGGAGGCGCACTCGAAGAGTTTGTCCTCGTCGGCGTTCGGCCATTCGTAGCCGATCAGGCTCAGGACTTCGACGAGCGCGTCCGGCAGCATCAGTGACACAGCGATTGTCCCCCGTGCAGTTGTGGCCGAATTCAGGCGGCGTGGTGGTGCTGGAGTGGAGGCGGTGGGAACGCGGCCGGCTCAGGGGCGGCGTTTCGGTTTCCACGCGGAGATGAGCGATGGAGCGTCAGATCTGTGGGTGGCCCACGGCGCTGATGGTGTGGACACCTTGCTCGTCGGATTCGGCGTACTTCTGGGCCATGCCGTCGAGCTTGTCGCCGACGTCCTCGAGGCGTTCACCGAGGGATTCCATCGAGGTGAACATGCCTTCAGCGATGGGATTGTAGATCGTCAGGAAGATTTCGCCGAAGTCGCAGCCCTCGAATGCCGCATCAACATCTTTGAGGTCGTCCTTGAGCTTCTTCGACGCCTTGGAGAAATCGTTGCCAATGTTGACGAACGCTTTGCCCTGTGTCTTCAGTACGTCCGGATCGACGTTAAATGCCTGGCCGGCCACCAGTTGCCCCCGATTTACACTGTGTCTTGTTGATGCCCTTGACACTTCTCGAATGATCCTACATTAGGCGACCTGTGGGCTGTTGTGTCAAGGCGGAAGGGGGGTGCGGCGGCGCGCGAGCGGCCTCCCTTTGTGAAGTTTTGATGGTGCCGCAGGTGGCGGTGAAGTGTGCGGGAATTGTGGGTGGTTGAGACGGTGGGGGCCGGCTCCGCGCCGGCCACCCCGGGGGAGCCACCGCGGCGGATGTGTGGCCGGGATCCGGGGGCGGGGGTGATCGGTGGTCCCGTAGCATCCCGCTCATGGACGCAACCGGCAATGAGCAGCACCTTTCCGAGGATTACGCGGGGCTGACGCCTCGCCAGGCCCGCCGAATACGCATCGTCGTGGCCTCGGTGCTGATGGGCGCGATGGCGGTGGTGCTGGTGATTCGCCTGGCGTCCCGGCACTCGGTGCTGGTGGTCGGGGTCTACGGAGCCGCGCTGGTGCTCTGCGGCGTGGTGATCGAACTCAGCCGGAACGGACGTACGCGGCTGGGGACTTGGCTGTTGGGCATCGGGCTGGCGGCGGCTCTGGCGGCGGACTGGTTGCTGTTGCCCTGAGAGTTCCGAACGGCCTGCGCGAGGAGCAGCGGCGTTGCTGCGGTCAGGAAGGGCCGGCGGACGCGCCCCCTGGGGAAGCCCGCAGGGGACCGACTGTGTCCCGTCCGTGCCGAACTCCCCATGGCCCAGCTCGACTTCGAGGGTGGCGTCGGCCGGTCCGGGTGAGGTTCGAGAGCGGCTGTCCTGCGGTGACCGGGGGAGAGCCCGCGTGCCCATGGCCGTTCCCTGAACGCCTTCGGCTCTCGCCGACTTCGACGGCGCCCCGCGACGGTCAGGCGCGGCGCAATGGCCCTCCATCCCGTCCACACCGACGGACCACGGCCGTCGACGCAGACGTAGATGTAGATGTAGACGTGGTCGTGCTCCGGATGGTCGGACGGTGATCCGGGCGGCGGACGTCCCCGTCGAGTGGTCGAGGAAGCCTTCCGGGCCGCCAAGGAGACGAATTCAGCTTTGCGACGAGCGCAGCGAACCGGCCATCTGGGCCCGCCGGACGGCAGTCCGTTCCTCATGACCGAATGACCGAACGACCGAATGACCGAATTAGCGCCATGTCCCAGCAGGGTGCGAGCGGGTCTCCACCCTCCTGCTCGCTCAGAAGCGGGTGGGCGCCCCCGCCTCCGCGAACACGCCCACCCCGCATGCTTCACATGTCTCGGTCCCTCAGTACAACCCGTGCCACATCTGCTCGATGATCAGCGACCACCAGTTGCCCTCGTCGTCCAGCGCCCACGAGTCGATCGCCGCGATCTGCTCCTGGAACCCGGCCACCGCCGTGCCCGCCGCAAGCGGGTCCAGGCCCTGCATCTGCCGGCGGGTGGTCGACAGGAGGGCGAGGGAGCGCAGGTAGGCGGCGAGGGTGCGGTTGGTGAAGCGGCCGCCGCCGGAGGTGGGCTGGACGGCCCAGACGGTGCCGACCAGGCCCTGGTTCTGTTCCGGGGCGACGCACTGCACGGCCATGGTGTAGAGGCCGTCGGTGCCGAAGCGGACGTAACCGGAGAGGGTTTCGAGGGTCTCCGGCCGGGCCTCCGTCCCGGTCTGGCGGAGGTACGTGGCGACGTCCGTGAACAGGCCGCCGGCGGGCGGGGCATCGGCCCGGTCGGCGGTGAAGAAGTACGGGACCTCCGTCGGCAGCCCGGCCCAGGTGAGCGTCTTCTTCGTGGCCTCGGGGAGCTGGGTGGCGGCGATGTCGTCGGCGTCCGGCCGTACGACGCCCTGCGGGCCGAAGACCTCCGTGAGGTGCTTGCCGAGCGCCACATCGCGCATCGCCGGGGCGGCCTCGACGCCTTCCGGCACCGGCAGCCGGTGCGGCCGCGGCGGCGCCTGCCGCCCCGAGATCTGGTACATCATCTCGACGTGCCGCAGCAGCCCGGCGACGCCCTCGGCGCGCTCCTCGGGCCGCATGCCGTAGCCCTCGGTGCAGGAGAACTGGGCGTTGGGGAAGGCGCGGAAGATGAAGTCGCCGGGATAGCCGCCGGGCAGCAGCGCGGGGCGCAGGTCGGTGTGCACCGCCCGGACGTCCTCACCGCGTACGCCGAGGCGCTCGAGCTCGGCGGAGAGCTGGTACTCGGCGGGCGGCAGGCCGGGGCCGGAGACCTTGGCGAGGCTGGTCTCCTCGCCCGTCGAGGGGTCGTTGTAGGTGGCGACGGCGGTGTTGCCGGGGCCGGTGACCGGCGGCTGGTCGGCGGGGGCCGCCGCGCCCGTGGCCGTACCGGCGCCGTGCTTCTGCTGGTACATCCGCACGACCTCATCGACCGGTACGGACGGCCAGACCGTCAGCTCACCGGACGCGCGGTCGACGACGCCGCAGGCGGTGCCGATCTCGGCGGGCGGACGCCGCTGTCCGGTCTGCGGGTCGACCTCCGGAGGCGGCGGCACGGCCCACACCACCCAGCCGAGGTCGAACTCCTGCATGGCCACTTCGCGGGGCGGGCCCTGATGCCCCTCGGGGTTGAGCCAGCCGGCGGCGGTGGCGTGTGCCTGCGCCTGGGTGATCACGAGTGGTCTCCTTCGAGGCCGGGGGAGGCATCCGGGTCGGTGGATGCGTCGGAGTCGGTGGTGCCGGTGCGCTGGGCCGGCACGGTGGGGGCCGCCGCGGGGACGGGCGCGAGGATCTGCCGGGCGGTCACACCGCGCTCCGTGGCGACGACGAGGACGCCGTCCGGCGAGAGATCGGCGCCGGTGAACGGGGTGTCGGAGATCAGTGCCGTCACCATCTCCTTGGTCCCCCGCGCCCACACCCGCAGATAGTCGGCGCCCCGGCTGATGCCGAGCGGCGCCGCCTCCAGCGTCTCGTCCGAGGGCCGCAGCACCTGCTCCGGGGCGACGTCGACGTACTCCGGCTGCAGCAGATCGTGGATGAGCAGGGCCGGGCCGTCGGCAGGGCCCTGTGCGGTACGGGAGCCGGGCGTGCCCTCCGGTACGAGGAACGCCGCCACCTGACGGTTGTCGGCGCCTTCCTCCTCCGCCGGCAGATACCCGGTCCGCACCGCGCCCACCCCGGCGAGCGGCACGCTCCACAGCGTCCGCCACGGCAGCGCGAAGCCGAGGGCGTGCAGTGCCTGCGCGTACGGGAAGAGCCCGTCCTCGACGAACGCGGTCTCCAGCAGTGCCGCCCGCATACCGGCCGGCGCCTGGGTGCGGGTGAGCACGGGCGCGATCCGCAGATACGTGCGGGCCGGCGGGTCCAGCTCCTCGGGCGGCACGGCCTCCACTGCCGCCCGCAGCGTCACCGGGTCGGCGTGCGCGAACAGGCCCGGGTCGGTGAACAGCCGGGGGAGCAGTCCGGCCTCGAGGGTGTGCGCCGCGAGGTGGTCGCGGATGTAGGGGTCGGCCTTGGCCCAGTTCTGCTCGGGCACCGCCTCCAGCAGCGCCATGGCGATCTCGGTCTGCGCCTCGCGGACGCCGGGCAGACCGGCGCGGATCTCCTCGGCGATCGCCGGGTGCATCAGGCGCAGCAGCGTACGGTCGCCGCCGGCGCCTTCCTCGGAGTCCTCCGAGTCCTCGTCCGCTGCCACCTCGACCGGCTGGACGAACGGCGCGGCCAGCAGCATGCCGTCCGCGATGTCCTGGCTCATGTCCCGTCCGGCGACGGCGCCGGACAGCAGGCCCAGCAGCTCGACGGGCAGCCCCTCGCCCTCGGCGAACGCCAGCGGCGCCAGGATCAGCCGCAGCGTCTGGGGATCGGCGCCCAGGCGGCGGGCGTGCAGGTCCAGCGCCTCGCCGACATCGGCCGGCAGCTGGGACTCGTCGACCGGGTCGAAGCCCTCGGGCTGCATGAGCACCGACTGCACGGCGAGCTGCAAGGTCAGCCGGTTGGTGCCCGCGCGGCGCGCCATCGCCTCGGCGAGCGCCCGGCGGGCGGCCGGGTCGGTGGTGAACGGGAGCTCCGGCGCCCCGAAGCCGGGGTCGAGCGCGGTCTCGGCGTGCAGCAGCAGCCCCTCGGGGTCGGCCCACTCGGCCTCGTCGAGGTCGATGATCTGCACCTGCCCGCGCGGCAGCGACCCGGCCAGCTCGGCGGCCAGTTCGCGCGGGACATCGGCGAGCAGCTGAACCGTTTCGGTCGCCGCGAGCGGCTTGAGGACGTCCCGTACGAGGCGGGCCGGCTCGCCCACGGCACGTACCGGACCGGCCGCGTCGACATCCGGCACCACGATCGTCACCGGCTCCTCGAGCGCGGCGAGTTCGGTGAAGATGTCCGCGGCACGGGCGGCCTGCAGCCCGAAGTGGTCCGCGATCAGCCACTGGAACTGGTCGGCGGTACGCAGGGCGGGGCTCGGCACGGCGGGCGGCGGGAGGTCCGGGGGGACGGTCGCCGGGTCCATGTCGTCCAGCGGCAGCCGCTTGCGGTATTCGGGCTCACACAGCATCAGGAAACCGTGGATCAGCCGCGAACGGCCGCTGCCCGGGCTTCCGGTGAGCACGATGACGCGGGGCGCACCGGGCCACCGCATACGCCAGGCCGCGAGCGCGCGCAGCGCGGCCGTGCGCCCGCCGATGAACGGATGCGGCTCGTATGCGGGCCTCGCGGCACTGCCTTCGGCTGCGGCGCTCATGACTTCCTCGTCCCCCATCAATCCCGCCCTCCACTCGCGTGGATTTCTGCGTCTCTATCTGCTCGATCTTATGATCCGGCGCACCTGTGCCACGCCGCCGGGGCCCGGCTGTTCCATAACCGGAACATCCAGGCCGGGGCTGGTGGGGGGTGTGAGCGACGTGAGGTACGGGTCGCCGTTTGTGGAGAAAATACGGTCGCTCCGAGCGTAAAGGGCACGGAAAGAGCGTGAAAAGTGAGTGGCATGCGGCGAATGTCCGGCCGGTGATCCACTTTCTTTCGACTGCGGTCCGCGGCCGCGCCGGAGAGCGGCCGTGTACGGGCCCCGCGGACGGCGCGGCCCGTATGCGCACCGGAGGCGGCGCGGGCGGCGCACCGTGGCCACGGGAGCCGCAGTGCGCCTACGGGTGCCGCCCCGGCGATCGCAGGGGCAGCAGGGTCATCCCCGGTGGCCGCCGGTCCGGCCGCCGCGCCGCGGACCGGTCACGATGTTGGCGGAGGGGCCGTCGCGCTCGGCACGCTCCTCGGCCTCCTTCTCCTCCTGTTCCCGCTGCCACTTGCCGAACTGCTCGCGCGAGGCTTCCCGCTCCGCCATCGTCTGGTTCTCCGCCGCCCGGCGCATCTCGTGCATCCGGTCGCCGATGGCGTCCATGTAGCTCGGCGTCTCGATGGCTTCCTTCATGCCCATCCGGCCGGAGAGCACCTCCTGAGCCATCTCCTTGAGCTTGCCGCCGACGTTGGGGTTGTCCGACAGCGTCTGGAGGGCCTTGCGCAGCCGGTGCGCCTGCTCCGGATCCGCGGCGACGTCCATCAGGTCCTCGTCCTGGATCTGCCGATCGTTGCTCATCTGCGTCCCCCTTGATGTGGTGGCACAGCAACTCGTGTGCTGCACCGGCATGCCGAGTGTAATGACCGGTGTGAACAGGGCGTCAAGGCGGGGTTGTCGGTATTGCTGTGTATTGCTCCGTATGTATTCGGCGGTGTGTTGGGTGCCCGCTCCGTAGCGGGGTCCGGGCCGTTTGCGGGTGTGCTAGACCTGAGAAGAAGCACAGCGGCCAGCCGCTATTCAATTCGGGGAGAAAAGATGTCCGATGAAGTCCGGCTCAGTTCGGAGGAGTTGCACAAGCTCGGTGCGACCTTCGAGATACGCGCGGAAGAACTGGGCCGGCAGCTGGCGGCATTCAAACGGAAGGCGGACGCCGAGGCGCTGCGGGACGGCTTCGGCAGCAGCCGCGAGGAGGCCCGCGCGCATCTGGAGCGGTACGAACAGGCCGAGCACGCCCTCGTCATGCTGCAGGAGCGGCTCGCCGAGGTGGGCGGCGGCATCAAGGAGACCGCGGCCAATGCACAGGCGGCCGAGGAAGAGCTGGTCGAGATGATGCGGAGCGTCAAGTGAGCGAGCGGCGCAACCCCGAGGCACTGCACGAAGCGGCGGCCGGCTGGCGGGACATGGGCAAACACCTCGACGGACTCGTACGCGATCTGGACCGGCACGTCAGCAGCGCCGCCGCGGCCCACTGGCAGGGGCCGGCGGGCGAGGCGTTCGCCGGGGAATGGCACCAGCTCAGGCGCTCCGTCGACGACTCGCTGCCGGCCTTCGAACTGGCCGCAGCGGATCTGGAACTGGCCGCCGCGCCTCCCGCCGAGAAGGACAGCGAGGACCACGAGGACCGTAGCCAGGCGCAGGCCAACAACTCCGGCGGGCAGCAGTCCGGCACCAACTTCGCCTACGGCTTCATGGCCCTCGGCCAGCTCGCCAACGGCCTCGGCGGCGCGTTCAGCAAGCGCGGCGGCGGGGGCGGCGGCCGGCAGGGACCGGCCGCGACGCACCGGTGGGAGACCTCCACGGCGGTGCACGGAGCCGACCCCTTCGGTCCGAAGGGCGACGGCACGGCGCGCGGCGGCGAGAACATCGCCAAGGGCGTACGGACAACCCCGGCCGCGGCGGTCGAACGGGCGGCCAAGGAAGCCAAGGAAGCCGACGAGGCCAAGGCGGCCAAGGGCGCCAAGACGAAGGATGGCGGCGCCTTCGGCTGACACGCCCACGAGGCCCCGGCACGTGCACAAAGCCCGGCACGCCCACTGGGCCCGGCCCCGCAAACGGCGGTGGGGCGCCCCTCCTGAGAGGGACGCCCCACCGCCGTTGTGCGTGCGACCGGTCAGCCGCTCTGCGGCGGCAGCCAGCCCGTCTGGACCAGCTGCGCACCGCGCTTACGCGTGACGAACGTCGCCCGTCCAGGCGTCAGGTTCTGGCCCTTGATGTTGCCCATCAGCGGACCCTCGGCCGGGTCGGCGGACAGTATCAGACCCTGCGCACCGAGCTCCTTGGTGCGCTGCATCACGGGCTCGAACGAGGACCGGCCGGCGCCCGAGGAGTTGCGCGCGATGATCAGGCGCAGACCCAGGTCACGGGCGAACGGCAGATGCTCCAGCAGCGGCTGCAGCGGGTTGCCGGTGCTGGTCGCCACCAGGTCGTAGTCGTCCACGATCACGAACGCGTCCGGCAGGTCGTACCAGCTGCGGTTGCGCAGCTGCTCCGGCGTGACGTCCGGCCCCGGCATCCGTCGGCTCAGCGAACCGGCCAGACCGCTGATGACCTCCTGCAGCTGCGGACCCGCGGCGCAGTACTTGTAGAGATGGCTCTCCGGGATCTCCCCGAGGTGCGCGCGCCGGTAGTCGGAGACGACCATGAGCGCCTTGTCCGAGGGGTACCGCTCCGCGATCTGCTTGGCGATCAGACGCACCAGCGCCGACTTGCCCGACTCGCTCTCGCCGTAGATGACCAGCAGCGGGTCGGTCTCGAAGTCGATGAACGCCGGCGACAGCGTCATCTCGTCGACACCGATCGCGACGCCGTGCTCCGGGTAGTCGCTGCCCTTGGGCAGCTCGTTGACGTGGAGCATCGTCGGCAGCATCCGCACCGCCGGAGCGGGCTCGCCCTGCCAGTTCTCGCTGACCGTCGAGACCAGGTTCGCGATGCCGTCGCTGATCGTCTCCGGGTCGGACATGCCGTCCAGCCGCGGCAGTGCCGCCAGGAAGTCCAGCTTGTCGGGCGACAGACCGCGACCGGGCTTGCCCATCGGGACGTTCTCCGCGCGCTTGCGGTCGAACTCCGACTCCATGGCGTCGCCCAGACGCAGCTCGACGCGGTTGAGGAGCTGGTCCCGCAGCGCGGGCCGCACCTCGGTGTAGCGCGAGGCGGAGAGGAACAGGTGGACACCGAAACCGAGACCCCGTGCGGCGATGTCGAGGATCACCGGGTCCATCTGCTCGTAGTCCGTCTTGAACGTTCCCCAGCCGTCGATGATGAGGAAGACGTCGCCCCACTTCTGGTCGGGGAACGCGCCCGCCGCCCGCCGCTGGCGGTAGGTGGAGATCGAGTCGATGCTGTTGGCCCGGAAGAACTCCTCGCGCTCGTTGAGGATGCCGACGACCTCGGAGACCGTACGGCGCACCTTCTCGGCGTCCAGACGGGACGCGACACCGCCGACGTGCGGCAGGCCCTCCATGGTCAGCATGCCGCCGCCACCGAAGTCGAGGCAGTAGAACTGCACCTCGGCCGGGGTGTGGGTGAGCGCGAACGAGGCGATGGCGGCCCGCATCAGCGTGGACTTACCGGACTGCGGACCACCCACGACCAGGCCGTGACCGGCACCGGCGGAGAAGTCCAGGTACATCACGTCACGCCGCTGCTCGAACGGCTTGTCCACCAGCGCGACCGGCACCACGAGCTTGCCCAGCGCGGTGTACTCCGGCGCGTGGACACCCCGCTCGGGGGTGACCGCCAGCGTCGGCAGCAGCTGGTTGACCGTGGGCGGCTCCTCCAGCGGGGGCAGCCACACCTGGTGCGCCGGCGGGCCCTGGCCCACCATGCGCTGGACGATGACGTCCAGAACGGTGTCGGCCAGCGCGTCGTCAATCTCGGGCTCGTCCGTCTCGACGACGACGGGCTCCTCGATGATCTGCTCGATGACCGGGGCCGCGGTGAACGGCACCGGCATCTGCATCGACCCGCCGCCGACGCCGCCACGTCCGCCGCTACCCGGGCCGCGGTAGACACCACCGACATACGCGGCCTTGAACTGGACCATCGTCTCGGTGTCGTACTTCAGGATGCCGGAACCGGGAACGTTCGGCAGGTGGTAGGCGTCCGGCACACCGATCGCGGTCCGCGACTCGGCCGCGGAGAACGTCCGCAGACCCAGCCGGTACGAAAGGAACGTGTCCAGACCGCGCAGCTTGCCCTCTTCCAGACGCTGCGAGGCGAGCAGCATGTGCACACCCATCGATCGGCCGATACGGCCGATCTGGATGAACATCTCGATGAAGTCGGGCTTGGCGGCGAGCAGCTCGGAGAACTCGTCGATGATCATCACCAGCGACGGCAGCGGCTCCAGCGGGGCACCCGCGGCACGCGCCTTCTCGTAGTCGGTGATGTTCGCGTAGTTGCCCGCCGAGCGCAGCAGCTCCTGACGGCGCTGGAGCTCACCGGTGATCGAGTCGCGCATGCGGTCGATCAGCGTGACGTCCTCGCCGAGGTTGGTGATGACCGCTGCGACGTGCGGCATCTCCGACATACCGGTGAAGGTGGCGCCACCCTTGAAGTCCGCGAGGATGAAGTTCAGCGTCTCCGAGGAGTGGGTGACCGCCAGGGCGAGCACCAGGGTGCGCAGCACCTCGGACTTACCGGAACCGGTCGCACCGACACACAGACCGTGCGGGCCCATGCCCTGCTGCGACGCTTCCTTGATGTCCAGCATGACCGGCTGGCCGTCCCGGTCGACACCGAGCGGGACGCGCAGCCGCTCGGCCAGCGTCCGGGGACGCCAGGTACGCGACACATCGACGGAACCGGCATCGCCGATGTTGAGCAGGTCGGTGAAGTCCAGGTTGGACAGCAGCGGTTCCTCGCCGTCCGCACCCGAACCGGCCCGCAGCGGGGCGAGCTGGCGCGCCAGCGCCTCCGCCTCGGGGATCGACAGCGTGTCGCACACACCGTGGTAGACCGCGCCGCTCGCCGACTCCAGCACCAGCTTGCCCGGCCACACCTGTACGGCCAGACCACCGCGGATCTCGTCCAGGTCGCCCGGGACGACCTCGAGGATGGTGACGCCCTGCAAACCCTCGGCCCCGGCGATCACCGAGTCCATCGGCACGTCGCCGCCGTCGAGCACGAGCACCACATGCGGGGTGTCGGTCACCGGAGCGCCCTGCGGGCTGAAGCGCCCGCGGCCGTCCAGCTCATCCGCCAGCAGCTCCTCGATCTCGCCGAGGTCGCCGACGACCAGCCGGCGGCTGCCGGCGCCGTCCGTGCTCCGGTGCTGGACCTGCGGCAGCCACTTCGTCCACTCCCACTCCGCCTGCGCACCGGGCGCGGCGACGACCGCCACCACCAGGTCCTCGGGCGAGTGCAGGGTGCACAGCTGGGCGAGGATGGCGCGCGAGGCGCCGTAGACGGTGTCCGGGTCACCGGAGACGGTCAGGTGGTAGAAGGCCCGCAGCGAGACCGCCAGCGGCAGGTCCTCCAACTGTCCGTGCTTGTCGAGGAATTCCTTCATCGCATGCGCGGTGAGCGGCTCCAGCTCTTCGACCGGAGCGGTCTCCGGAGCCCTTAGGGGAGTGGCCAGCTGCTGCGGCCCCAGCCCCAGACGTACTTGCCCGAAGTCCGGATCGGTCGCCCGGCGCTCCCACACCCGCTTGCCCTCGGCCACCACCGACCACAGCTGAGCCGGGTCGGGATGGATGTAGAGCTGGGCGTCCCGCTGCTTGCGGGCGGTGCGGCGCACCTCTTTGCGCTTTTGCGCAAGGTACTTGAGGTAGTCCTGGCGTTCCTGGACCATTTGCCCGGAAGGACCCTGGCGGGCTTTGACGATCTGCATGATCGCCATCGCCAGGGTGGACGCCACCATGAAGCCGCCCATGATCTTCATGAACGGCTGATTGCCCATGAAGAGGAATCCCGCCGACGACGCCATGCCCATCATGGGCATGAAGGTCATCAGCAGATTCTCCGACTCCCCTTCGCGGGGAAGCTCCGGAGGCGCCTCCAGTGTCACCTCCTCCGCGGGTACTTCAGGTGGCAGCGCGCGGGGCGGGCGCTTGACGATGACAACGCTCACCGAGGCATCAGTCCTTCATGCATCTCGCAGTCTCGGACCGCCCCCGTTGGTTTGACGGTCCCCCGGGCACAAGTCCTTGGCCCGACGCAGGCGTTGATCCTACTGTTACGGGTCAAGTGATGGGGTGGGTGGGGCAGCCCCCCGGGCGGACGGTACGCTGACGCACCGCGAGCGTGCCACAGCCCCGTAGTGACGGCTTTATATATAGGGCGCGTGACGCGACAAAACGCCCAACGGATAGGGGGAACCGCCAGGTGAGCACGAGCACTGGCACCGGCTTCTGCCGGGTCACAGTCGCCGCGCCGGATGCACGGATCGATGTGGCTCTGCCGGAGGACGTCGCACTCGTCGACATCTATCCGGAGATTCTGCGGCTCTCCGGGCAGTCCCAGGCGGAGGGCGCTCCGACCGGCTACCACCTCGTACGCCGCGACGGCACGGTACTTGACGCCGGACAGTCGCTCGCCCAGCAGCAGATCCTCGACGGCGACCTTCTTCTTCTGAAGCCGTTCGCCGAATCGCTCCCGCTCCCGGTCTTCGACGACGTCTCGGACGCCGTCGCCTCCGCGGTCAAGCAGAACCGCAGCCGCTGGAGCGACGACCTGATGATTTACGTCGGTCTCACGGCCGGCGTCCTGCTGCTCGTCATGATGGCTTTCGCGCTGTGGGTCTCGAACCCGGTCCAACACCGCGACATGCACAGCCTGCCCGGCATCATCGCCGGCGTCACCGGCATCGTCCTGGTCGCCCTGGCCGGCGTCCGCGCCCGCGTCTACGACGACCACGGCTCCTCCATCGCCCTGGGCCTCGCGTCCCTGCCGCACCTGCTGATCGCCGGCTCCGGCATCTTCGCCGTCGAGGCCGGCCACGGACCCGGCCGGCTCCAGCTCCTCGTCGGCTGTGTGACCGTACTGATCGCCTCCATCCTGCTGGTGGTCCTGCTGCCGCGCGGCGACGCACCCTTCGTGGCGGCCGCGTTCCTGTCCGCCATCGGCACCCTCGCCGTCTTCGCGGCGATCCTCACCGACGCCCGGCCGATCGATGTCGCCGCCGTCACCGCCGTCGTCGCCATCGCGATGGTCGCCTGGCTCCCCGGACTTTCCGCCCGCTTCGCCCGGCTGCCCATCGGCTACAAGTCGCCCGACCAGATCGCCAAGGGCTACGACGGCGAGCGCGGCGAGACCGAGTCGGTCGACTTCATCAAGATCGGCAACCAGGCCAAGCGCGGCCACGAGCTGCTCCTCGGCCTCGTCGCCGGCTGCGCCGCCCTCGTCGTCGGCTCCGCCGGTATCGTCCTCGGCTTCTCCGACAACATGTGGGCCCAGCTGCTGGCCCTGGCCGCCGGCATCACGATCATGCTGCGCGCCCGGCTCTTCGAGTACACCGCGCAGGTCGCCTGCCTCACCATCGCCGGCATCTTCACGATCGTCCTGCTGATCCTGGGTGTCGCGCTGAACCCGCCGCAGGAGATCTTCGTCGACCTGCTCAGGTTCGACGACTCCGGCCCGCTCAACATACGCACCATCTGGTTCTCCGCCAGCATCGCGGTGGGCGCCGCCATCCTCGTCGGCGTCGGCCTGGTCGTCCCCCGCAAGGGCGTCACCCCCTTCTGGGGCCGGATCTTCGACATCTTCGACGGCCTGGTCCTGCTGTCCCTGGTCCCGCTGTGCCTCGCGGTGCTGGACGTGTACGCGACCGTGCGCGGCCTCACCGGAAGTTAGCGACGGCCACACCCTGCGCGCCGCGGCCCCCCGACCACCCGGTCGGGGGGCCGTTTCTTACTGGTACGCTGTGTGACGGTCCGATCGAGTCATCCAAGATTCCCTGTGAAGCAAACCAGGGGCGCTCAAGGACCAGATCTTGAAGGAGTCCGCGTGTCGCTCGACGCCGCAACGAAGAAGCAGATCATGTCCGAGTACGCCACCAAGGAGGGTGACACCGGTTCCCCCGAGGTCCAGGTCGCGATGCTCACCCGTCGCATCTCGGACCTGACCGAGCACCTCAAGACCCACAAGCACGACCACCACTCCCGCCGTGGTCTGCTGCTGCTGGTCGGCCAGCGTCGCCGCCTGCTGCAGTACCTGGCCAAGAAGGACATCACGCGCTTCCGTGCGCTGGTCGAGCGCCTCGGCATCCGCCGCGGCGCGGCGGGCGCCAAGTAAGACGCCATAAAGGGAGCGGTTCCCACCGGGGGCCGCTCCCTTTGCCGTACGCGCCGGACTCTTTCGCCACCCCGCGGTGGACGGAACGTTTGTAGTCTGGTGCCATATCGCAAAAGCGAACGCGGGGAGAGCGCCTCCTGGCCGCCGGTCCTCGGTAGTGGCCCCCGGAGATTTCCGGGTGCTTCGATCGAAGACCGGCCCGCACGGCGCTCCTCCGCAGAAGGTCCGCTGCCACACGGGCAGCGGACGCAGACGAGGAGATATTCCTGGTGGAGAACGAGACCCACTACGCCGAGGCCGTCATCGACAACGGTTCCTTCGGCACCCGCACCATCCGCTTCGAGACGGGCCGCCTGGCCAAGCAGGCCGCCGGTTCCGCCGTGGCGTACCTGGACGACGACACCATGGTGCTGTCGGCCACCTCCGCTTCCAAGACCCCGAAGGACCAGCTGGACTTCTTCCCGCTGACCGTCGACGTCGAGGAGCGGATGTACGCAGCCGGGAAGATCCCCGGTTCCTTCTTCCGCCGTGAGGGCCGCCCCAGCGAGGACGCGATCCTCACCTGCCGCCTGATCGACCGGCCGCTGCGCCCCTCCTTCAAGAAGGGCCTGCGCAACGAGATCCAGATCGTCGAGACGATCATGGCGCTCAACCCCGACCACCTCTACGACGTGGTCGCCATCAACGCCGCCTCCTGCTCCACGCAGCTGGCCGGCCTGCCCTTCTCCGGCCCCATCGGCGGCACCCGTGTCGCCCTGATCAAGGGCCAGTGGGTCGCCTTCCCGACCCACACCGAGCTCGAGGACGCCGTCTTCGACATGGTCGTGGCCGGCCGGGTCCTCCCGGACGGCGACGTCGCGATCATGATGGTCGAGGCCGAGGCCACCGAGAAGACCATCCAGCTGGTCAAGGACGGCGCCGAGGCCCCGACCGAAGAGGTCGTCGCCGCCGGTCTCGAGGCCGCCAAGCCCTTCATCAAGGTGCTGTGCAAGGCCCAGTCGGACCTCGCCGCCAAGGCCGCCAAGCCGACCGGCGAGTTCCCCGTCTTCCTCGACTACCAGGACGACGTCCTGGAGGCGCTGACCGCCGCCGTCAAGGACGAGCTCGCCCAGGCGCTCACCATCGCCGGCAAGCAGGACCGCGAGACCGAGCTGGACCGCGTCAAGGCGGTGGCCGCCGAGAAGCTGCTCCCGCAGTTCGAGGGCCGCGAGCGCGAGATCTCCGCCGCCTACCGTTCGCTGACCAAGTCCCTGGTCCGCGAGCGCGTCATCAAGGACAAGGTCCGCATCGACGGCCGCGGCATCACGGACATCCGTACGCTCGCCGCCGAGGTCGAGGCGATCCCGCGGGTGCACGGCTCCGCCCTGTTCGAGCGTGGCGAGACCCAGATCCTGGGCGTCACCACCCTCAACATGCTCCGCATGGAGCAGCAGCTGGACACCCTCTCCCCGGTGACCCGCAAGCGCTACATGCACAACTACAACTTCCCGCCGTACTCCGTCGGTGAGACCGGCCGCGTGGGCTCGCCCAAGCGCCGCGAGATCGGCCACGGCGCGCTCGCCGAGCGTGCCATCGTGCCGGTGCTGCCGACGCGCGAGGAGTTCCCGTACGCCATCCGCCAGGTCTCCGAGGCGCTGGGCTCCAACGGCTCGACGTCCATGGGCTCGGTCTGCGCCTCCACCATGTCGCTGCTGAACGCCGGTGTGCCCCTCAAGGCCCCCGTCGCCGGTATCGCCATGGGCCTGATCTCCCAGGAGATCGACGGCCAGACCCACTACGTCGCCCTCACCGACATCCTCGGTGCGGAGGACGCCTTCGGCGACATGGACTTCAAGGTCGCCGGCACCAAGCAGTTCGTCACGGCCCTGCAGCTCGACACCAAGCTCGACGGCATCCCCGCCTCGGTCCTGGCCGCCGCGCTGAAGCAGGCCCGCGACGCCCGTCTGCACATCCTGGATGTCATGACGGAGGCCATCGACACCCCGGACGAGATGTCCCCCAACGCCCCGCGGATCATCACCGTCAAGATCCCCGTGGACAAGATCGGTGAGGTCATCGGCCCCAAGGGCAAGATGATCAACCAGATCCAGGAGGACACCGGCGCCGACATCACGATCGAGGACGACGGCACCATCTACATCGGTGCCGCCGACGGCCCGGCCGCCGAGGCCGCCCGCGCCACGATCAACGGCATCGCCAACCCGACCATGCCGGAGGTCGGCGAGCGCTACCTGGGCACCGTCGTGAAGACGACGACCTTCGGTGCGTTCGTCTCCCTGCTCCCGGGCAAGGACGGCCTGCTGCACATCTCGCAGATCCGCAAGCTGGCCGGCGGCAAGCGCGTGGAGAACGTCGAGGACGTGCTCGCGGTGGGCGCCAAGGTCCAGGTCGAGATCGCCGAGATCGACCAGCGCGGCAAGCTGTCCCTGATCCCCGTGATCGAGGACGAGGACGCCGAGAAGGACGACGCCGCCAAGTGACGTCCCGTACGCACGCGACGACGGCCCGCCCCTCTTCGGAGGGGCGGGCCGTCGCCCGTACCCAAACGCTTCTCAAGGGCACCGCGGGCGCCGGCACGGTCCGCCGGACCACCCTCCCGGGCGGTCTGCGCATCGTCACCGAGACCCTGCCGTCGGTCCGCTCGGTCACCTTCGGCATCTGGGCCCACGTCGGCTCCCGCGACGAGACCCCCTCCCTCAACGGCGCCACCCACTACCTCGAGCACCTGCTCTTCAAGGGCACCGAGCGGCGCAGCGCCCTGGACATCTCCTCGGCCATCGACGCGGTCGGCGGCGAGATGAACGCCTTCACCGCGAAGGAATACACCTGCTACTACGCGCGGGTGCTCGACGCCGACCTGCCGCTCGCCATCGACGTGGTGTGCGACATGCTCACCGGCTCGCTGATCGAACCCGAGGACGTGGACGCCGAGCGCGGCGTCATCCTCGAGGAGATCGCGATGACCGAGGACGACCCGGGCGACTGCGTGCACGACCTGTTCGCGCACACCATGCTCGGCGACACCCCCCTCGGCCGCCCGGTCCTGGGCACCGTCGACACGGTCAACGCCCTCACCCCCGAGCGCATCCGCCGCTTCTACAAGAAGCACTACGACCCCACCCACCTCGTCGTCACCGCCGCGGGCAACATCGACCACGCCAAGGTCGTCCGCCTCGTCCGCAGCGCCTTCGAGCGGGCCGGGGCCCTCGGCCGCACGGACGCCGCCCCGGTCGACCCCCGCGCGGGCGCCCGGAACATCCGCACCACCGGCCGCGTCGAACACCTCAACCGCAAGACCGAGCAGGCGCACGTCATCCTCGGCGTACCCGGGATGTCCCGCACGGACGACCGCCGCTGGGCCATGGGCGTCCTGAACACCGCCCTCGGCGGCGGCATGTCCTCCCGCCTCTTCCAGGAGGTCCGCGAGAAGCGCGGCCTGGCCTACAGCGTGTATTCGTACACCTCGGGCTTCGCCGACTGCGGGCTGTTCGGCGTCTACGCGGGCTGCCGCCCCAACCAGGTGCCCGACGTGCTCAAGATCTGCCGCGACCAGCTCGACCAGGTGGCGGCCGACGGCCTCACCGACGACGAGGTCCACCGCGCGATCGGCCAGCTCCGCGGCTCCACGGTCCTGGGCCTGGAGGACACCGGCGCGCTGATGCACCGCATCGGCAAGAGTGAGCTGTGCTGGGGAGAGCAGATGTCGGTCGACGAGATGCTCGCCCGGATATCCGCCGTCACCCCCGACGAGGTCCGGGAGGTGGCCCGCGACGTCCTGGGCTCCCGCCCCTCGCTGTCCGTCATCGGCCCGCTGACCGACCGGCAGGCGGCCCGCCTGGACGACGCCGTCGCCTAGCCGACGCACCACCTACAGAGAGCTGGAAACGATGAGCAAGCTGCGCGTGGCCGTACTGGGCGCCAAGGGGCGCATCGGCTCCGAGGCCGTACGGGCCGTCGAGGCCGCAGAGGACATGGAGCTGGTCGCGGCCCTGGGCCGAGGCGACAAGCTGGAGACCCTGGCCGAGGCCGGTGCCCAGGTGGCGGTCGAGCTGACCAACCCCGGCGCCGTGATGGGCAACCTCGACTTCTGCGTCCGCCACGGCATCCACGCCGTCGTCGGCACCACCGGCTGGACCGAGGACCGCCTCGCGCAGCTGCGCACCTCCCTCGCCGCCTCGCCCGAGGTCGGCGTGCTCATCGCTCCGAACTTCTCCATCGGCGCCGTGCTCACCATGCAGTTCGCCCAGCAGGCGGCCCGCTTCTTCGAATCCGTCGAGGTCATCGAGCTGCACCACCCCAACAAGGCGGACGCCCCGTCCGGCACGGCGGCCCGCACCGCCCAGCTGATCGCCGCCGCCCGCCAGAAGGCCGGCAGCGCACCGCAGCCCGACGCCACCACCACGGCCCTGGACGGCGCCCGCGGCGCGGACGTCGACGGCATCCCCGTCCACTCCGTACGCCTGCGCGGCCTGCTGGCCCACCAGGAAGTCCTCCTGGGCGGCGAGGGGGAAACCCTCACCATCCGCCATGACTCCCTCCACCACAGCAGCTTCATGCCGGGCATCCTGCTCGGTGCGCGCCGCGTGGTGACCACCCCGGGCCTGACCGTCGGCCTGGAAAACTTCCTCGACCTGGACTGACAGGCAGACCTCCCCGTGCGCGCAAAGATCACCTATTTCGTCCTCGCGGCCGTCCTCGTCGTCTATTTCGTGCTGGTCGGCAGCCGGGGCGTGCTGCTCATCGAGCAGGGCACCGCGGTCACCGTCACCTTCGGCGTCGCGGTCCTGGTCCTGCCGTTCATCGGCCTGTGGTTCCTCTGGCACACCACCCAGTTCGCCCGCAAGGCCGGCATCCTCTCGCGCGAGCTGGAGGCCGAGGGCGGACTGCCGGTCGACGAGCTGAGGCGCACCCCCGGCGGCCGGATCGACCGCGACTCGGCCGACGAGGTCTTCGCCCGGCGGCAGGCCGAGACGGAGGACAAGCCCGGCGACTGGCGTACGTGGTTCCGCCTCGCGGTCGCCTACCACGACGCCCGCGACACCCCACGCGCCCGCAAGGCCATGCAGCGCGCCATCGCCCTGCACGACAACAAGCCCGTACGGACCTGACTCCGCACGGGCTGGGGGGCTGGGTGTTTCAGGGGCTAGGGGCTAGGGGCTAGGGGCTTCCGGGCTTCTGCCGCTGCCGGGGGTACGGCGGCAGCCCGGCGCCCCGGCGTTTCCCGGGCTCCAGCGTGGGCTCCGGAGGTGATCACCTTGCCGATCAGGGGAATACCGCCCCATCAGGGGAATACCGTCCCCCGCCCACCACGTTGTGGCCCAGCAGGGGGCGCTCGCACCCCCTAGGGGATGCGTTCCCCTAACCCCTAGTGGCGGCTCCCCCTAGTGGCGGTACTCCGCCGCCCACGCCTCCAGCACATCCGCCGCCCGCTCGAACGCCTCGGGCCGGGACTGGAAATCGCCGTTGTGGTCCGTGACCAGGATTTCCGGCTGCTCGTTCCGCATCCGCTGGACGATCACGGCCTGTCCCTGCACGGTCCGCGGCAGCCCCAGCCACCGCACGGGCTGCTGGACCGTACGGACCGTGGCGATGGCGGTCCACGGCTCCGTGGTCGTACGCAGCAGGCTCACCCGCCGCAGCCCGCTCGCGCTCACCCACACCCCCACGCGCAACAGACGCAGGGCGAGGACGATCACCAGCATGGCCACGACCCCACAGATCACGGCCCCGGTGAGCGAACCGGCCAGGCCGATGATCATGGCCGACAGCAGGACGAACGACGCCAGCAGTAAAAACACCGCCGCCGTCCCCACCCGCCACGGTCCGGGGCGGTAGGGACGGCGCCAGTGGTCGGGCTCGTCATACGGGAGTGCGGCCGGATCCGCCGCACGGCCATGGCCGTCGAGGTCGCGGTCGGCCGTCAGGAAGGACAGGGGCACGGCTGAACCTCACTCATGGGCACGCAAACAGAAGCTGTGACCGGTGAGGCTATCGGGCCGGAGGGAGCGGAACCACCCGCTCCCCTGCCCCCGCCCATCCACTCAGCGGTGGGCGGCTTCGGAGTGATGCACCCGGTCCGTACCGGAGCTGTCCTGCTGTAGCGACGGAATGCCGAACAGCAGGGCGCCGGCCAGGCCGCCCACGACGGTGAGGGTGATCAGGGACTGGCCGAGCAGCTGCGCACGGGAGGCGCGCTGGCGCGGCGGGGGAGTGACATTGCTGCGGAACCGGTCTGCCTCGGCAACGAAGGCGAACGGGACGGGCTCTCGCCGGCGGAACATGAGCGGGCTCTCCTAGGAACCTCGAAGTGGGCACTGTCACAGAGGTAGACGTATCCGCCGTCCGATTGGTGCCCGTTTTCAGTGACTTCTGTGAAAAATATCAACCGCTGGCTCGTTCACTGCTAGGTGGGGACCGTTTTGCGCCTAACGAGTTGCGCGGCGGCATTTCCTGAGCTTCCTTCACCTTTCCCGGGCTGTCAGTGGCGGGCCGTAGGCTGGGCGCGCACGAGGATCGAACGGAAGGAACCGCCGGTGTCCCACACCCCCGACGAGAGCACTGAGAGCGCCGACAGTGCAGCCGCCCGCTTCCGGAGCGAGGTGACGGTCGAGCTGGTCAAGCACAGCGCCGCGGACAGCGACGTCCTGTGGGCGGCCCGGGTCTCCACGGCCGGCGAGCAGTCGCTGGAGGAGCTCCAGAAGGACCCCGAGCGTTCCAAGGGCCTGATCAACTACCTCATGCGGGACCGGCACGGCAGCCCCTTCGAACACAACTCCATGACGTTCTTCATCAGCGCGCCGATCTTCGTCTTCCGCGAGTTCATGCGGCACCGCGTCGGCTGGTCGTACAACGAGGAGTCCGGCCGCTACCGCCAGCTGGAGCCGGTCTTCTACGTTCCCGGTGAGTCCCGCAAGCTGGTCCAGCAGGGCCGCCCCGGCAAGTACGAATTCGTCGACGGCACCCCGGCGCAGCACGAGCTCACCACCCGCGTCATGGAGGACACCTACCGCCAGGCGTACGACGCGTACCAGGAGATGCTCGCCGCCGGCGTCGCCCGCGAGGTGGCCCGCGCCGTCCTCCCCGTGGGCCTGTTCTCCTCGATGTACGCGACGTGCAACGCCCGCTCCCTGATGCACTTCCTCGGCCTGCGCACCCAGCACGAGCTGGCGAAGGTCCCCTCCTTCCCGCAGCGCGAGATCGAGATGGTCGGTGAGCAGATGGAGGCCCAGTGGGCCAAGCTCATGCCGCTCACGTACGGCGCATTCAATGCGAACGGCCGCATCGCCCCGTAAAGCGCCAGGCGGCGGGGCGGACGGCGCACGGTCCAGCGCCGGCGTGCGAGATGCCCGGATTGCGGCATTTTGAGAAGTTCATCTACTCTGAACAAACGGACCCGGCACTGCTTGAACCCCCGAGCAGGCAGTGCCGGAGTCCACATCCCTGCTCCCCCAGAGGCGCATCCCGAGGTGCGTTACGAGTAGCGTGGGACCCATGGCTCCGACTTCCACACCGCAGACCCCCTTCGGGCGGGTGCTGACCGCCATGGTCACGCCGTTCACGGCGGATGGCGCACTCGACCTCGATGGCGCCCAGCGGCTCGCCGCCCATCTGGTGGACGCCGGCAACGACGGCCTCGTCGTCAACGGCACCACCGGAGAGTCCCCGACCACCAGCGACGCCGAGAAAGCACAGCTCGTGCGCGCCGTGGTCGACGCGGTCGGAGACCGCGCCTTTGTCGTCGCCGGAGCCGGCACCAACGACACCCGCCACAGCCTCGAGCTCGCCCGCGCCGCCCAGGACGCCGGCGCCCACGGCCTCCTCGCGGTGACGCCCTACTACAGCAAGCCCCCGCAGGAGGGCCTGCTGCGCCATTTCACGGCCATCGCGGACGCCACCGAGCTGCCCGTCATGCTCTACGACATCCCGGGCCGCAGCGGCGTCCCGATCAACACCGAGACCCTGGTCCGGCTCGCCGAGCACCCGCGGATCGTCGCCAACAAGGACGCCAAGGGCGACCTGGGTCGTGCCAGCTGGGCCATCGCCCGCTCCGACCTCGCCTGGTACAGCGGCGACGACATGCTCAACCTCCCGCTGCTCTCGGTCGGCGCCATCGGCTTCGTCTCCGTCGTCGGCCACGTCGTCACCCCCGAGCTGCGCGCCCTCCTGGACGCCCACCTCAATGGCGACGTCACCAAGGCCACGGAGATCCACCAGAAGCTGCTGCCCGTCTTCACCGGCATGTTCCGCACCCAGGGCGTCATCACCACCAAGGCCGCCCTCGGACTCCAGGGCCTGCCCGCCGGCCCGCTGCGTCTGCCCCTGGTGGAGCTCTCCCCCGAGGAGACCGAACAGCTCACGCGCGACCTCGCCGCCGGCGGGGTACAGCTCTGAGCACAGGCTTCGGATCACAGACTTCACAACTGAATACCGACCAACAACCGCCACATAGCAAGTGCACGAATGTCATGCGCGCCACGTGCCTCGACGGCAGCGTGGCGCGTGTGGTGAGGAGAGTCTTTTGAGTCATCCGCATCCCGAGCTCGGCGCTCCGCCGAAGCTTCCCAAGGGCGGCCTGCGCGTCACCCCCCTCGGTGGCCTGGGTGAAATCGGCCGCAACATGACCGTCTTCGAATACGGCGGCCGGCTGTTGATCGTCGACTGCGGAGTGCTCTTCCCCGAGGAGGAGCAGCCCGGAATCGACCTGATCCTGCCGGACTTCAGCTCCATCAGGGACCGCCTGGACGACATCGACGGCATCGTGCTCACGCACGGCCACGAGGACCACATCGGTGGTGTCCCCTATCTCCTGCGCGAGAAGCCGGACATCCCCCTTATCGGCTCCAAGCTGACCCTCGCCCTCATCGAGGCCAAGCTCCAGGAGCACCGGATCCGCCCGTACACGCTGGAGGTCGCCGAGGGCGACCGCGAGCGCCTGGGCCCCTTCGACTGCCAGTTCGTGGCTGTCAACCACTCCATCCCGGACGCCCTCGCGGTCGCCATCCGCACCCCCGCGGGCATGGTCGTCCACACCGGCGACTTCAAGATGGACCAGCTCCCGCTGGACCGCCGCCTCACCGACCTCCCCGCCTTCGCCAAGCTCGGCGAGGAAGGCATCGACCTTCTTCTCTCCGACTCCACGAACGCCGAGGTCCCGGGCTTCGTCCCGCCCGAGCGCGACATCTCCAACGTGCTGCGCCAGGTGTTCGCCAACGCCCAGAAGCGCATCATCGTGGCCAGCTTCGCCAGCCATGTGCACCGCATCCAGCAGATCCTCGACGCGGCCCACGAGTACGGCCGCCGGGTCGCCTTCGTCGGCCGCTCGATGGTCCGCAACATGGGCATCGCCCGCGACCTGGGCTACCTCAATGTCCCGGCCGGCCTGGTCGTCGACGTCAAAACCCTCGACGACCTCCCGGACGACGAGGTCGTCCTGGTCTGCACCGGCTCCCAGGGCGAGCCCATGGCCGCGCTCTCCCGGATGGCCAACCGCGACCACCAGATCCGCATCGTGCAGGGCGACACCGTGATCCTGGCGTCCTCCCTCATCCCGGGCAACGAAAACGCGGTATACCGCGTGATCAACGGTCTGACCCGCTGGGGAGCGAACGTCGTCCACAAGGGCAACGCCAAGGTCCATGTCTCGGGCCACGCCTCGGCCGGCGAGCTCCTGTACTTCTACAACATCTGCAAGCCGAAGAACCTGATGCCGGTGCACGGCGAATGGCGCCACCTGCGCGCCAACGCCGAACTGGGCGCCCTGACCGGCGTACCGAAGGACCGCATCGTCATCGCCGAGGACGGCGTCGCGGTCGACCTCGTCAACGGCGTCGCAAAGATCGCCGGCAAGGTCCAGGCGGGCTACGTCTACGTCGACGGCCTCTCGGTCGGCGATGTCACCGAGACCCACCTCAAGGACCGCCGCATCCTCGGCGACGAAGGCATCATCTCCGTCTTCGTGGTCGTGGACAGCACCACCGGCAAGACCGTCGGCGGACCGAACATCCATGCCCGCGGCTCAGGCATCGACGACGCGGCCTTCAACGCCGTCATGCCCAAGATCGAAGAGGCGCTGGCCAAGTCCGCCCAGGACGGCATCACCGAGCCACACCAGCTCCAGCAGCTGGTCCGCCGCTCGGTCGGCAAGTGGGTGTCGGACAACTACCGCCGCCGCCCGATGATCCTCCCCGTGATCGTCGAGGTCTGACGCACAGAGCGGTACGAACGTCCTCAAGTCGGAGCGGGGGGGGGGGGCGGGGGGGGGGGGGGGCCCCCCCCCCCGGGGGGGGGGGGGGGGCGGGGGGGGGGGGGGGGGCCCGCGCGCCTCCCCCCGCGGCCGCCCCCCCCGCCCCGGCGCCCGACCCCACCCCCGGTGAGCGCGGCGGCCCCCCCCCCGCGGGCCCCCCCCCCCCCCCGGGGGGGGGGGGGCCCCCGGCCGGCCCCCCCCCCCCCCCCGCTCCAGTAGGTTTACGGCTCCGCCTGGACGGGAAGCCCTGCACGCTTGCGAGCGCGATACGGCTCCCCAACGGTCGCGGAATTCCGACCCAAAGCAATCTGTTAAAGTCGGATAAGCCGAAAGGCACCCCCTCCGACGGGAAATCGGAAACGAAATTCGACCGGAAACGGCGAGGCTCGGATCTGCTAAAGTCGGAAAGGCCGAAAAGCGAAAGTCGGAGGCCGAACCCCGCTCCAACAGGGGGCCGGAGACGGAAACGGATCTGGTAAGGTTGGGAACGCGAAGAAGCCGAAAGGTGGAAACGCACCGGCGAAAATCAGGGCCGCGAGGATCTGGTAGAGTCGGAAACGCAAGACCGAAGGGAAGCGCCCGGAGAGCCTGGTGAAACAGGCACAAAGGAAGCGTCCGTTCCTTGAGAACTCAACAGCGTG
>NZ_JBIWOD010000014.1:0-237907 GCF_044767545.1 Streptomyces sp. NPDC101227 | reverse complement strand
GGTTGATAGGCCAGATATGGAAGCCTGGTAACGGGTGGAGTTGACTGGTACTAATAGGCCGAGGGCTTGTCCTCAGTTGCTCGCGTCCACTGTGTGGTTCCCGGGTTGCGAACAGTCGCAATCGCTGGTTGAACCGAGTTTCACTCTTTAACTAAAAAGTGTGCTTGTTCGCTAGAACCCGATAGGGTTTCGGTGGTCATAGCGTTAGGGAAACGCCCGGTTACATTCCGAACCCGGAAGCTAAGCCTTTCCGCGCCGATGGTACTGCAGGGGGGACCCTGTGGGAGAGTAGGACGCCGCCGAACAATCTTTCAAGGACCCTTGGTCCCAGCGTTCAGCTGGGACCAAGGGTCCTTTTTTGTTTTTCCCGAAGCGCGCCGAAGTGGTCGGTGCGTGAGAATGAATGCAGTACCGAAGACAGGAGTCACGTCGATGTCCACCAACTCTTCCGACGATCGTTCGGAGCGCCGGCCGCAGCGGCGCGACGGCGGTGACCGCGGTGGTTTCCGGCGTGATGACCGTGGGCCGCGTCGTGACAGCGACCGTGGCGACCGTGGCGGCCGCCCGGCCGGCGGCGGTGGCGGTTTCGCGGGGCGGGACAGCCGTGGTGGTGACCGTGGTGGTTTCCGCAGGGATGACCGTCCGTCCGGTGGCGACCGCGGTGGGTACCGTGGCGGCGACCGGCGCGATGACCGGCCGCGTGGGCCGCGTCGCGATGATGAGCGCGGCGGATTCCGGCGCGATGAGCGGGGTGGCGACCGCCCCGGTTTCCGGCGTGATGACCGTCCGTCGGGTGGCGATCGTGGTGGATACCGCGGTGGTGACCGGCGGGATGACCGTGGTGGTGACCGTGGTGGTTTCCGCAGGGATGACCGTCCGTCCGGTGGCGACCGCGGTGGGTACCGCGGGGGCGACCGGCGCGATGACCGCGGTGGTGACCGTGGGGGCTTCCGGCGTGATGACCGGCCGTCCGGTGGTGAGCGGGGCGGTTTCCGGCGTGATGACCGTCCGTCGGGTGGTGACCGTGGTGGGTACCGCGGCGGCGACCGGCGGGATGACCGCGGGGGCGATCGCGGTGGTTTCCGACGGGATGACCGGCGCGACGACCGGGGCGGCGACCGTGGTGGTTTCCGCAGGGATGACCGGCCGTCGGGTGGCGACCGCGGTGGGTACCGCGGGGGCGACCGGCGCGATGACCGCGGTGGTGACCGTGGGGGCTTCCGGCGTGATGACCGGCCGTCCGGTGGCGACCGCGGGGGCTTCCGTAGGGACGACCGGCGCGATGACCGCGGAGGCGAGCGTGGCGGGTTCCGCAGGGATGACCGTCCGTCCGGTGGTGAGCGGGGCGGCTTCCGGCGTGATGACCGGCCGTCGGGTGGCGACCGTGGTGGGTACCGCGGGGGCGACCGGCGCGATGACCGGGGTGGCGACCGCGGGGGCTTCCGCAGGGATGACCGGGGGCCGCGGCGGGATGACCGGGGTGGCGACCGTGGTGGGTTCCGTAGGGATGATGAGCGTGGCGGGCGTCGGCCGTACGGCGGCGGGCGTGGGCGTGATGACCGGCGGGACGAGCGGCGTGAGCGGGACCGGGAGCCGATCAAGCGGATTCCGATTCCCGAGGACGTCACCGGTGACGAGATCGACAAGGATGTGCGGCAGGAGCTGCTGAGCCTGCCGAAGACGCTGGCCGAGGATGTCGCCAAGAACCTGGTGATGGTCGCGAAGCTGCTGGACGAGGACCCGGAGAAGGCGTACGGGTACTCGCGGGTGGCGCTGCGGCTGGCGTCCAGGGTTGCGGCGGTGCGCGAGGCCGCGGGATTCGCGGCGTACGCGGTCGGTAAGTACAGCGAGGCGCTGGCGGAGTTCCGGGCGGCGCGGCGGATGACCGGCAGTGTGGAGCTGTGGCCCGTCATGGCGGACTGCGAGCGCGGTCTGGGCCGGCCGGAGAAGGCGATGGCCATGGCCGGTGAGCCCGAGGTGCAGCGGCTGGACCGGGCCGGGCAGGTCGAGATGCGGCTGGTCGCGGCGGGGGCCCGTCGGGACATGGGGCAGGCGGACGCCGCGGTGGTGACGCTGCAGAGCCCCGAGCTGGCGTCGAATGCGGTGCACCCGTGGACCGCACGGCTGCGTTACGCGTACGCGGACGCGCTCCTGGAGGTCGGGCGCGAGGGCGAGGCGCGCGACTGGTTCGCCAAGGCGCTGGAGGCCGACCAGTCCGGCACTACGGATGCCTCGGACCGGCTCGCGGAGCTGGACGGTGTGCAGTTCACCGATGTGCTCGAGGACGGCGACGAGCTCGATGAGGGTGTCGAGGAGGCCGCTGGTGAGGCCGATGACGACGCCGAGGGCGAGGAGCGGTCCGAGAAGGGCTGAGTAGCGGAGCGGTAAGGCGAAGGGCGGGACCCCGGTGGGGTCCCGCCCTTCGGCGTTGGGGGTGTCAGGGGGAGGCGGGGGAGTAGGGGGCGATGGGGTTGCGGAGGGTGCCGATGAGCTGGAGGGCGCCGGCCGGGTCCTCCAGGTCGACCATCTGCTGGTTGTTGCGCAGCTGGAGGCGGTTGAGACAGGAGAGGGCGAACTCGTCGGCGAAGAGGTCGTATTGGGCGAATTTCGCGGCGAGGTGGGGATGCGCGGCCTGGTAGGCGGTGATGCAGTCGGCGACCGTACGCCAGAAGGCGTCCTCGGAGAGGGTGCCGTTGTCGGCGAGGGTGCCGCTCAGGAAGCGGAAGAAGCAGTCGAAGACGTCGGTGAAGAGGGAGAGGAGTTTTTTGTCCTCGGGGACGTCGGCGCGGATGCGCTCGACGGCGGGCGGCAGGACCGCACAGGTGGGGGCACCTCCCTGGTCCTTAAGACCTTGGGGGACCATGACGGCGATTTCCTCGGCGATGTCCTTGAAGATCGCCCGCGTCACCGCGCCGTCCTCGAGGACGAGGATGACGTTTTCGCCGTGCGGCATGAAGACCAGGTCGTAGGCGTAGAACGCGTGGAGGACGGGGGTGAGGTAGGCGTCGAGGTAGCGGCGGAGCCAGGTGGCGGGTTCCAGGCCGGATTCCTCGATGAGCGCGCTGGTCAGGGAGGCGCCGTCGTGGTCGGTGTGGAGGAGGGACGCCATCGTGGCGAGGCGCCGGCCGGGCTCCAGGGTGGGGACGGGGCTTTCGCGCCAGAGGGCGGCGAGCATTTTGCGGTACGGGGAGCCCTTGTCGGTGGCGGCCTCGTACCCCCGGTGGTGGTAGCCGATGGCGGCGCGCTCGCGGATGATCGAGAAGCGGGCGGCCTGGAAGGTGTCGTCGGCGGCGATCAGGCGGGCGAGCCAGTCGTTGATGGCGGGTGTGGCCTCCATGTAGGAGGCGGAGAGGCCGCGCATGAAGCCCATGTTGAGGACGGAGAGGGCCGTTTTGACGTAGTGGTGGGTGGGGTGGGTGGTGTTGAAGAAGGTGCGGATGGACTGCTGGGCGAGGTAGTCGTCGTCGCCGGGGCCGAGGCACACCAGGCGCTGCTGGGCGACCTCGGCGGCGAAGGTGACGGCGAGTTTGTTCCACCACTGCCAGGGGTGGGTGGGGAAGAGGTAGTAGTCGTCGGGGTTGAGGCCGAGGCCGGTGAGGGTGGTGGTGAAGCGGGTGCGGGTGATTTCGTCGAGTTCGGCGTGGATGAGGGTGTCGTAGTCGAGGCCGGCGCCGGCGGTGAAGGTGGCGTGGTCGCGGTGGGCGGCGAGCCACAGGAGCCGGATGGGGCTTGCGGTTTCCGGGGCGTAGGCGTGGTACTCGTGGATGCCGAAGCCGAGGCGGCCGTTGTTGGCGACGAAGCAGGGGTGGCCCTCGGTCATGCCGGTCTCGATGGCCTGGAAGCCGGATGCGGCGAGTTCACGCGCGGTGGGCCGGTCGGCGGCGAGTTTGTAGGCGGTGCCGGAGAGGGTGGAGCTGATTTCCTCCAGGTAGACGGGGAGGACGGACCGGCTGAGGCCCAGGGTTTCGCGCAGCTCGGTGAGGAACTCCAGGGCGTCCAGGGGGAGTTCGGTGTGGCCGCGGTGGCGGGTGATGCTGTCGGGGTCGATCGACCAGTGGTCGAGGGCCCCTCTGCGGGCGGCGAAGCGGTAGGCGGTGGTGCCGTCGTCGCTGGAGAGGGTGTAGTGGCCGTCCTGGGGGAGGCGCTTGGGGGTGAGCAGCCGTTCGTGGGCGAATTCGGCCAGGGCCTTGCGGATCAGGAGGCGGTTGGCGCGGGCCCACAGGGCGGGGGTGAGGTGGGCGACGGCTTCCTGGGGGGTCGGCCGGGTGCCGGCGGTCATCGGGTCTCTCCTCGGGTGGCCAGGAACTGGTCGCGGGTGCAGGTGCTGAGGTGGGCGTCTTTGGAGGGCAGGGCGACGGTGCGGACGACCTCGAAGCCGACGGTCTTGTTGAGGGCGTGGACGGCGGTGTTGCGGGCGTCCGGTTCGACGACGACGCGGTGCGTGGCCGGGTCGGCGAAGAGCATCTCCATGACGGTGGTGATGACGGCGCGGGTGAAGCCGTGCACGGGGGTGGCGGTGGGGGCCGTGAGGAAGTGCATGCCGACGTCGCCGGCCTCAACGGCGTGGATGCCGACCAGCTCGCGGTGGGCCGGGTCGTAGCGCTCCATCAAGAAGGCCGGGGTGCCGTTGTGCAGGCCGAGGTAGGCGTCGTGGAAGGGGTCGGCGGCTATTCGCGTGAACTCCTTTTCCACGGCGGTGAGGTCACAGCCCTGCATCAGCCAGAAGACGGCTTTGGGGTGGGTGACCCAGCCGTGGAGCAGTTCGGCGTCCGCGCCCGGGTCGACGGGCCGTAGGGAGAAGTCCCCGAGTGCGGTGTCCGTGCGGGTGAAGAGGGGGGCGGTCATGCGGGGATCTCCAGCGGGTGGTGCGGGGTGGCCGGGGCGGCGAACTCCTGGAAGGCGATGGCCTTTTCGACCGGGTAGTGCTCGCGGCCGAGCAGCTCGCGGATGATGCAGGAGTTGCGGTACGCGGCCATGCCGAGGTCGGGGGTGACGAAGCCGTGGGTGTGCAGCTCGGCGTTCTGCACGTAGATGCCGTGGCCGGTGGTGTCGATGCTGTAGTTGCGGGCCACGTCGTAGCGGCCGGCGTCGTCCCAGGCGATGCGGTCGCGGACGGGGGCGAGGAAGTCCGGTACGCGGTAGCGGTAGCCGGTGGCGAGGATCAGGCCCTGGGTGTCGAGGGTGAAGTCCTGGCCCTGTTCCTCCTGGCGGAGGCCGAGCGTGTAGGTGCCGCTCGTCGCGTCGTAACTCGCCTGGTTCAGCGCGGTGTTGGTGAGGAGCCGGGTGGGGGCGGGGCCCGCGAGGTTCTTCTGGTAGAGGAGGTCGAAGATGTCGTTGATCAGCTCGGAGTCGATGCCTTTGTAGAGGTGCTTCTGGGTGGCGTTGAGGCGGTCGCGGGTGGCCGGGGGGAGGGCGTGGAAGTAGTCCACGTACTCCGGTGAGGTCATCTCCAGCGTGAGCTTGGTGTATTCGAGGGGGAAGAAGCGGGGGGAGCGGGTGGCCCAGGTCAGGTGGTAGCCGTGGCTGTCGATGTCCTGGAGGAGGTCGTGGTAGACCTCGGCCGCGCTCTGGCCGCTGCCGACGATGGTGATCGTGTCCTTGGCCTGGAGGCTGGCCTTGGCGTCCAGGTAGTCGGTGTTGTGGAGGAGGTCGCCGCCCAGGTCCCGGCAGGCGTCGGGGACGTGCGGCGGGGTGCCGGTGCCCAGGACGAGCTTGCGGGCGCGGTGGGTCGTGCGGTCGCCGGTGGGCAGGTGCTCGGCGTGGACGACGTAGAGCTCTTCGCTCTCGTCGTACTCGACGGTGGTGACCTGGTGGGCGAAGCGGACGCTGCCGAGTTTGCCGGCCGCCCAGCGGCAGTAGTCGTTGAATTCGGCGCGCAGCGGATAGAAGCTCTCGCGGATGTAGAACGGGTAGAGCCGCCCGGATTCCTTGAGGTAGTTGAGGAAGGAGAAGGGCGAGGTGGGGTCGGCGAGGGTGACCAGGTCGGCCATGAAGGGCACCTGGAGGTGGCTGCTGTCGAGCATCATGCCGGGGTGCCAGTCGAAGGCCGGCTTGTTGTCGAGGAACAGGCCGTTCAGTTCCTCGATCGGGTCGGTCAGGCAGGCCAGGCCGAGGTTGAAGGGGCCCAGGCCGATGGCGATGAAGTCGTACGGGGCGGAGTGCGGGGCGGACACGGGGTCTCCGATGGGGAAGGTCGGCTCGGGTGGGGGCCGGCCCTCATGCCCTTAGGGCATGGGGGCGGGTCAGCGGGCGCTGAGGGCCGGTGCGGCGGCCTCGGCCAGATAGCTGCCGGCGTGCTCGGCGATCAGGTCGAGGACGGTGGCGATGTCCTCGAGCGTGGTCTCCGGGTTGAGCAGGGTGAACTTGAGGTAGTGGCGGCCGTCGACGACGGTGCCCGCGACGATGGCGTCGCCGGAGGCGAACAGGGCGTCCCGGGCGTGCAGGTTGACGCGGTCGCCGAGCTCCGGGTCCGGGTCGGTGCCGGGTACGTACCGGAAGACGAGGGTGCTCAGCTGCGGCTCGACGACGACGTCGAAGCGGGGGTCGTCGTGGAGGAGTTTCCAGGCGTCCGCGGCGCGGTCGATGACGTCGTCGAAGAGTTCGCCGAGGGCTCGGGCGCCCATGATGCGCAGGGTGAGCCAGAGTTTGAGGGCGTCGAAGCGGCGGGTGGTCTGGATCGACTTGTCGACCTGGTTGGGGATGCGATTTTCGGCCATCCGGCGCGGGTTGAGGTAGTCCGCGTGGTAGGTGACGTGCTTCAGGGTGGCGCGGTCGCGGACCAGGACGGCGCTGGAACTGACCGGCTGGAAGAAGGACTTGTGGTAGTCGACGGTCACCGAGTCGGCGCGTTCGATGCCGGCCAGCAGCTCGCGGCGGCGGGAGACCAGCAGGCCGCAGCCGTAGGCGGCGTCGACATGCATCCAGGCGCCGTGCCGGGCGCACAGGTCCGCGATGCCGGGGAGCGGGTCGATGGAGCCGAAGTCGGTGGTGCCGGCGGTGGCGACGACGGCCATGGGGATCAGGCCCTCGCGGTGGCAGCGCGCCAGTTCCTCGGCCAGGTCGGCGGTGCGCATCCGCTTGTCCGCGTCGGTCGCGACGGTGATGACGGCCTCGGCGCCCATGCCCAGCAGGGTGGCTGCCTTGCGGATGCTGAAGTGGCTGCATGCGGAGGTGAGGATGCGCAGCCGGGGCAGTACATCGGTGAGGCGGGCGGCCGGGTGGGCGCCGCCGCGGGTCAGCTCCCGGCGGCAGGCCTCGTCGCGGGCGAGCAGCAGGGCCTGGAGGTTGGACTGGCTGCCGCCGCTGGTGAAGATGCCGTCGGCCCGTTCGCCGAGGCCTATGCGGTCGGCGGTCCAGTCGATGAGGCGGCGTTCGATGAGGGTGCCGCCGGCGCTCTGGTCCCAGGTGTCCAGGGAGGAGTTGACGGCGGCGAGGACGGCCTCGCCGACCAGCGCGGGGATCACCACGGGGCAGTTGAGGTGCGCGAGGTAGCGCGGGTGGTGGAAGTAGACGGCGTCGCGGAGGTAGACCTCTTCGAGTTCGTCGAGCGCGGCGGCCGGGTCGTGGAGCGGCGCTTCGAGGTCGACGGCGGCGACGGCGGGTGTGAGGCCGTCGACGGAGATGCCGGTGAACGGGCGGTCGGTGGCGGCGATTTTGGCGCCGACCCGGGCGACGGATGCGGTGACGGCGTCGCGGTAGCGGGCCGCCGTGGCGTTGTTGAGCAGATAGCTCCTGCTGTCGGCCGGTTCGGCGGGGGATGTGCCGGCGGGCGACGGATCCTCGGCAAAGGGCGCGAGGAGACTCATGAGGGGGTCCTCCCTGATGGGGGCGTGACCACGTCCTGCGCAGGGCGAAAGGTGCGCAGAGGCAGGAAAACCCACCCGGGCGACGTAGTTAGGTAAGCCTAACCTAACTAGTCACTCGGGTGGGTGTGGGTGCTCCGGGAAGTGCCCCAGGGGGCCGGCCCGCGGTGGTTTCAGTTCTCGTCGTCGTCCAGCGTGCGCAGGACGAGGCCGGTGGCCGGCTTGGGGCCGAAGGAAGTGGACTTGCGCGGCATCGTCACGCCGCACCGGGCGAGTTGACGGACCGTCTCCTCGGACGTGGCCCGCATCAGGACGGCCGTGCCGCCGTGCCGGGCCGCCTGCGCGACGGCGGCCTCGGTGTGATGCAAATACCCGATGTCCGACGGACGGTCGGGAATACGCCAGACCTCGTCCAGCAGAACGGAGTGCAGAACGGTGGCATCCAGCCGCCGCCACGCCTCGGGCCGGTCGGTGCGGACCGTACGGTCGAGCAGCCCGGGATCGGGGCGGTCCAGCAGGTGGAAGGAGTCCGGCCCGCCGGCGAGGACGAAGGCGTTGCCGGGCGTGTGCTCCAAGGCCTCCAGCGCGGCGGGCAGTTCGCCGGGCAGCCGGCGGACGCGGAAGGCGCCCGCCACACCCGTCAGCGCCTTGCCGAGCGGCAGATGCGGCAGGACGCGGTGGATCGCCCGGACCTGGAGCGGATAGCGGGCGGTGTCGACCAGCAGCACCAGGCCGGACGCCCAGGGGGAGGCCGGAGTGGCGCCCGGCTGCTGCTCGTAGAGCCGCTGATACGTCGCCCAGCGGTGGTGGCCGTCGGCGATCAGGGCCTCCCGGCGGGCGAGATCGTCGTCGATGGCGGCGAGGTCGGCGGGATCGGTGACGGCCCACAGGCGGTGCGCGAAACCGTCCTCCGTGGTGGTGGCGAGCAGCGGGGCGCTCTGCACCGTCCGCTCGATCACGGCGGTGGCGCCGGTGGCCGTGCCCGGCCCGCGGTACGAGAGCAGCAACGGCTCGAAATTGGCGGCCGCCGCCCGCATCAGCGCGGCCCGGTCCTCGACCACCTCCGGGATGACCTCCTCGTGCGGCAGCACCGGCCCGTCCAGGCGCAGCGCGCCGATCAGCCCGCGCTGCAGGACCTCGCCGCTGCGCTGCTCGTACACATACAGCGCGGCCCGCTCGTCCGGGGCCAGGATGCCCTCCTCGCGCCAGCGGCGCAGGGTGTCGGCGGCCTGGCGGTGGCTGGTGGCGGGGTCGGGGGCGTGCGGCAGGATCAGCCGGACGATGTTGTAGGGGTCCGCGGTCTCCAGTTCGCGTACGCCGTCCGGCCGGACCACGACGTCGTACGGCGGGGAGGTGACAGCGGTGAGGCTGCTGACCCGGTCCGGGGCGTAGCGCAGTCCACGGAACGGGAGGAGGCGAAGGCCGTCGGTGCTGGTCATTGAAGAATGCTATTCCGATCGGGCGATGAGGGAAGATCGGGGTACAGACCGCGACGGCCGGAAATATCGGCGGGAAACAGCCGAGGAAGAACGGCTGGAAAACTACTGGAGAACGACGGGGAACACCGGCTCGCGAGGGGTGGGGAACGCCCCCCGGAGGGCGGACGCCCGGATGCCCGTCGGACACTGGGGGGACGACGTGCGGAGCGAGGAGCGAGACGGCATGAACGAGCAGGTGCGCAGGCAGCCCGACGGATGTGAGCGCGCGCTGAGCGAGGCGTACGACACCGCGCTGCTGGATCTGGACGGGGTCGTCTACGCGGGCGGCGAGGCCATCGCGCACGCCGTGGAGTCGCTGACGGCGGCGCGGGAGGGCGGGATGCATCTGGCGTATGTGACCAACAACGCCGCCCGCACCCCGCAGGCGGTCGCCGATCAGCTCAGCGGCTTCGGGCTGCCGACCGGCGCGGACGATGTGATCACCTCGGCGCAGGCGGTCGCGCGGCTGATCTCCGAGCAGGTGCCGGCCGGTGCCCGGGTGCTGGCCATCGGGGGCGAGGGGCTGCGGGTGGCGCTGCGCGAGCGGGGGCTGGAGCCGGTGGCGTCGGCGGACGACGATCCGGCGGCCGTGGTGCAGGGCTATGACCCGACGCTGGACTGGGCGCGGCTGGCGGAGGCGGCGTACGCGGTGCAGCGCGGGGTGCCGTGGTTCGCGTCCAACACCGATCTGACCATCCCCAAGGAGCGCGGGATCGCCCCCGGCAACGGCGCGTTGGTGGAGGTCGTACGCATCGCCGCGGGCGGATCGCCGCAGGTGGCCGGCAAGCCGCAGCCGCCGATGCACCGCGAGAGTGTGCTGCGCACCGGTGCGCGGCGACCGCTGGTGGTCGGCGACCGGCTCGATACGGACATCGAGGGCGCCTACAACGGCGGGGTGGACTCGCTGCTGGTGCTCACCGGCGTCACCACGGCCGCGGAGCTGCTGGCCGCGCCGCCGCAGCACCGCCCCACGTATGTGGACGCCGATCTGCGGGGGGTGCTGGGGCCGCAGTCGCCGGTGACGCGGGAGGACGACGGGTTCCGGTGCGGCGGCTGGCGGGCCGCCGTCGCCGGGGGCGCGCTCGTCCTGGACGGCGACGGCGGGCAGCTGGACGGGCTGCGGGCGCTGTGCGCGGCGGCCTGGACGGCGGCGGGGGACGGCAGTTGCACGGCGGACGCGGGGAAGGTCCTGGCGCGGATCGGGTGGTGAGGCGCGGGGCCCGCGCGATGCGGGCCCCGCGCCGGCGGGCGCGCGCTCAGTCCTCGTCGGACGGGGCGGCCGCGCCCGCCATCAGCTCCGCGATCAGGTCCTCCTCGGTGGCGCCGCGCCGCCAGTAGCCGGTGAACTTCACGGCCCTGCGGTCGATCCCGCGGTCGCGCACGAGATGCCGGCGCAGCGCCTTGACCGTTCCCGCCTCGCCGGCGATCCAGGCGTACGGGGTGCCCTCGGGCAGCTCCGCGGCGCGCACCGCGGCCAGCACCGGCTCGCGGTGTGCGGCGTCCGGGCCGCCAGTGCCGCCAGTGCCGCCAGTGCCGTCCGTGTCGCGTACGAGCCAGGTGATGTCGGCGTCGGCGAAGGTGGGCAGGTGCTGCCGGTCGTCGTCGTGGGCGATCTCGATCCAGACCTTGGCGTGGGTGCCGGGGGAGAGCCAGGACAGGATGCCGGCGATGGCGGGCAGCGCCGTCTCGTCGCCGGTGAGCAGGATCCAGTCGGTGCCGGCCGGCGGGCGGAAGTCGACGCCGCCGTTGTCCTCGACGGCCGGGGCGAGGACGGTCAGCCGGTCCCCGGGCCGGGCGCCGGCGGCCCAGCGGGAGGCGGGGCCACCCGCCGTGCACGCCGCTTCGGGACCCGCGCCGTGCAGCGCGAAGTCGACATCGAACTCCCGGGGCTCATGGCGCTGTTCGCGGATCGTGTACGAGCGCATCACCGGTCGTTGGGCCGGGTCCTGCGCCCGCCAGGCGGCGTACCAGCCGTCCCCGGTGTCGTCGAAGACCGGCCGGTCCTGGTGGGGCTGCGGGAGAAAGAGCTTGAAGCGCTGATCGCGACCGCCGGACGCCAGCTCCTCCAGCCGTTCGCCGCCGAAGGTGATGCGGACCACCGAGGTGCTCACCCGCCGGGCGCGGAGGACCTGGACATCGAAGAAGCGGAAGGGCGCGGTGGCGGGGGCGGCGGTCGTGGTCATGTCGGGGACCTTCCGTGGCGGTGGCGGGGGGTGGGTGAGGCCGCGGTGCGCTGAGGGCCCGGGGGCCGGCGATGCACCGCGGCCGGGCGTCAGCTGGTCTTCTCGGCGCCCTCGATGGCCCGGGCGAGCGACTCGATGAGCGGTGCGGCGCCCGCGTAGGAGAAGCGCGGCTCGCTCGACCAGGGCGTGATCTGGCCGGCCTTGACGGCGGGGAGCTTGGCCCAGGAGGGCTTGGCGGCCAGGTCCTTGGGCTGGAGGGTGGCGGTCCGGTTGTCCAGCAGCAGGACGTCGGCCTTGTACTTGTCGGCGTTCTCCCAGCTCAGGCTCTCGAAGTAGCCGCCCTTGTCCAGGTGGTCGGGGACGATCAGATCGACGCCGAGGGACTTGTAGTACATGAGGTCGGCGTTGATGCCGGGGTTGGAGGCGTAGAAGAGGTTGGCGCTGCCGGAGCAGGCGAGCACCTTGACCGGGTTGCTCTTGGCGGCCTTGCGCAGCGCGGCGGCGGCCTTCTCGAAGCGGGCCTTGGCGTCGGTGACCTCCTCGGCCTTCAGGTCGGCGCCGAGCGACTTCGCCAGGTCGGCGTACCGCTCGATGATCTTGACGAGCGGGACCCGCGCGGAGGTGATGGCCACGGACTCGGCAAGGCCCGTGATCTTGTCCTTGCTGTCGTCCGGTACGAACCACAGCGCGCCCGGCTCGTACATGTTGGTGATCAGCAGATCGGGGTTGAGGCTCGCATACTTCTCGACGTTGAACTGGTCATAGGCGTTGCCGATGATGGTGACCTTGTGGATGTCGAGGTCGCCGGCCTGCGGGTCGGGCTTGCCGTTCTTGAGCTTGGTCGGGCCGAAGACGCCGACTATCTGGTCGTCGATGCCGAAGTCGTGCAGCGCGGCGGCGGTGCCGGTGAAGGCGACGATGCGCTGCGGGGTGCTCTTGAGGGAGACCTTCTTCCTGCGGTCGTCGGTGAAGGACCAGGGGCCGCCCTTGGCACCGCCGTTGGCGCCCCCGGAGCCCTTGGCACCGCCGCAGGCGGCGAGCAGGGCGCCGATGCCGACGGCGCCGCCCGCGGCCAGGATGCCGCGGCGGGTCAGGGTTACGCTTCGGGAGGTGCTCATGGTGGGTGCGCTTCTCTCTGGGAGGCGGGCAGGGCGGGGCCGGCGCGGGGGCTCGCAAGGTGAATGTGAGGGTAGGCTAACCTAACTGCCGTGTTGGTTGACAGTCCCCCCGAAGCACCCACGGCCCCGGCCCCGGTGGCGCCGCAGCGCCGGCACCTCACGCGCTCCGCGGGGCTGCTCGCCTCCGTGGCCCTCCTGGCCGTCATCACCGTCGCCGGCATCGCCGTCGGCGCCAAACAGATACCCCTCGACCAGGTGTGGCACGGGGTGTTCCACTACTCCGGCTCCGACACCGACGTCGTCATCCGCGACGTACGGCTGCCGCGCACCCTGCTCGGCGTCATCGTCGGCGCCGCCCTGGGCCTGGCCGGCACGGTCATGCAGGCCCTGACCCGAAATCCCCTCGCGGACCCGGGAGTTCTCGGCATCAACGCCGGTGCCTCGGCCGCGGTCGTCTCCGCCATCAGCTTTCTCGGCGTCACCTCGCTGACCGGATATGTGTGGTTCGCCTTCCTCGGGGCCGCGGTGGTCTCCGCCGCCGGCTACATCCTCGGCGGCACCCGCAGCGCCACACCCGTACGGCTCGCCCTGGCCGGCACCGCGCTCACCGCCGTCCTCACCGGCTACCTCAACGCCGTCAACCTCATGGATACCGCGGCGCTCGACAAGATGCGCTTCTGGACGGTCGGTTCGCTGGCCACCGCCACCATGCCGACGGTCACCGAGATCGCGCCGTTCCTCGCCGTGGGCGCCGTCCTCGCCCTGCTGCTCGCCCGGCCGCTGAACGCCATCGCGCTCGGCGACGACCAGGCGCGCGCCCTGGGCACCAAACTGACCCGCACCCGCGTCCTGGCGATGCTCGCGGTCACCCTGCTGTGCGGCGGCGCCACCGCGGTCTGCGGCCCCATCGTCTACGTCGGCCTGATGGTGCCGCACGCCGTACGCGCCCTCACCGGGCCCGATCTGCGCTGGATCCTGCCCTACGCCGCGGTGCTCTCGCCAGTGCTGCTGCTCGGCGCGGACATCCTCGGGCGGGTGGTGGCCCGGCCGGGCGAACTCCAGGTCGGCATCGTCACGGCCGTCATCGGCGGCCCCGTCTTCATCTACCTCGTACGACGCCGGAGGATGGCCCAGCTGTGAGCGCGACCACGAAGCCCCGCAAGGGCGCGAGCCGTGAGATGCCGGCCGCCCGGCAGGCGCTGTCCGTACGGACCAAGGGCGGGCTCTCGTTCCGGCTGGACGTACGGGCCGTGGCCGTCTGCCTGCTGTTGGCGGCCCTCGCGCTGGCCGCCGCGATCGCGCTCATCGGCTCCGGCGACTATCCGATGACCCCGGCCGAGGTGCTCCGCACGCTCACCGGCGGCGGCAACCCCGGCCAGCAATTCATCGTCCAGGACCTGAGACTGCCGCGCGTCCTGGTGGGGCTGCTGGTCGGCGCCGCGTTCGGCATCTCCGGCGCGGTCTTCCAGACCGTCTCGCGCAACCCGCTCGGCAGCCCCGACGTACTGGGCTTCGCCCAGGGATCGTCCGTCGGCGCCCTGGTGGTCATCGTCTTCTTCCAGGGCGGGACCCTCGCGGTCGCCGCCGGGTCCGTCGTCGGCGGCGTGGTCACCGGCATCGCCATCTTCCTGCTCGCCTGGAAGCGCGGCATCCAGGGCTACCGCTTCGTGCTCGTCGGCATCGGCGCCGGCGCGATGCTCTACGCCGTCGTGCTCTACCTCCTGACCAAGGCGAACATCGTCGAGGCGACCCGAGCCACCACCTGGATGAACGGCTCCCTCAACGGCCGCGACTGGTCCCAGGTCTGGCCGCTCGCCGCGGTCTGCGCCGTACTCGTCCCGCTGCTCCTGCTCCACGCACGCCCGCTGCGGATGCTGGAGATGGGCGACGACGCCGCGTACGCACTCGGCGTACGGGTCGGCCGGGTCCGCATCGTGACGCTGCTGGCCGCCGTCCTGCTCGTCGCCTCCGCCACCGCCGCGGCCGGACCCATCGCCTTCGTGGCCCTCACCGCGCCCCAGCTCGCCCGCCGCCTGAGGCTCCCCCGCCGGCTCACGGCCACGGCGGGCGCCCCCATGCCCGGCCCCAACCTGCTGCCCGCCGCCCTGATGGGCGCCCTGCTCCTGGTCGCCGCGGACTGGGCCTCGCAACGCCTCTTCGGTGCCGACCAACTGCCGGTGGGCGTGCTGACCGGCGTCCTCGGCGGCGGCTATCTGCTGTGGCTGCTGGCGACCGAGCGCAGGGCGGGGCGGATGTGAGAGCCACCCGCAGCGGCACGCCGGACGCCGGCCCGACAACAGCAGTGATCACGACAATCCCAGGAGCCTCGAAGTGAGCCGTCTCACGGCCGAGAACGTCACCCTCGCCTACGACCAGCGGGTCATCGCCGAAAACCTCTCGGTCGCCATCCCCGACCACTCCTTCACGGTCATCGTCGGCCCCAACGCCTGCGGCAAGTCCACGCTGCTGCGCGCCCTGTCACGGATGCTCAAACCCAGCTCCGGATCGGTACTGCTGGACGGCTCCGCCATCTCCTCGCTCCCCGCCAAGAAGGTCGCCCGCACCCTCGGGCTGCTGCCGCAGACCTCCATCACCCCGGACGGAATCACCGTCGCGGACCTGGTGGCACGCGGCCGCTACCCGCATCAGGGCCTGCTGCGGCAGTGGTCGGCCGAGGACGAGCGGATCGTCCGGGAGTCGATGGCGGCGACCGGCGTCGGCGAACTGGCCGGACGCTACGTCGACGAACTCTCCGGCGGGCAGCGGCAGCGCGTCTGGATCGCCATGGCACTGGCCCAGCAGACCCCGCTGTTCCTGCTGGACGAGCCGACGACATACCTGGACATCCAGCATCAGATCGAGGTCCTGGACCTGTGCGCCGAACTGCACGAGGAACAGGGCCGCACCCTGGTCGCCGTGCTGCACGACCTCAACCACGCCGCCCGCTACGCCACCCACCTCATCGCCATGAAGAACGGCGCCGTCATCGCCGAGGGCGCGCCGTGCGACATCGTCACCGCGGAGCTGGTGGAGCGGGTCTTCGGGCTGTCCTGCCAGGTCATCGACGACCCGGAGACCGGCACCCCGCTGGTCGTCCCGGCGGCGCGCAAGCCCCGTAAGGCGGCGGCCGTGGCGGCTACAGCAGCGTCCTGAGGCGCAGCAGGTCGCGCAGGCTCGCTTCCAGCTTGATGCGGCCGCTGCCCCACGCCCTGGCGAAGTTGAGTCTGCCGTCCACCACCGCGACAAGATCGTCGCCGGCCATGGACAGCCGGATCTCGGCCCGGTGCGGCGGCTTGCCAGGGACGTGGGTGACGTCCTTGATGGTGCCGTCGGCCAGGCGGCCGAGGAAGGTCACGTCCAGGTCGGTGATGCGGCAGCTGAGCGAGCGGTCGAGTGCGGCGGCGCTGCGTACGTTGCCGTCCGCCGTGGTCATGTTCTGGGCCAGCCGGTCGAGCGCGGCGCGGCACTGGTCGAGGGTTGCCATCGGGAGCGACGATACGCCAGGACGCGGGCGCCCCGTTCGCCGTCGGCGAGCCGGAAGAGGCGACGCGCGCGCCTCCGGCCGAGCGGTGGTGTCCGGGCGGCCGGCGGGTCGTCCGAGGTAGCGTCGGGGGTATGGAAGAGCCGACGTCCGGCCAGGGGCCGGAGGCAGCCGCGGGGGACGCGACCGGGGAACCCGTGGGGGCCGTGGCCAGGGCCGGAGCCGCGGAGCCCGCAGGGGCCGGGCAGCCGGCGGGCGCCGGGCCGGGGGAGCATGCGGGGGCTGCCGAGGCGCCCGACGCGACGCCCGCCGGGCCGCAGCCGCTCGGGGTCGCGATCACGCCCACCGGCGAGGCGGCGGTCGACGCCCGGCTGCGGCGTCTCGCCGATGCCGACCACCTCCCCGCGAGCGGCCACCTCGAGGTGTACGAGGATGTGCACCGTGGGCTGCGCGATGCGCTGGCCGCTCTCGACCAGCGCCCCGGGCCGCCCACACCTTCCCCGACTTTCTCGACGCCGCACGACAACAGGAGCTGAACCACAGGTGGCAGGAGTGGCACGACGCCGACTCGACGCGGAGCTGGTGCGCCGCAAGCTGGCCCGCTCGCGCGAACACGCGAGCCAGCTGATCGCCGCCGGACGGGTGACCGTCGGCGGGACCACCGCGACCAAGGCGGCCACCCAGGTCGAGACCGGCGCGGCCGTCGTCGTACGCGAGGACGCCGGGGACCCCGGCTATGTCTCGCGCGGCGGCCACAAGCTCGCCGGCGCGTTCGCCGCCTTCGTCCCGCTCGGCCTGGAGATCAAGGGCCGGCGGGCCCTGGACGCCGGCGCCTCCACCGGCGGCTTCACCGACGTCCTGCTGCGCGCCGGAGCCGGCCATGTGGTCGCCGTCGACGTCGGCTACGGCCAGCTCGCCTGGTCGCTGCAGAACGACGACCGGGTCACCGTGAAGGACCGTACGAACGTCCGCGAACTGACGCTGGAGGGCATCGATTCGCAGCCCGTCGACCTCGTCGTCGGCGATCTCTCCTTCATCCCCCTCGGCCTCGTCCTGCCCGCGCTCGTCGCCTGCGCCGCCCCCGACGCCGACCTCGTCCTGATGGTCAAGCCGCAGTTCGAGGTGGGCAAGGAGCGGCTGGGCAGCGGCGGAGTGGTGCGCAGCGCCGAACTGCGCGCCGAGGCGGTACGCGGTGTCGCGGCCCGCGCCGCCGCGCTCGGGCTCGGCGTACGTGGCGTGACGGCGAGCCCGCTGCCAGGACCTTCCGGTAATGTCGAGTACTTTCTGTGGCTGCGCGCCGGGGCGCCAGCACTCGACCCGGCGGATGTCGACCGTGCAGTGGCGGAGGGGCCTCGTTGACCACAACCAAGGCAGTTGAAGGCAGCGCAGCACACGAACACAACGACGCGAGGCGGACGGTCTTCCTGCTCGCGCACACCGGCCGCCCCGCGGCCATCCGCAGCGCCGAACTCGTCGTCCAGGGGCTGCTGCGCAGCGGCATCGGCGTGCGGGTCCTCGCGGAGGAGGCCGCGGACCTGCCGCTGCCGCCGGAGGTCCAGCGCGTCGAGTCCGAGCAGTGCGCGGCCGAGGGCTGCGAACTGATCGTGGTGCTCGGCGGCGACGGGACACTGCTGCGCGGCGCGGACTTCGCCCGCACCTCCGGCGTGCCGATGCTCGGCGTCAACCTCGGCCGGGTCGGCTTCCTCGCGGAGGCCGAACGCGACGACCTGGACAAGGTCGTCGACCGGGTCGTCACCCGCGCGTACGAGGTCGAGGAGCGGATGACCCTCGATGTCCTGGTACGCAACAACGGCAGCGTCGTGCACACCGATTGGGCCCTCAACGAGGCGTCCGTCGAGAAGGCCGCGCGGGAGCGGATGCTCGAGGTCGTCACCGAGGTCGACGGCCGGCCCGTCTCGCGCTTCGGCGGCGACGGCGTGGTCTGCGCGACCCCCACCGGCTCGACCGCGTATGCCTTCTCGGCGGGCGGTCCGGTGGTCTGGCCCGAGGTCGAAGCCCTGCTGATGGTCCCGATCAGCGCCCATGCGCTGTTCGCCAAGCCGCTGGTCACCTCCCCGCGGTCGGTACTGGCGGTCGAGGTCCAGCCCAAGACCCCGCACGGTGTGCTGTGGTGCGACGGCCGCCGCAGCGTAGAACTGCCCGCGGGCGCCCGCGTGGAGGTCCGCCGCGGCGCCGTGCCCGTACGCCTGGCGCGGCTGCATCACGCCTCCTTCACCGACCGTCTGGTGGCGAAGTTCGCCCTGCCGGTGGCCGGGTGGCGGGGGGCGCCGCACTAGGGCCGTACGGCACCGGCACCGGCCCCGCCCCCTTGCGCGGGCCGGCCCAGGAGCGTGTGCGCGGGCCGGCCCAGGAGCGTGCGGGCACGGGTGAGGGCGGAGTCGCGGTGGGCATCGAGCTCCCTTTCGGTGAAGACAGGGGTACGGAGGGCCGGGGGGATGCCGGGGCCGTCGAAGGTGCGGCCGTCGGCGGTCAGGAACTCCTCGTTGGGCAGGCCGAAACTCCAGCCGTTCGGGAGGGCGCGGTCCATGACGTCGGAGAAGACGCCCTGAGTGTGCTGCCCGATCCGGGTGGGTGAGGGGGCCCGGCCCATCAGTGACTGAGTGAAGGTCTCGCCCGCGCTGATCGTCAGCGGCCCCGTGAGGACCGTCAGCGGGCCGGTAAAGACGGGACCCCGGTGCGGGTGAATCCGTATCGGCCGGGGCGGGGTGAACTTCCCTGGGTCGGACGGGTCGTTGCGCGCCCGCTTGGCGTACGCGAGATACGGGCGGCCGGTGAGCCGGGAGGCGATCCGCAGGCCGAGCGGGTCCGCGCCGCCGCCGTTGAGCCGGACGTCGACGACGAGGCCGCGCAGGGCTGCCGGGCCTTGCGTACGGGCCTTGGTGAAGACGGAGTTCAGGGCGCGGTCGAGCTCCGCGACATCACCGGCGTGGTCGCCCTTCTCGGTGTAGTCGGCGAACTGGGTGATGCGGAAGTAGCCGACGCGGCCGGGAAGATCGGCGTAGGAGAGCCTGCCGTTCGCCCAGTGGCGCTGAGTGACTCCCGGCCCGAGGTTCGCCGCGATGGCCTTGTCGATCCGGGCGGTGGATTCCGGGGTGGGCAGGACCGTGCCGGGGCGTTTGCCGGCGTAGTGCCGATCGGGGCCGGCGACGACGCTGGTGTGCGCGTCGTGCAGCGGCTCGATCATCGCGCGCAGCACCGCGAAGAGCTCGCCGTCGGTGGTCTTCGCCGTGATGCGGGGGCGGTAGCGGTCGCGGACGGCCGCCCAGTCGATCTTCTTCGCGCGGAAGAACGGGTAGTTCTCGGCGTAGGTCTGCCAGAAGACGTCGAAGACCGCACGGGGGTCGTGGGGCGGTCGCTCGGCGCAGCGGGCGGGCAGCGCGTCGATGCGGTGCAGGGTGCGCCGGCCGACGTCGTCCTCGATGGTCAGTCCGGCGCGGCCGGCGCCGTCCGGTGACACCGTGACGGGGGCGGCATCGGGGACCGTGAAGCGTCTGCTGCCGGCCGCGTCGGGGGCGCCCGCGCGGGTACCCGTGACGGAGCCGGGGAGGCAGCTGCGGGCCGTTGTCTCGTATGTCCGCAGACCGCGGCCCTTGATGGCGATCAGGGTCCCGTAGCCGTCCATCCGCCACACGCCCTCGAGGGAGCCGTCCGATGCCGGGGGACCGGCCGAGCCGCGGGCGTGCCTGTCCGAGCCCCTCTCTCGGGACGGTCCGCCAGGGGCTGCGCACGCCGCGGTGGTGGCGAGGGCGGCCAGGACGGCCATGCCGGTGAGGAGCAGCGGCGCCCGGCCGGGGCGGCGGGAGCGGCGGCGCGCGGCGCAGCGCGGGAGGACGTCTTTCAGAGGGACACCATGCGTTTCCACGGAGACACCGTCGCTTTCCTGTGGACGTCTGCTGGACGTCTGCTTGACATCTGTTGGGTATCTGTCGCTTTCTTTCGTGACTCAGCGTGACGGATGGGTGCGAACCCGCACCATGAGGAATCCCGCAGGATTCCGGTGGGGTTTTCCGCAGGTGTCGGGCAGGAGACAGCGGGAGACAGGGGGAGGCCGTCGCGGGGCGGCCCCCGGACCTCGTAAGGTCGTATCCGTGTTGGAGGAGATGCGGATCCGGTCCCTGGGCGTCATTGACGATGCCGTTGTCGAGCTGTCCCCGGGCTTCACGGCGGTGACGGGCGAGACGGGTGCGGGCAAGACCATGGTCGTCACCAGCCTCGGCCTGCTGCTCGGCGGGCGCGCGGACCCCGCCCTGGTGCGGCTCGGCGCCAAGTCGGCGGTCGTCGAGGGCAGGGTCACCATCCGCCCCGAGGCGCCGGCGGCCGTACGGGCCGAGGAGGCCGGCGCGGAGCTCGACGACGGGGCGCTGCTGATCAGCCGTACCCTCTCCGCCGAAGGGCGCTCGCGCGCGCATCTGGGCGGCCGGTCCGTCCCGGTCGGCCTGCTGGGGGAGTTGGCGGACGACCTGGTCGCCGTGCACGGCCAGACCGACCAGCAGGGCCTGCTGCGCCCGGCCCGCCAGCGCCAGGCCCTGGACCGCTACGCCGGGGACGCGGTCGCCGTCCCGCTCGCCAAGTACACCGCCGCCCACAAGCGGCTGCGCGCCGTCGCCGCCGAGCTGGAGGAGCTGACGACCCGGGCCCGCGAACGCTCCCAGGAAGCCGATCTGCTGCGCTTCGGCCTGGACGAGATCGCCGCCGCCGAGCCGCAGCCGGGCGAGGACACCGAGCTCGCCGCCGAGGCGGAGCGGCTGGGCCACGCCGAGGCACTGGCCTCCGCCGCGACCGCCGCGCACGCCGCGCTGGCGGGCAACCCCGAGGACCCCGAAGACGTCGACGGCTCCACCTTGGTCGCCGGCGCCCACCGCGCCCTGGACTCCGTACGCAGCCACGACCCGGCGCTGTCCGCGCTGGCCGACCGGCTCGGCGAGATCGGCATCCTGATGGCGGATGTGGCGGGCGAGCTGGCCAGTTACGCGGACGGCCTGGACGCCGACCCGCTCCGGCTCTCCGCGGTCGAGGAGCGGCGCGCCGCCCTCGGCCATCTGACCCGCAAGTACGGCCAGGACATCGCGGGCGTCCTGGCCTGGGCCGAGGAGAGTGCCACACGGCTCGCCGAGCTGGACGGCGACGACGACCGCATCGGCGAGCTGACCGCCGAGCGGGACGCACTCCGCGGCGAACTGGGCGATCTGGCACAGGAGTTGACCGACGCCCGGACGGCATCGGCGAAGCGCTTTGCCGACGCGGTCACCGCCGAGCTCGCCGAACTTGCCATGCCGCATGCCCGGGTGAGTGTGCAGATCCGGCAGACCGAGCTGCCCGACGCGGCGGACGAGGCCGACGGCATCGAGGTCGGCGGCCGCGTGGTGGCCTACGGCCCGTCCGGCGCCGACGAGGTCGAGCTCCTGCTGGCCCCGCACCCGGGCACCCCGCCCCGCCCCATCGCCAAGGGGGCGTCCGGCGGTGAGCTCTCCCGGGTGATGCTCGCCGTCGAGGTGGTCTTCGCCGGGTCCGACCCCGTACCGACCTACCTCTTCGACGAGGTCGACGCGGGTGTCGGCGGCAAGGCGGCCGTCGAGGTCGGCCGACGGCTGGCCCGGCTCGCGAGGTCGGCGCAGGTCGTGGTCGTCACGCACCTCCCGCAGGTCGCGGCGTTCGCGGACCGGCAGCTCCTGGTGGAGAAGACCCACGACGGTTCGGTCACCAGGAGCGGCGTCACGGTCCTGGAAGGCGAGGAGCGGGTCCGCGAACTCTCCCGGATGCTGGCCGGCCAGGAGGACTCCGAGACGGCCCGGGCACACGCCGAGGAGCTGCTGGAGACGGCGCGTACGGGGCGATAGCGGCGCGGCGCGTACGGGGGCGGAGCCTTCGGCGCCTACGGGGCGCTGGGCCCGGTCGCGGGGCGCGGCGCCTTGAGAGCGTCGGATGGGCGGCGCCTACGGGGCCGGGGGCGCGGCGGCCGCGCGGAGTGCGCTGCTGGCTGGCGGAATTGCGTAACTTGTCCGCGGATTGTGGGGGATTGAGCCCCTTAGGGGGTGGGCGAACACATCCCGTAGGGGTTGCGAGCGCCCCCTGCGGGCCACAACGTGCCGGGTGCCGGCGGTGTTCCCCGTGGCCCGCGACGTGCCCGACAGGACGCCCTCTAGGGTGGCGGGAGTTGAGCCCGGCACGGTGCCGGGGGGTGGGAGCGGCGTGGCGGCAGGCAAGGGGAGCGGCACGGTGGCAGGACGGGGGAGCGGCACGGTGGCGGACGGCAAGATACTCGGGCGGATCGCGGCGCTCCTCGGGGCGGCGGGGGCGACCCGGGCCGCGTACGGGGCGCTGCGCAGTCGTCCGCCGGGCGGGGCCGTCCTGTGGGACCGGAAGAACTACGCGGGGCGCACCGTCGACCTGCACGCCGGACTCGCCACGGCCACCGGCACCGCGCTCGCCGCCGCCACCGCACCGGGACTGTCCGCCCGCACCCGGGGCGCCACGGCGCTCGCGGTGCTGGCCGCCGGAGGCTGCGGGGCGTACGACGACGTATTCGGCGCCGACGACGCCCGGCGCGGCTTCCGGGCGCATCTCTCGGCGCTCCGCCAAGGGGAGGTCACCAGCGGGGCGGTGAAGCTGTTCGGTATCGGCGCCGCGGGGCTCGCCGCCGGCGCCCTCCTCAAGCGGCGCCCGGCCGACCAGCTGCTGGCCGGCGTGGTGATCGCCGGCTCGGCCCACCTGGTGAACCTCCTGGACGTCCGGCCGGGCCGGGCGACCGGCGCCGTACTGGCCATCGGCGCCCCGGGGCTGCTGCGCCGCGGAGAGGCCGGAACGCTGTCCGCCGCGCCCATGGGGGCCGCGGCCGCGGTGGTCGGCGACGACCTCGCGGAGCGCACGATGCTCGGGGACGCCGGGGCGCACGCGCTCGGCGCGGCCCTCGGCGTCGCCATCGTCGCGGGGAACGGGCGCAAGGGCCTGGCCGCGCACGCCGCGGGGCTGGTCGCCGCCGCGGCGGCCGGGGACCGCGTCAGCCGGGCGGCGGCCGCGATCTGAGGCCGGCCGCCACGGGGCGGCGCGTCGGCGCCGGCGGGCGCGGGCAGCGGCCCGCAGGGGGGCGCCTCACGCGGGCCGCAGGATTCAGCCCCCGGGACACCCGACCCGCCCCCCGGGCCGACGACTTTCGGCCGACCGCTCAGTCCCGCGGCAGCCGGAGAGCAAGGCATTTGTCGCCCATGTGGGTGATCCCTCGGCGGCGAGGACGAGACATTCCACCGGAACGGCGCCGCCACCGTGCCGAACCGGTGCCGCGGGGCTGGCATCCTGGGCGGCGGTGCGGGGTACCGGGCGCGCTCGCCGCCTCCCGCCCGGTCGGGGGACGTCGCGCGCATCCACCGGCAGCGTGCCGCAGCGCCTTGTAGTACTCGGACCGCACCACCGGTACGGTCCGTACCGACCCCCGACCCAGGAGCCCCGACCACGTGACCAGCACCCCGACCTCGTCGCACGGGCAGTCGCCGCTGCGCACGGTCCAGGTGCTCGGGTACGGCAGCGCCGGCAGCGCGGCGCATGTCCGCTCGCTGGCCGAAGGGCTGGTCGCGCGCGGCGTGCGGGTGACGGTCTGCGCCACGGCCGACGCCGAGGAGACCTACGGCTTCACCACGGCGGGAGCACGGTTCACGCAGGTCAGCCCCCGGATGGACCCGGCGGCCGTGGCCTCGCTGCGCAGCGCCTGCTGGGACGCCGACCTGGTGCATGCGCACGGTCTGCGGGCCGGGCTGCGCGCTTCGATGGCCCTGCGCGGGCTGCGCGGTCCCCGGGGCGCGCGGGTCCCCCTCGTCATCACCTGGCACACCAAGGCGCACACCGAGGGCGCGCGGGCCGGGCTTGTGCATCTGATGGAGCGGAGGGTGGCCCGCGCCGCCGCCGTCGTCCTGGGAGCCTGCTCCGACCTGGTGGACCGGGCGCGCGAGCGGGGCGCGCGCGATGCCCGCCTGGCGCCGGTCGCGATCCCGCGCCCCCGCCCCGCCCGCGCGTCGTCCGAGCCCGAGGATCATGACCGGATGCGGCGCAAGGAACGGGCCGAACTGGGTGCGGTGGACCGGCCGTTGCTGCTCGCGGTCGGCCGCCTCGACCGCCATCAGGGCCATGACCTGCTGCTGGACACGGCGCACGCCTGGTCCTCGCTGGACCCCCAGCCGCTGCTGGCCATCGCCGGCGAAGGCGGGCAACGGGCGGAGCTGCAGCGCCGCATCGACGCCGAGCGGCTGCCGGTCCAGCTGCTGGGCCGACGCGACGATGTTCCCGAACTTCTCGCCGCCGCCGACCTGGTGGTGCTGCCCAGCCGCTGGGAAGCGCGGTCCCTGATCGCTCAGGAGGCGCTGCGGGCCGGCGTCCCGCTGGTCGCCGCCGACACCGGGGGCACCCGCGAACTGGTCGGCCCGGCCGCGGAACTCGTCCCCTACGGGGACGCCACGGCCCTCGCCCGCAGCGTCCTCGGCCTCCTCGCCGACCCCGTACGGCGGGACGCGCTGGCCGAGGCGGGCCGCCTCCAGGCGGCCGGCTGGCCGAGCGAGGACGACACGGTCGCGCAGGTCCTGAGCGTCTACGACGAGCTGACCGAGCCGCTGCGGGCGCGCTGAGGCCCGCAGCGCGAGCGCCGCGACGGCCGTCCACCACGGCTGCCCTGCGGGGACGCCGGCTTATAGGGTCGGTGGAACCGGACCCTCGTACGACAGGAGATCGCCATGCCGGCTGCGGTAATGGGGTTTGCGCTGTTCGCCCTGCTCATGACGGTGACTCCCGGCCCCGACACCCTTTTGGTGCTGCGCAATTGCGTACGGGGCGGACGGCGTACCGGCGCCGCCACGGCCCTCGGCGCCGCGATCGGGTCGCTCGCCTGGGCGGCCGCCGCGGCGGTCGGCCTCGCGGCGGCGCTGCAGCGGTGGGACGCGGCGTTCACGGTCGTACGGCTGGCGGGTGCGGCCTATCTGGCGGTGCTGGGCGGACAGGCGCTGTGGGCCCACCGCCGGTCCGGGACGGCGGCCGGGCACGCGGCCGCGGACGACCTGACGGAGGCGCAGGGCCGTACCGCCGCGCGGCTCGGCCCCGTACGCGCGTTCCGCCAGGGGCTGTTGAGCTGCCTGCTCAACCCCAAGGTCGGCATCTTCTTCGTCGCCGTGGTCCCGCAGTTCCTGCCCGAGGGGCACTCGGTCCTGGGAACGACGCTGCTGCTGGGGGCCGTGGACGCGCTCATAGCGGCGGGCTGGCTGCTGCTGGTCGTCGGCTGCGCCGGCCGCCTGCTGGACCGGCTGCGGCGGCCCCGCGTCCACCGCAATCTGGAGCGCACCACGGGCGGGGTGCTGCTGGCGCTCGGCCTCGGCACCGCCGCCGAGACGGTCGCGGGGTAGCGCGCCCCCGGGGCCCGCGCCCGGCACGGACGCAGGACCGGGCCCGGCGGCGCGGGCCTACGGCTTGTCCGTGTGGCGCCGGGCGCGGAGGGCCAGCCGCAGGCCCAGGACCGTCTGGGGGTCGTCCAGATCGGTGCCCAGGAGCTGCGCGATGCGGGCGAGACGGTCGTAGAGGGTCTGGCGGTTGACGTTCAGGTCGCGCGCGGTCTCCGCCTTGCGGCCCGCGCTGGCCAGGTAGGCCTCCAGGGTCGGCAGCAGCGGCTGGCGGGCGCCGCGGTCGTGGGTGAGCAGGGGCCCGATGGCGCGGTCCACGAAGTCGGCCAGGACGCCCTCTTCGCCCTGTTCGCGCATCCGCCACAGCAGCAGCTCGATGTCCAGGCGGCGCGCGTCGTACCAGGGCTGCTCGGGCAGGCCCTGGGCCGCGGCCGCCGCCTCCGCCGCGTGCCGCAGCCCGGGACCGGCCGCCGCCCAATCGCCCGCCGTGCCGACGACGACCACGGGGCGGTGCCCCGCCGGGCGGTCGAGGCCCGCGCGGACGACTCCGGCGCGCAGCGCCTCGGCGATGCGGTCGGCGAGCGCGTCACGGTCCTGGCCCGCGCGCAGGGAGACGAGCATCGGGACGCGGCTCTCCACGGGCCGTACGCCCAGGAGTACGGCCACCCCGGGGGCGGCGAGTTCCTCGCGCAGCGCCTGGGCGAGCAGCGCCCAGCTGCCGGGGGTGGGGAGGCCGGCGGGCAGCCGCATGACGACCGGCAGTACGGGTTCCGCGCCGGGGCGGAAGCCGAGCAGGCGGGCCTGCGCGGGGGCCTCGGCCGCGGAGATGCGGCCCTCGGCCAGATCGGCCAGGAAGTCGCCGCGCCCCCGTGCGGCCAGCACCTCCTCCTGGCGGGACTGGAGCATGACCACGGCCAGGAGGTCGGCGGCGCGTTCGGCGGCGATGCGGTGGACGGGTGCCAGGGGGGCGTTGACCGGGAGCAGGACCAGGCGGGCGCGGACGGCGTCGGGGCCGTGGCCGCCGCCGGGAATGTCGATGCGTACGCCGGTCTCGCGCAGGCCCTCCCAGGCCAGCAGGGGGTCGGCCTCGGCGGGCCCGTCCTCGTCGCCGGTGCCCGGCCCCGCCGCGTAGAGCGGGCTGCCGTCGGGGGCCTCCAGGCAGAGGGGGTTGCCGGTGAAGACGGCGAGCAGCCGGAGCACCTCGGGGGCGCCGCCCCCGCGCAGCAGGACGTCCGTGCAGCGGCGCAGGATCTCGTCGGCCCGGCGCAGCAGCGCGTAGTGGCTGTTGATGATCTCGGTGTGGATGGCCTCGGTGACGGTGACGTACGGGACCTCGCGGTGCAGCTGGATCAGCGGCAGGCCGCAGGCCCGGGCGCTGTCGATCAGTGCCGAGGGCAGCGATTCGAAACGAGATCCCAGCTCCACAACGAGAGCGGCGATCTCGCGGTCGGCGAGCTTCCGGATGAAGGCGCGCTGTTCCGACGGCCGGGTGCCCAGCCCCAGGCCGGTGGTCAGCAGCAGCTCGCCGCCCTTGAGCAGCGAGGCGATATGCGGCACCTCGCCCGCATGCACCCAGCGCACCGGCCGGTCCAGCCGGTCCTCACCGGCCAGTACCTCCGGCAGGCCGCGCCGCAGCGCGGGCAGCTCCAGTGCCCTGCGTACCGTGATCTCGGCTTCGACTTTTGCTTCCGGCCCCATGGCGACGAACGGTACCCGTAGTCCACTATTCGGAGTCGCATCGTCCGGATGGCAGCACGCCAGGAAGGGGCGGCGGGCCCTCACGCCGATTCGCGTACCACCAGCGTCGCCTCCATGATCACCGGCGCGAGCTCCCCGGTCTCCGGCACCCCGCCCCCCAGCCGCCGCAGCAGGAGACGGGCCATCAGCCGGCCCATCTCCTCGACGTCCTGCCGCACCGTGGTCAGCGGCGGATCCGCCCACACCGCGGGCTCGAGATCGTCGTAGCCGACCACCGCCACATCGTCCGGCACCCGGCGGCCACGGGAGCGCAGGGTGCGCAGCGCGCCGTTCGCCATCAGGTCGGAGCAGACGAAGACGGCGTCCAGATCGGGCGCGGCATCGAGGAGTTCGGTCATGGCGCGCTCGCCGCCCCGGGCGGTGAATCCGCCGTCCGCGACGAGCCGCGGATCCGGCTCCGCGAGGCCCAGGGCGTCGCGGTAGCCGTCCAGGCGGTCCAGCGCGGACGTCTGGTCGAGGGGGCCGGTGATGACGGCGATCCGGCGGCGGCCGCGGGTCAGGAGATGGCGTACGGCCTGACGGGCGCCGTCGCGGTTGTCGGTGTCGACGTAGAGCGGCCCCGGTGCGCGGTCGGCGCCCGCCCAGCCGGGGCGGCCGCCGTAGACCGTGGGCAGTCCGGCGCGTTGGGCCAGGGCGGGCAGCGGGTCGTCGCCGTGCAGCGAGAACATCAGCGCGCCGTCGACATGTCCGCCCGCCAGATAGCGCCCGATGCGGGCGAAGTCGTCGCGGTGCTCGACGAACAGCAGCAGGAGCTGGGTGTCGGCGGCGGACAGCTCACGGCTGATGCCGCGCAGCTGGCGGCCGAAGAACGGGTCGGAGAAGACCCGGGTCTCCGGCTCGGCGATGATCACGGCCACCGCGCCGGTACGGCGGGTGACCAGGGAACGGGCCGCGCTGTTCGGTACGTATCCCAGCTCGGCCACCGCCTGGCGGACCCGCTCCTGGACCGCGGCCCGGACGCCCCGGCCGCCGTTGACCACGCGGGAGACCGTCGCCCGGGAGACCCCGGCGCGCGCCGCGACGGCCTCCAGCGTCGGCCGGGGGCCGTGCGTCGTAGGGGAACCGTTGGGTTCAGAGGTCATCCGGCACCTTCCAACTCCTTTTTCTCTGGGATGACTTGACGGTATGCCGCCGAGTCGGCAGGGTTCCCCTTGGCTGCGGCGTGAGAGCGCTCTCACGCCGCGGATCCCTCAGAACTCCTCACTACCCCCCACCGTGCGAGGAGAATGTCATGGGCATGAAAATCGGCAGAAGTGTGAGTCGGAGCGCGAGCGCGGGCAGAAGATCCGCGAGAGCGGTGCTCTTTGCCGCGAGCGCCGCACTCCTTGGCGCGTCGTCCCTCACCGCGCCGACGCCATCGGCCGCCGCGGCGGCTTCCCCCGCCCCCTTCGAGGAGGTCTGGCGCACCGGCTTCGACGGCGCCGCCGGGTCGCCGCCCGCCGCCGACGACTGGATCACCGACACCGGCACCGGCTACCCAGGAGGCCCGCCCAACTGGGGCACCGGCGAGCGCCAGACCTACACCGACCACACCGAGAACCTCCAGCTCGACGGCGCCGGCCATCTCAAGATCACCGCGCTCGAGGACGCCGGCGGCAACTGGACCTCGGGCCGGATCGAGTCCCGCCGCACCGACTTCGCGGCCCCGGCCGGCGGCAAGCTGCGCATCGAGGCGGGCATCCGGATGCCCGCCGTCTCCGGCGACGCCGCGCTCGGCTACTGGCCGGCGTTCTGGACGCTCGGCGACGCCTACCGCGGCAACTACCAGAACTGGCCGGGCATCGGCGAATTCGACGTGATGGAGAGCGTCAACGGCATCAACAAGGTCTGGGCCACGCTGCACTGCGGCGTCAACCCGGGCGGGCCGTGCAACGAGACCCAGGGCAAGGGCAGCGCACGCGAGTGCCCGGACACCGCCTGCCAGGCCGGATTCCATACGTACGCGCTGGAGCTCGACCGCACCGACGGCGCCGCGGAATCGCTGAACTGGTACGTGGACGGCCGGCGGTTCCACACCGTCAACGCCTCGGAGATGGACGCCGGCACCTGGGCGAAGGCGACCCACCACGGCCACTTCCTGCTGCTCAACCTCGCCATGGGCGGCGCCTTCCCGGACGGCGTCGCGGGCACCCCCACCCCCACCGACGCGACCCGTCCCGGCGGTTCGCTGCTCGTCGACCATGTCGCCGTATCCGTCGCCCGGCCCGCTCGCGCCCCATCCGGCCGCGCCCGGTCCGACCAGGCCCCATCCGGCCGTGCCCGGTCCGCCCACGCCCGTCCCGCACGGCAAGGAGCCGCCTCGTGATCACCCGCCGCACCCTCCTCGGCGGCCTCGCCGCCGGTGCCGCCGCCGCGTCCGGCCTGACCCTCGCCGGCCGCGCCCTCGGCACCCCGGCCCCCGGCCTCCGGGCCGCCGCCGGCCTGCCCCTGCACGTCGTCAACAACACGGGGGAGTACGCGAACTCCTCGGTATGGGTCTACATCGTGGGCAACGACGGCACGCAGCAGGTGCACGTCACACCCGACGGCGAGCTCAGGCCCGTCGCCCTCGCCGACAACGGCCCGGACGGGTTCACCGACTACGCCATACCCCTCGCCGGCAGCGGCACCACGACCCTCCAGCTGCCCCGGATGTCCGGGCGGATCTACACCGCGCTCGGCGGCAAGCTCAAGTTCAAGGCCGTCGAGGACGGCAACGGCAAGGCGGCGCTCGCCTATCCGGCGGGCTGGGTCTCCGGTGACCCCAACTACGACGTGCTGCACGACTGCGCCGAGTTCACGTACAACGCCGGCGGGATGTACTGCAACACCACCATGGTCGACATGTTCAGCGTGCCGCTCGCGATCAAGCTCAGCGGCGCCAAGGAGCAGACCACCGGCACGCTCAAGGACGGTGCCCGCGCCAAGGTCTTCTCGGACGTCAAGGCTGCCGAGGGGTTCGACCGTCTGGTCGTCGGGGACAGGCGGGTGATCGCTCCCGGGCACGGCCTGGACAGCGGACTGTTCGGCAAGGACCATCTCGCGCCCGCCATCGACGAGGCCTGGTCCCTGTACGAGTCCAAGGACCTGGCGGTGACGACGAACGCGGGCACGTTCACCGGGCGGGTCCGCGGCGGCAAGCTCACCTGTACCGGGCCCGGCACGGTCACCTTCGACAAACCGTCCACCCGCGACGTCCTCTTCTGCGACGGGACCCTCGCCGCCCCCAACGACGGCACCCTCGGCCCGGTCGCCGCCATCCTCGGCGCCGCCCTCAACCGCTCCACGCTCACCACGCACGCCGCCCAGCCCACCACCGACCCGGCGGCCTTCTACCAGCAGCGGCTCACCAACCACTACGCGCGGGCCATGCACGCGGCGACCCAGGACGGCAAGGCGTACGGCTTTGCCTTCGACGACGTCGCCGGGTTCGCCTCGTACATCGAGGACGGCGCCCCGAAGGAGCTCACCCTCACGCTCACCCCGTTCTGACGCACCGCCGTTCCGGGGCACCGCCGTTTCAAGGCACCCCCGCGCGGGCCCGCGCCTCCGTACCCTGTGCCGTATGTCAGGTACCGCGCAAACCCGCAATGGCCCCGCCGACGGTGGCGATCCCGCCGACGGCGAGTGTCCCGCCGGCGGACGATCTCCGGACGGCGAGCCCGCGCAAAAGGCCCGGGACACCACAGCCCGGGACACCACACCCCAGGGCACCGCAGCCAAGGACGCGGCAGCCCAGGCCCCCGCAACCCGGCCCCCCATGGCCGAGAGCCCGATACCCCGGCACCCCATAGGTCAGGACCCGGACCCCGCGACCGTTGCCACCGTGCAGCGGCGCACCGTCCGGGTCCTGATGTCCGCGCAGGTCGTGGCCGGGATCGGGATGGGCTCGATGCTCTCCTCCGGCTCCCTGCTGGTCGGCCGGCTCACCGGATCCGAGGCGGCTGCGGGCCTCGCGACCACCTTCATCACCCTCGGCGCCGCGCTCCTCGGCATCCCGCTCGCCGCGCTCTCCCGCTCCCGGGGCCGCCGCGCCGGCCTCGGCGCCGGCTGGCTGCTCGGCGCCGCGGGCTCGCTGCTGGTGCTGGTCGCGGCCCGGCTCGGCTGGTTCCCGCTGGTGCTCGTCGGCATGCTCCTCATCGGGTCCGCCACCGCCGCCAACCTCCAGTCCCGCTACGCGGCCGCCGATCTGGCCGAGGACGCCCACCGGGCGCGCGCTCTGTCCCTCGTCGTCTGGGCCACCACGGCCGGCAGCGTCATCGGCCCCAACCTCAGCGGCCCCGGCGAGCCCGTCGCCCGCGCCCTGGGCCTGCCCGAAGAGGCGGGCACGTTTGTGTTCTCGGTCGGGGCGTTCCTGATCGGCTGGGCGCTGATCTCGCTGCTGCTGCGCCCGGACCCGCTGCTGCTCGCGGCCGCCACGGCGCGGACCGCGGCGGCCGCCCGCACTACGTCACCGGCCCTCGGCCGTACGACGGCGACGTCGGGCGCCGCGCCCGCACCGGCCGCCTCGTTCCCCGCCCGTCTCACCGCCGCCCTCCGGCACGTACGCGCGGCCCCCGGGGCGCGGCTCGGTCTGGTCGCCGTCATCCTCGGGCATGCCTCCATGGTGTCCGTGATGACCATGACGCCGATCCATCTCGCCCACCACGGCGCGGAGTTGAGCGTGGTCGGCTTCACCATCAGCCTGCACATCGCCGGGATGTACGCGCTCTCGCCGCTCGTCGGCTGGCTCACCGACCGGATCGGCCGGATCCGCGTCATCCTCGCCGGACAGGTCGTACTGCTGTGCGCGGTCGCCGTCGCCGGCACCGCCGGAGGCAGCCAAGGGGGCGTCGTCACCGGGCTGTTCCTGCTGGGCCTGGGCTGGTCCTGCGCCTCCGTCGCCGGTTCGACGCTGCTGACCGAGTCGACCGCGGCCGCGCACCGCTCCGAGGTCCAGGGCCTCGCCGACACCCTCATGAATCTCGCCGGCGCGGGCGGCGGCGCGCTGGCCGGGGGCATCGTGGCACTCATCGGCTACGGGGGGCTCAACGCGACCGTGGTGCTGCTGATCCTGCCGGTCATCGCCCTCGCACTGGCCCCGCGACCGCGGAGCTGAGGCGCCGCCCGAGGGCCTGGCCGGTCGTCCCGGTACGGGGGCGGGGCGCCTGCGGACCCTTGGGGGGCGGTCGAACGGATCCCGTAGGGGGTGCGCGGGCCCCCTGCGGGGCCACAACGCGGCGGGGGCGGGGGGTATTCCGTGGCAGGGAGGTATTCCCGCGGAGGCGCGGGCATTCGCCGCGGACCACCGGCCCCTCAGCCGCACCCGTTCCTCAGCCGTACCCGCAGCCCCCAGCCCTACCCGCCCCCGTACGCCCCGCTCGCCGTCAGCCGCAGCGCCGTGTCGATCAGCGGGACATGGCTGAACGCCTGCGGGAAGTTGCCCACCTGCCGCTGGAGCCGGGAGTCCCACTCCTCCGCGAGCAGGCCCAGGTCGTTGCGGAGGGAGAGCAGCTTCTCGAAGAGCTTGCGGGCCTCCTCCACCCGGCCGATCATCGCCAGGTCGTCGGCGAGCCAGAAGGAGCACGCGAGGAACGCACCCTCCTCGCCCTCCAGGCCGTCGACGCCGAGGTCGTCCGCACCGGAGGTGGGGTAGCGCAGGATGAAGCCGTCCTCCGTGGACAGTTCGCGCTGGATCGCCTCGATGGTGCCGATGACGCGCTTGTCGTCCGGCGGCAGAAAGCCCATCTGGGGGATGAGCAGCAGCGAGGCGTCCAGTTCCTGGGAACCGTAGGACTGGGTGAAGGTGTTGCGCTCCTTGTCGTAACCCTTCTCGCACACATCCCGGTGGATGGTCTCGCGCAGGTCCTTCCAGCGCTCCAGCGGCCCGTCGACATCGCCGGACTCGATCAGCTTGACCGTGCGGTCGACGGCGACCCAGGTCATGACCTTGGAGTGGACGAAGTGCCGGCGCGGGCCGCGGACCTCCCAGATGCCCTCGTCGGGCTCGTCCCAGTGCTTCTCCACCCACTGGATCAGCTTGAGCTGGAGGAGGGAGGCGTAGTCGTTACGGGCCAGCCCGGTCATGTGCGCCAGATGCAGGGCCTCGGTGACCTCGCCGTAGACGTCCAGCTGGAGCTGTCCGGCGGCGCCGTTGCCGACCCGTACGGGCTGCGAATTCTCGTACCCGGGAAGCCAGTTGAGGTCGTTCTCGCCCAGCTCCCGCTCGCCGGCGATGCCGTACATGATCTGGAGGTTCTCCGGGTCGCCGGCCACCGCCCGCAGCAGCCATTCGCGCCAGGCGCGGGCCTCCTCGCGGTAGCCGGTGCGCAGGAGGGAGGAGAGGGTGATCGCGGCGTCGCGGAGCCAGGTGAAGCGGTAGTCCCAGTTGCGGACGCCGCCGATGCACTCGGGCAGGGAGGTCGTCGGCGCGGCGACGATGCCGCCGGTGGGGGCGTAGGTCAGCGCCTTGAGGGTGATCAGGGAACGGACCACGGCATCGCGGTAGGGGCCGTGGTACGTGCAGTGCTCGACCCACTCGCGCCAGAAGTCCTCGGTGGCCACCAGCGACGACTCCGGCTCGGCCAGGGCGGGCGGCTGCTTGTGCGAGGGCTCCCAGCTGATGGTGAAGGCGATCCGGTCGCCCGGCGAGACGGTGAAGTCGGAGTACGTCGTCAGGTCCTTGCCGTACGTCTCGGCCTCGGTGTCCAGCCATACGGAGTCGGGCCCGGCGACCGCGACGGTGCGGCCGTCGACCTTGTGGACCCAGGGCACCACCCAGCCGTAGGCGAACCGCATCCGCAGCTCCGAGCGCATCGGCACGCGGCCGCTGACGCCCTCCACGATGCGGATCACCTGCGGGGCGCCGTCGCGCGGCGGCATGAAGTCGATCACCCGTACCGTGCCGCGGGGGGTGTCCCACTCGGATTCCAGGACCAGGGAGTCGCCCCGGTAGCGGCGGCGGTCGGCGGGCTTGGGACCGGCGCCGGGACCGTAGGCCGGACCGATCCGCCAGAATCCGTGTTCCTCGGTGCCCAGCAGCCCGGCGAAGACCGCGGGCGAGTCGAAGCGGGGCAGACACAGCCAGTCGACGGTGCCGTCGCGGCACACTAGAGCGGCCGTCTGCATATCGCCGATGAGTGCGTAGTCCTCGATGCGCCCGGCCACGTGCATCTCCCGTCGAACTGGAGTGACGCCCCCCATGGGACGTGTGTGCTGTCCGTCCTGCCCATGAAACTGCGCCGAGCTGCGGGACCGGAAATCGGGCGGGGGTGGTGCCTTCCCGGGCGGCTCGTAAGCGAGTGTCCGAGCAGGATACGACGCAGATGAGCGTTCCGCGCGACGCTCGCGAGGAGTGGGGTGGTCCGATCGGGTGGCAGGCGTTACATGGCCGTCACATGGAATCGGCCATGCGTGGCCGGGAGCGACCATGCCCGGTCGCTGATAGCCTGGTACCCCGTGGACCGGTGGGCACGAGAACCCCCGAACCGCAGCGACGGCACCCCTGAAACACCAGGTCGGCCGCCTCGCACCTCTCCACCTCGCGACCACGGGAGCCCCCTCTTGGCCATGCCGCCCACTGCTTCTCGCATGAATGCAGCCACGACGACCAAGCACATCTTCGTCACCGGGGGCGTCGCCTCCTCGCTCGGCAAGGGGCTCACCGCCTCCAGCCTGGGCGCGCTCCTCAAGGCGCGCGGCCTGCGGGTCACGATGCAGAAGCTCGACCCGTACCTGAACGTCGACCCGGGAACGATGAACCCGTTCCAGCACGGTGAGGTCTTCGTCACCAATGACGGCGCCGAGACCGACCTGGACATCGGCCATTACGAGCGATTCCTGGACGTCGACCTCGACGGCTCCGCGAACGTCACCACCGGCCAGGTCTACAACACCGTGATCGCCAAGGAGCGGCGCGGCGAGTACCTCGGCGACACCGTGCAGGTCATCCCGCACATCACCAACGAGATCAAGCACCGAATCCGCCGGATGGCGACCGACGACGTCGATGTCGTGATCACCGAGGTCGGCGGCACGGTCGGCGACATCGAGTCGCTGCCGTTCCTGGAGACCGTCCGCCAGGTGCGCCACGAGGTCGGCCGCGACAACGTCTTCGTCGTGCACATCTCGCTGCTCCCCTACATCGGCCCGTCCGGTGAGCTCAAGACCAAGCCGACCCAGCACTCCGTCGCCGCGCTGCGCAACATCGGCATCCAGCCCGACGCGATCGTGCTGCGCGCCGACCGCGAGGTGCCGACCGCCATCAAGCGCAAGATCTCGCTGATGTGCGACGTCGACGAGGCGGCGGTGGTCGCGGCCATCGACGCGCCGTCCATCTACGACATCCCCAAGGTCCTGCACACCGAGGGCCTGGACGCGTATGTCGTACGGAAGCTGGACCTGCCCTTCCGCGATGTGAACTGGACCCAGTGGGAGGACCTGCTGGACCGCGTCCACAACCCCGACCACGAGGTCAAGGTCGCGCTGGTCGGCAAGTACATCGACCTGCCGGACGCCTACCTCTCGGTCACCGAGGCGCTGCGCGCCGGCGGCTTCGCCAACAAGACCCGCGTGAAGCTGAAGTGGGTCACCTCCGACGACTGCAAGACGGCGCAGGGCGCCGCAGAGCAGCTCGCCGACTGCGACGCGGTCTGCATCCCCGGTGGCTTCGGCGACCGCGGCGTGGACGGCAAGGTCGGCGCCATCACCTACGCCCGTGAGAGCAAGGTGCCGCTGCTGGGCCTGTGCCTGGGGCTGCAGTGCGTGGTCATCGAGGCGGCCCGGAACCTCGCCGGTATCAAGGGCGCGAACTCCACTGAGTTCGACCCCGGTGCCGCCGACCCGGTGATCTCCACGATGGCCGAGCAGATGGACATCGTCGCAGGTGAGGGCGATATGGGCGGCACGATGCGGCTGGGCATGTACCCCGCCAAGCTCGCCGAGGGCTCGATCGTGCGCGAGGTGTACGGCGATGCGCCGTACGTCGAGGAGCGCCACCGCCACCGCTACGAGGTCAACAACGCCTACCGCGGCGAGCTGGAGAAGCAGGCCGGCCTGCAGTTCTCCGGCACCTCCCCGGACAACAAGCTCGTCGAGTACGTCGAGTACCCGCGCGAGGTGCACCCCTACCTGGTCGCCACCCAGGCGCACCCGGAGCTGCGCTCCCGCCCGACCCGCCCGCACCCGCTCTTCGCCGGACTGGTGAAGGCCGCGGTCGCGCGCAAGACGGGTGCCGCGAAGTAGCGGACCGCGCGCCGGATACGGTTGCCGGGGTACGCCTCGTTCTCGAGGTCGTGCCCCGGTTTCTGCGTTGGTACGGCACATACAGGAGGACGGGCCATGGCGATCAAGGACACCCCGGAGGAGTGGACGGTCACCGCGACCACGACGCCGTTCACCGGGAACAAGACCAGCGTGCGCACCGACGACGTCGTCATGCCCGACGGCGGCACCGTCAAGCGCGACTACCAGGTCCACCCCGGCTCGGTGGCCGTGCTCGCCCTCGACGACGAGGGACGGGTGCTGGTGCTGTGCCAGTACCGCCACCCCGTACGCCAGAGGCTGTGGGAGATCCCCGCCGGGCTGCTCGACATCCCCGGCGAGAACCCGCTGCACGCCGCCCAGCGCGAGCTGTACGAGGAGGCGCACGTCAAGGCCGGGGACTGGCGGGTGCTTACCGACGTCTACACCACGCCCGGCGGCTGCGACGAGGCCGTACGGATCTTCCTCGCCCGGGATCTGTCCGAGGCGGAGGGGGAGCGGTTCGCGGTCTCCGAGGAAGAGGCCGACATGGAGCTGGCGAGGGTTGCGCACGACGAGCTGGTGCGCGGGGCTCTCGCCGGTGAGCTGCACAACAACTGCCTGGTGGTGGGGGTGCTGGCGCTGGCCGCGGCCCGGAGCGGCGCGGGCCTGGACGCGCTGCGGCCGGCCGACGCGCCGTGGCCAGCCCGTCCCTTCGAGGCCTGACCGGCCGGCATTCGGCCCCTTCCGACCGGTCTGATGATCTGTTGTTCCGATCGAGTGACTCAACCGCCCTGCTGGGCGCGGTCGGTGACGGATCGTGAACTACGCTCGGCTGTGATCCCGTCGGCGATCGTGGCGGGATCGTACGCGCAGGTGGACGGGAGCGTGGCCGGTGACGGATCAGGCGGTGGGCGGCGGGCAGCTCCCGCCGGAGGCGACCAGCCGGCCGGCCGGGGGTGCCATGGCCGCGCCGTCCCGGCGGGCATCGGGGCCCCGCCGGGACGGCGCCACCCTCCCCGCGCCCGCCGCCCCGCCCACCGCCGGCCGGATCGCCGGCCGCCGCCGTGAGCTCAAGGCGCTCCGCGCCGACATCGAACGCACCGGCCTGGACACCCTCACCGGCCGCCGGGGCACCCGCAGCCGCGTCCTGCTCATCGCCGGCCGGCCCGGCTCCGGCCGCACGGCGCTGGCCGAGGCGCTGCTGCGCGAGCTCGCCGCCGACTACCCCGACGGGGTGCTGCGCGCCGCCCTCACCGGCCGGGACGGCGAGGCGGCCGCCCCCGAGGCCATCGCCCGTGAACTGCTCGACGCGCTCGGCACCACCGCCCCGCCCGGCGCCCCCGAGGACGAGCTGAGCGAGCTGCTGCGCGATGCGCTCGCCGGCCGCCGTGCGCTGCTCTTCCTGGACGACGCGCAGGGCGCCGAACAGGTCGAGCCGCTGCTGCCGGACGCCCCGGACTGCCTGGTCGTGGTGGTCTCCCAGGGGCCGCTGACCGGAATCCCCGACGTCCGGCCGTGCACCCTGGGCGGCCTGGACACCGCGGCCGCCGTCGAGATCCTCGCCCGCTACGCCGGGCCGACCCGGATCACCGTCGACCCGCGCACCGCCGACGCCGTCGCCGAGAAGTGCGCCGGCCAGCCCGCCGCCCTGGTGCTGGCCGGCGGCTGGCTCGCCGACCGGCCCAAGTCCTCGCTCGCCGATCTGTACCAGGCGCTGGCCGCGGTGCCGCTGCCCGCGGACATCTCCAGCGGCGCCCGCCCGCTGGTCCGCGCCTTCCAGCTCGTCTACGACGCGCTGCCGCCGCCCGCCGCCCGGATACTGCGGCTGACCGTGCTGGCCCCGGGCTGCCTGGTGGATGCCCCCACCGCGTCCGCGCTGGCCGGCTGCTCGGTCTCCACGGCCGGGGCGGCGCTGGCGGAGTTCGCCGCACTGGGCCTGCTGCGGCCCGACGCGGGTACACCGCCCTGCTCCCTGCTGGAGCGAGGCGGGCAGGACGCCGCGCCCGACGGCGCCGCCGGACACCCCCAGTACCGCGTGCCCGGCTGCCTCGCCCCGCTGCTGGCCACCCTGCTCGAGGAGTACGAGCGGCCCGCCGACATCCAGCTGGCCCGCGCCCGGATGCTGCAGCGCACCGTGCGGCTGCTGGTGTCGTGCCGGGCGATGAGCGAAGAGCCCGGATCGCCCGCGCGCCAGAAGGTCGCGGGGCTGCCGCGCTCGCTGCGCTTCCCCTCTCGGGCCGCCGCCGCGCGCTGGCTGCGCGGCCGGCGCGCCGTACTGCTGGACGCCGCCCGGATCGCCGTCGCGGACGGTGAACTGGACACCCTGGACCGGCGGTTGATGGCCGCGCTGACCCGTACGCTGCTCGCCCACCAGAGCCCCGAGGAGGCCGCCCCCGACCTCTATGCGCTGCACTGCCTCGTCCTCGAGGTCGCCCAGCGGCGACGGCTGCCGCGCGAAATGGCCGCCGCGCTGCTCAATCTCGCGGACCTGGACGCCCACGCCGGACGCACCGCCGCGGCGCTCACCCGCTACCGCGGCGCCCTGGAGGCGGCCCGCGCGGCGGACGACCCGGTGGCCACCGGACGGGCGCTGGAGTCGCTGGGCGGCATGTACGGCGAGCTGGGCGACTGGCAGCGGGCCGCGGACTGGTACGGCCGGGCGCTGGAGCTGCGGCTCGCCCGGGGCGAGCGGGTGGACGCGGCGCGGCTGCACGGCCGGATCGGCGGCGCGCACGCCCAGGTGGCCCGGTGGGACGAGGCGCTCAGGGAGTGGCGGACCGCCGCGCGCACCTACCGCCGGGCCGGCGATCTCGCGGGCCAGGCACGCGCGACGGGTGAGCTGGCCCACGTGCAGGAGTGCGCGGGCCGGCCCCAGGAAGCGCTGCGGACCGCCCGCGAGGCCCTCGAAACCGTCCGGAAAGCGGGCGATGGACACCTGGAGGCGGCACTGCAACTACGGATTGCGGACACCCTCGAGCGGCTCGGCGACCCAGCCGCGGCACGGCTCCACCGTGCCGCTGGAGAGCGACTTCTCGCAGATCAACCCGACTGACCTACGAAATCGGTAGTGGCACTCGCAAGAATTATTGCTTTACAAGGCTAGACAAGAAGAGCTCCTTCAATAGACTGGGTGGGCCGCGTTCGGCGCGGTCAGTTCCGTCATGCATCGCATGAGGGGATAATTCCTCCTGCAAGCTCTCTTTCAAGGACCGTGATCGACGTGAAGGTCGGTATCCCCCGCGAGGTCAAGAACAACGAGTTCCGCGTGGCCATCACGCCCGCCGGAGTCCACGAGCTCGTCCGCCACGGCCACCAGGTCGTCATCGAGAAGGACGCCGGTCTCGGCTCGTCCATCACGAACGAGGAGTACGTCGCCGCCGGCGCCGCCATCCTCGACACCGCCGACGAGGTCTGGGGCACCGCTGACCTGCTGCTGAAGGTCAAGGAGCCGATCGCGGAGGAGTACCACCGCCTCCGCAAGGACCAGACGCTCTTCACCTACCTGCACCTGGCCGCCTCCAAGGAGTGCACGGACGCCCTCCTGGAGTCCCGCACCACCGCCATCGCCTACGAGACCGTCGAGACGGCCGGCCGCGCGCTGCCGCTGCTCGCCCCGATGTCCGAGGTCGCGGGCCGCATCGCCCCGCAGGTCGGCGCGTACCACCTGATGCGCCAGGCCGGTGGCCGCGGCGTGCTCCCGGGTGGCGTCCCGGGTGTCCAGGCGGGCAAGGCCGTCGTCATCGGCGGTGGCGTCTCCGGCTGGAACGCCGTGCAGATCGCCGTGGGCCTCGGCTTCCACGTCACCCTGCTCGACAGGGACATCAACAAGCTCCGCGAGGCCGACAAGATCTTCGGCACCAAGGTGCAGACGATCGTCTCCAACGCCTTCGAGCTGGAGAAGGCCGTGGTCGAGGCCGACCTCGTCGTCGGTGCGGTCCTGATCCCGGGCGCCAAGGCCCCGAAGCTGGTCACCAACGAGCTCGTCGCCAAGATGAAGCCCGGAAGTGTCCTTGTCGACATCGCGATCGACCAGGGCGGCTGCTTCGAGGACTCGCGTCCCACCACGCACGCCGAGCCGACCTTCCAGGTCCACAACTCGGTCTTCTACTGCGTCGCCAACATGCCCGGCGCCGTGCCGAACACCTCCACCTACGCCCTCACCAACGCCACGCTGCCCTACATCGTGGAGCTGGCGAACCGCGGCTGGGTCGAGGCGCTGCGCCGTGACCCGGCGCTGGCGAAGGGTCTCAACACCCACGACGGCAAGGTCGTCTACCCCGAGGTCGCCGAGGCGCACGGCCTCGAGTCGGTGGAGCTGCGCACGCTCCTCGGCTGATAAAGCGTCAATCAAGCGCGTCAAACCGCTGTACATCCGGCCGGGCCTTGTCGACAAGGCCCGGCCGGTCGTATGTGCGACACGCCGAGGACCGGCCGTCGGCCGACGGGCTCCCAACTCGCCGTGAACGTAACCCTTTAACCGATTCGCGACCCCCCGAAACATCGGGCGGATACCGCCTGCGCCCTTGACATTGAGGGGTTCGGTTACCGACACATCGTGCCGGGTCCGGTGGATTGTGTTGCTGCGAACGCCCGACACGCCATAGAGTCGCCAACCGTCGGCATGGTGCCACGCTGACCTATCGATAAGTTTCCTGGTCACATCCAAGGAGGTAAGACGACTTGTGAATGAGTCGACATTTTCTCCCGGAGGCGGTCGGCCAGGAGCGGTTGCACGGGGCCAGGGTCCCTCGGGGCTCGAGGCTGTCGGCTCCGTCGCGGTCCACACCTTCGCAGCCCACCAGAGCACTTCCTCGACAGCCCACCAGAGTATGGACGGCCATCACGTGAACGCCATGGCCGGCGACCGGGGCAGTGGAGATCCCGCCCGTCTCGCCGACTACGACGACCTGCCCGAGGGGCACTTCTACGATCCGGACGCGGAGTACGAACCGGACCCCGAGTACGCGGCGACGCTCGCGCCCGACGCGGCCCGCCAGCGCCGCGAACGCGTCGGCCCGACCGGGCGCCCGCTCCCGTACTTCCCCATCCCGGGACCGCTCTCCGAACACGGCCCCGCCAAAATCATCGCGATGTGCAACCAGAAGGGCGGGGTCGGCAAGACCACCTCGACCATCAACCTGGGCGCCGCACTCGCCGAATACGGACGACGGGTGCTGCTCGTCGACTTCGACCCGCAGGGAGCCCTGTCGGTCGGACTCGGCGTCAACCCGATGGAGCTCGACCTGACGGTCTACAACCTGCTCATGGAGCGGGGCATGTCGGCCGACGAGGTCCTCCTCAAGACAGCGGTCCCCAACATGGACCTGCTGCCCAGCAATATCGATTTGTCAGCGGCCGAAGTGCAGTTGGTCAGCGAGGTCGCGCGCGAGTCGACCCTGCAGCGCGCCCTCAAGCCGCTGCTGGCCGACTACGACTACATCGTCATCGACTGCCAGCCCTCCCTCGGCCTGCTCACCGTCAACGCCCTGACGGCCGCTCACAAGGTCATCGTGCCGCTGGAGTGCGAGTTCTTCGCGCTGCGCGGTGTCGCGCTGCTGACCGAGACGATCGAGAAGGTCCAGGAACGGCTCAACCCCGAACTGGAGCTGGACGGCATCCTGGCGACGATGTACGACTCCCGCACCGTGCACAGCCGCGAGGTCCTGGCGCGCGTCGTGGAGGCCTTCGACGATCACGTCTACCACACCGTCATCGGCCGTACGGTCCGCTTCCCGGAGACCACCGTCGCGGGCGAGCCGATCACGACGTACGCCTCCAACTCCGTTGGTGCCGCCGCCTATCGCCAGCTCGCCAGGGAGGTGCTCGCCCGGTGTCACGCCGAGTGAGTCTGCCCGGAGCCGACGAACTGTTCCGCACCACCGGGGGGACGGGCCTGCAGTCCTCGCCGCCCCGCCGGCCGGCGAACGGCTCCCCGGCGGGCGGCTCCCAGGTGGCCGGCGATGCACCCCGGGTACCCGCACCGGCCGGTGAGTCCGATCCGGCCGCCGAGCCGGATCGGGCACCCACCGCCGTACGGCATGCCGAGGCCCCGGCCGGGCCCCCGCCGGCCGCCCCGGCCGAGCACAGCGGCCGCGCGGCGGACGCGGAGGCCCCCAAGGGCCACCGGCCGCAGTCGGGACAGCCGAGCCAGGATGCCGCAGCGGCGGCCGCGGCGGTCGCGCAGAACGGCGCGGGGGCCCGCCGCCGCGGCGGCGGGCGGGGCGCCAACCGCCGCCCCAGCGGCCGCGAACGGCACGACGAGAAGATCACCGTCTATGTCTCCGCCGAGGAGCTCATGGACCTCGAACACGCCCGCCTGGTGCTGCGCGGCGAACACGGCCTGGCCGTCGACCGCGGCCGTATCGTCCGCGAGGCGGTCGCCGTCGTCCTCGCCGACCTGGAGTCGCGCGGCGACGCCAGCATCCTGGTGCGGCGGCTGCGCGGGCGCTAGGCGCGCACCCGATAGCCTGCCCCTCAGATGCCGACGACGAACGACCACGCCCCCGCTCCCCGCGCCCGCCGCCCTCTGGGGCCCGGCCCGGGGACGGGTCCGGCGCAGGAGCCGCCCGAGGTCCCGGCGGACGATACGGCCGCGCCCCCGCGGCCGCCGGCCCCCCAGGACGAACCGCCGGCCCCGGCCGGGCACCAGGACGCCGCCGTACCGGACGCCGCGGACACCCCCGCCGCCGACGCTCCCGTCACTGGCGCCCCCGCCACCGAGCCCAGCGGCCCCGGTGACGGCAGATTCACCGTCCGGCTGGACAACTTCGAGGGCCCCTTCGACCTCCTCCTGCAGCTGATCTCCAAGCACAAGCTGGACGTCACCGAGGTCGCGCTGTCGAAGGTCACCGACGAATTCATGGCGCACATCCGGGCCATGGGACCGGACTGGGACCTGGACCAGACCACCGAGTTCCTGGTCGTCGCGGCCACCCTGCTGGACCTGAAGGCCGCCCGGCTGCTGCCCGCCGCAGAGGTGGAGGACGAGGCCGACCTCGCGCTGCTGGAGGCCCGCGACCTGCTCTTCGCGCGGCTGCTGCAGTACCGCGCGTACAAACGGATCGCGGACATCTTCAGCGAGCGGCTGACGGACGAGGCGCGCCGGTATCCCCGTACGGTCGGGCTGGAGCCGGAACACGCCGAACTGCTGCCCGAGGTGGTCATCAGCATCGGGGCGGAGGGCTTCGCCAAGCTGGCCGTCAAGGCGATGCGGCCCAAGGCGAAACCGCAGGTCTACGTCGACCACATCCACGCGCCGCTGGTGAGCGTGCGCGAGCAGGCCGAGGTCGTGATGGCGCGGCTGCGCGCGGCGGGCGAGGCCGGCTTCCAGGAACTGGTCGCGGACGCCCCGGACACCCTCACCGTCGTGGCGCGCTTCCTGGCCCTGCTGGAGCTCTACCGGGAACGGGTGGTCACCCTGGACCAGGAGGAGGCTCTGGGGGCGCTGACGGTGCGCTGGACGGGCGCGGAGGGGGCCGTGCCGGTGGTGACGGACGAGTTCGACCAGGAGGCGGCCGTGGAGCCACAGGAACAGGAGGCGGCGGAATGAGCGTGGACGAGTCCTACGGCGACGCCTACGAGGTCCAGGAGGCCGACGCCGAAGCGCCCGGGGCCCCGGCGCCCACCGGAGCGCTCGGCGTCGCCGAGCTGGCGCTCAAGCCCGCCCTGGAGGCCGTCCTGATGGTCGTCGACGAGCCCGCGACCGAGGAACACCTGGCGAAGGTCCTGCAGCGCCCCCGCCGGGCGGTGGCCCTGGCGCTGCGCGAGCTGTCCGACGACTACACCCGCCAGGGCCGCGGCTTCGACCTGCGCCTGGTGGCCGGCGGCTGGCGTTTCTACTCCCGCGCCGAGTACGCGGACGCCGTGGAGAGCTTCGTCCTGGACGGCCAGCAGGCCCGGCTGACCCAGGCCGCATTGGAGACTCTGGCCGTGGTCGCGTACCGTCAGCCGGTCAGCCGTTCCCGCGTCTCGGCCGTACGCGGCGTGAACTGTGACGGTGTGATGCGCACGCTCCTCCAGCGCGGCCTGGTGGAGGAGGCGGGGACGGAACCTGAATCAGGTGCGATCCTGTACAGGACGACGAATTACTTTCTGGAGCGGATGGGCCTGCGCGGCCTGGACGAGCTCCCTGAGCTCGCACCGTTCCTCCCGGAGGCGGACGCGGTCGAGGGCGACTCCCCGGAAGGTATCCCGTCGTTCGACGTAGACGACAGCGGCGACTCTCAGACGGATCATTGATGCGAAGCAGCGGCAGGAACGACAGGGACGGCGGGCGCGGCAACTACCGCGGTGCCGGCAACAAGCGGGACGACAAGCAGCAGCGCAGCGGCCGCCCCCGCCCCGAGGAGCGCCGCTACGACGTGGGCGGCTCCGGCGGCTCCGGCGGCTCCGGCGGCTCCGGCGGCTCCGCGGACCGCAGGGACGAGCGCGGCGGCCCCAAGAGCGGCGGCAGCCGGGGCGCGGCGGCCCGTGGCGGCGCCAAGGGCGGCCCCCGTACGGGCGCCGCCGGCAAGGCGTCCCGTCCGGGTGCCAAGAGCGGCGGCCCGCAGCGCGGCCGCGGCCAGGCCCCCGCGCGGCCCCGTGAGTACGACGCCCAGATCGAGGAGCGCAACCGCGCCCGCCACAACAAGCCGGCGGTCAAGACCCCCAAGACCTTCCCCGGCGCCGAGCAGGAGGGCGAGCGCCTGCAGAAGGTGCTGGCCAGGGCCGGTATGGGCTCGCGGCGGGCCTGCGAGGAGCTGATCGACCAGGCGCGCGTCGAGGTCAACGGCAAGATCGTCACGGAGCAGGGCGTCCGGGTCGACCCGGAGAAGGACGAGATCAAGGTCGACGGCCTGACGGTCGCCACCCAGTCGTACCTCTTCTTCGCCCTGAACAAGCCGGCCGGTGTCGTCTCCACCATGGAGGACCCCGACGGCCGCCAGTGCCTCGGTGACTACGTCACCAACCGCGAGACCCGGCTCTTCCACGTAGGCCGCCTCGACACCGAGACCGAGGGCATCATCCTGCTCACCAACCACGGCGAGCTGGCCCACCGGCTGACCCACCCGCGCTACGGCGTCAAGAAGACCTACCTGGCGGCCATCCAGGGCCCCCTCCCGCGCGACCTGGGCAAGCAGCTCAAGGACGGCATCCAGCTGGAGGACGGCTACGCCCGCGCCGACCACTTCCGGGTCGTGGAGAACACCGGCAAGAACTACCTCGTCGAGGTCAGCCTCCACGAGGGCCGCAAGCACATCGTGCGCCGGATGCTCGCCGAGGCCGGCTTCCCGGTCGACAAGCTGGTCCGTACGGCCTTCGGCCCGATCGCGCTGGGCGACCAGAAGTCGGGCTGGCTGCGCCGGATGACCAACACTGAGGTCGGCATGCTGATGCGCGAGGTCGAGCTCTAGCCCGAACCGCTTGCGATACGGCCTCGCCACCCCTTAACGTCATCATGACGTTAAGGGGTGGTTTTCATGGGGGACACCATGACGCACAACAGGTCCGCGGCAACCGGCTCGCTCATCGGGCTGGCGCTCGGAGACGCGCTCGGCTTCCCGACCGAGTTCAACGACGTACCGGCGATCCTCGCCAAATGCGGGCCCTGGCGGGAGATGCCCCTGCCCCGCCCCGCCATCGTCACCGACGACACCCAGATGACGCTGGCCCTGGGCCGCGGCCTGCGTACGGCCATGGAGCGCGGCGACCTCACACCGCAGAGCCTCGAGCGCCCGGTACGGGAGGAGTACGTGGACTGGTGGCGCTCCCCGGACAACAACCGGGCGCCCGGCAACACCTGTCTGCGCGCCTGCCAGCTGCTCAGCGACGAGGACCGGCCGTGGGCCGCGGCCAGCCAGATCGGCTCCAAGGGCTGCGGCGCCAACATGCGCGTCGCACCCATCGGACTGATACCGGGGCTGAGCCCGAGCCGGCGCTCCGGCGCCGCCCAGCTCCAGTCCGCGCTCACCCACGGCCACCCCACGGCGCTCGCCGCCAGCGACCTGACCGCCCATGCCGTACGCGCCCTCGCCGACGGCGCCCGTCCCGCCGAGCTGCCCGGCCTGCTGCGCGCCCACGCCCACGCCCACCGCACCGACTACCGGGAGGACTGGCTCGGCGACCTCTGGCAGCGCTCCCAGGACCCGACGCCGACGACGTTCACCGCCCGCGGCTGGGACGACTGCCTCGGCGTACTGGACCGGCTCGATGCCGCACTCGCCGCCCCGGACCCGGAGACCGACCCCTGCCTGGCCACCGGCGCCGGCTGGATCGCCGAGGAGGCGCTGGCCACCGGCCTGCTCTGCTTCCTCCTCTTCCCCGACGAACCCCTCACCGCACTTCGCCGCGCCGCCTGTACCTCCGGCGACTCCGACTCGATCGCCTGCCTCACCGGCGCCTTCGCGGGCGCCCATCTCGGAGCCGCCGCCTGGCCGGAGGAATGGGCCGGACGCATCGAGTACCGGGAGCAGCTGGTGACGCTGGGGGAGGCCTGGGATGTCTGAGACGCCCGAGGCCCCGGCTCGCCTCGGCATCGAACCGCCGCTGGGCCTGCGAACCGCCGGGCTGCCGGACGTCGACCTCGGCGCCGTGGTCGCGGAACAGGAGGGCCCGCTGATCTTCGCGACGGTCTCCGGCGCCCATCTGTACGGCTTCCCTTCCCGCGACTCCGACGTCGACCTGCGCGGTGTCCATCTCCTGCCGGCGGCGGCGCTGGTCGGCCTGCACGAGCCGGACGAGACCCGGACCCGGATGTGGGACCGCGACGGCCTGGAGATGGATCTGGTCACGCACGACCTGCGGAAGTTCGCCCGGCTCCTGCTACGCCGCAACGGCTACGTACTCGAGCAGCTGCTGTCACCCCTGGTCGTGCGCACCACCGAGGCCCACCAGGAGCTGATCGCGCTCGCCCCGGGCCTGCTCACCGCGCACCACGCCCACCACTACCGCGGCTTCGCCACGACTCAGTGGCGACTGTTCGAGAAGACCGGCGAGCTGAAGCCGCTGCTGTACACGCTGCGGGTGCTGCTCACCGGCATCCACCTGATGGCGGGCGGCCGGGTACAGCCCCATCTGCCCACCCTCGTCAGCGAGGTGGAAGCGCCCGCCTACGTGCCGGAGCTGATCGCGGCCAAGGAGGCGGCCGAACACGGCGCGGCGGGGGAGGTGGTGGACCCGGCGCGGCTGCGTACGGACATCGAGGCGCTGCACGTCCGGCTGGACGCCGCCCAGGCCGCGACTGCCCTGCCGGATGCCCCCGGGGCCCGCGACGCGCTGCACGACCTCATCGTCCGGACCCGGCTCGGAAGGCCCTCAGCCGACTGCTGACGCGCGCCGGGCCCGGAAGAGGAAGTCCGCCACCCGGGCCCGGTCCGGCCCGGCCGGCAGGGGCGAGCCGGACACCGCCGCCCCGGCCTCCTCCGACAGCGTCGCCATCCGCCGTTCGACGACGGCCCAGGGGATCTCGCCCCGCTTGACCGAGAGCAGGTCCTCCCGGGCCTCGCCCACGTCCAGCGTGAGGACGCCGGTACGCAGCAGATCGCGCGAGCTCGCCAGCAGGCGCAGCAGGTGCATGGCGTGCTTCCAGCGGGGCGCCCCGCGCTGCCGTACATCCGCCTGCAGCTGCTTGAGCTGGCCGGCGGCGTAGCCGGCGAAGGTGCGGTGCGCCTGCCGGGACAGAAACGCGCCGCGCAGCGCGAGCAGCTCCCGGCCGGTGTCGTCGATGCGCTCGACGAGCGGCGAGTGCAGGCATTCCAGGGCGGTGGGATTGGCCCGCAGAGCCAGCTCGCAAAAGCGCTCCAGCTCCCAGGAGAACTCCTCCTCGCGGGGCCCCTCCACATGCGTCGGCGGCTTCTCGAAGCGCCAGAAGAGTGAGGTGGGGGCGAGATACACACCCCGCCGGTCGGTGTCGCTGTCCGCCGTCGCCAGCCCGAAGGCGCGCGAGCCCATCACACACGCGTACACGGTGTGCTCGGTAACCAGGTCATGGCCTGCGCGATCGGTCGGCATGCGGGCGATTGTCGCTGGTCGGGGCGGCGACTGCCACGGGATTTACGACGCCTCGGCGCATGGGTGTCAGTGCCGCTGGTTACGCTGAATCTATTGCGTTGGCAATACCTACGCAGCGCATACGCACAGGCGTGTGCGGCACAGGACGCAGGGGAGCGGTGACGTGGCGGTACGAGCGGTCCGGGGGGCCGTCCAGCTGGAGCGGGACGACGCGCAGCACATGCGGGAGCAGGTCGCCGAGCTGCTCCTCGCCATCCTGGAGCGCAACGACCTGGAGCCGGACGACCTGATAAGCGTGTGGTTCACCGCCACTCCCGACCTGCACAGCGACTTCCCGGCGGCCGCCGCGCGCGGCATCGGGATCACCGATGTGCCGCTGATCTGCGCCCAGGAGCTGGCGGTGACCGGCGCCATGGAGCGGGTGGTGCGGGTGCTCGCCCATGTCGAGACCGGGCTGTCGAAGGCCGGGATCGCCCATGTCTACCTCGGCGCGGCCGCGGCGCTGCGGAAGGACATCGCACAGTGAGAACCGCACTCGTCATCGGAACGGGCCTGATCGGGACGTCGGCCGCGCTCGCGCTGAACGCCCGGGGCGTCCAGGTCTACCTGAAGGATCACGACCAGGCGCAGGCCCTGACGGCCGCCGCCCTGGGCGCGGGCATCGCGGAGGCGCCGCCCGGCCCGGTCGATCTGGCCATCGTGGCGGTGCCGCCCGCCCATGTCGCGACGGCGCTGGCCGACGCCATCCGGCGCGGCGCGGCCCGCGCGTACATCGACGTCGCCAGCGTCAAGGGCGGCCCGCGCCGCGAGCTGCAGGCGATGGGCTGCGACCTGAGCGGCTACCTCGGCACCCACCCGATGGCCGGCAAGGAGCGCTCCGGACCGCTGGCGGCCACCGCCGACCTCTTCGAGGGCCGGCCCTGGGTGCTCACCCCGACCCGCGACGGAGACACCGAGGTCCTCAACCTCGCCCTGGAACTGGTCGCGCTGTGCCGGGCCGTCCCGGTGGTGATGGACGCCGACGCCCACGACCGCGCCGTCGCCCTGGTCTCGCACACCCCCCAGCTGCTCTCCAGCCTGGTCGCCGCCCGCCTCAAGGGCGCCGACGAGACCGCGGTACGGCTCTGCGGCCAGGGCATCCGCGATGTGACACGGATCGCGGCCTCGGACCCGGCGATGTGGATCGACATCCTGTCCGCCAATCCGGGCCCGGTCGCCGATGTGCTGGCCGAGATCGCCGCCGATCTGGACGAGACCGTACGGTCGCTGCGCGCCCTGGAGTCCGCCGACGACGACAAGCGCGGCGTGGGCGCCGGGGGCATCGAGGACGTGCTGCGGCGCGGCAACGCCGGGCGCGAGCGGGTGCCGGGCAAGCACGGCGCCGCCCCGGCCGCGTACGAGACCGTCGCCGTGTACATCGGTGACCAGCCGGGCGAGCTGGCCCGGATCTTCGCCGACGCCGGCCGGGCCGGGGTCAACATCGAGGACGTCCGCATCGAGCACGCCACCGGTCAGCAGGCCGGTTTCATCCAGCTCACGGTCGAGCCGGCGGCGGTGCCGGGGCTGACCGCCGAGCTGCGGGAGCGGGGCTGGTCGATCCGGCAGTGAGACCGTGGACGGGGCGGTGCGGGTGAGCCAGTAACCTTGTCCGAGGCCCTTGTGGGCCTTGGACCGCCGCCCCGTGCACAGGAAAGGTGTTCGTCACCGTGGAAACCGCCATCCGGACCGCCCCGGCTGCAGTGATTGTCGCCATCGACGGCCCCGCAGGCACGGGCAAGTCCAGCACGTCCAAGGCCGTCGCCGCCAAGCTGGGGCTCGGCTACCTCGACACCGGCGCCCAGTACCGCGCGATCACGTGGTGGATGCTGACCAACGGCATCGACGTCCAGGACGCGACCGCCGTGGCCGATGCCGCCGCCAAGCCCCACATCGTCTCCGGCACGGACCCGGCCGCCCCGACCATCTCGGTCGACGGCCTGGACGCCGCGGGCCCGATCCGCACCCAGGACGTCACCGCCGCGGTCAGCGCCGTCAGCGCGGTCCCCGAGGTGCGCGCCCGGATCACCGACCTGCAGCGCACCATCGCCGCCGAGGCCCCCAACGGCATCGTGGTCGAGGGCCGTGACATCGGCATAACGGTCCTGCCGGACGCCGATCTCAAGGTCTTCCTCACCGCCTCCGCCGAGGCCCGCGCGGCCCGCCGCAGCGGCGAGCTCAAGGGCAAGGAAGCCACCGACCTCGCTGCCACCCGCGAGGCGCTGATCAAGCGGGACGCCGCCGACTCCTCCCGTAAGACCTCCCCGCTGGCCAAGGCCGACGACGCGGTCGAGGTGGACACCACCGAGCTGACGCTGGAGCAGGTCATCGAGTGCGTGGTCACCCTCATCGAGGGCGCGAGCGCCGAAAAGGCGGGGCTCGCCCGGTGACCGAGAGCGGCAAGGCGCCTGGGACGCGCGCCGTCCGGGGCCCGGCAGCGCACCGGGCCCCGAGCCCGGCCGGTGCCGCGGTCGGCCGGCGGATCGGCATCGGCCTGATGTACGGGCTGTGGAAGCCGCGGGTGCTGGGCGCCTGGCGGGTTCCGTCCACCGGTCCCGTGATCCTCGCCGTCAATCACTCGCACGGCATCGACGGCCCGATGCTGATGGGCACCGCGCCGCGGCCGGTGCACTTCCTGATCAAGAAGGAAGCTTTCGTCGGGCCGCTGGACCCGTTCCTGCGGGGCATCGGCCAGCTGAAGGTGGACCGCAGCACCGCCGACCGCAAGGCCATCACCGACGCGCTCGGGGTGCTGGAGCGCGGCGGGGTACTCGGGATCTTCCCCGAGGGCACCCGGGGCGAGGGCGACTTCGCGTCGCTGCGGGCCGGGCTGGCGTACTTCGCGGTGCGCTCCGGCGCCCCGGTCGTGCCCGTCGCGGTGCTCGGCAGCACCGACCGCAGGAGCCGGCTGACCCCGGCCATACCGCCGCTGCGCGGCCGCGTCGACGTCGTCTTCGGTGACGCCTTCGAAGCGGGCGACGGCAGCGGGCGGCGCACCCGTAAGGCGCTGGACGAGGCGACCGTACGGATCCAGGAGCGGCTGACCGCCCACCTGGCCCAGGCCAGGCGCCTCACCGGGCGCTGACCCACAACGTGAGTAGTGGGCCGTGTACGAACGGCCCACCGATGATGAACGAGGAACGGACTTCATGAACGACCAGACCCACACCGGCGACGAGCACGGTGCGCTTGGCGACGCCGAGTACGCGGAGTTCATGGAGCTCGCCGCGGTAGAGGGCTTCGACCCCGAGGAGGTCGAGGGCGACATCGCCGCGGCCGGCCACGGCCCGCTGCCCGTCCTCGCCGTCATCGGCCGCCCCAACGTCGGCAAGTCGACCCTGGTGAACCGCATCATCGGCCGCCGCGAAGCGGTCGTCGAGGACAAGCCCGGCGTCACCCGCGACCGCGTCACCTACGAGGCCGACTGGAACGGCCGCCGCTTCAAGGTCGTCGACACCGGCGGCTGGGAGCAGGACGTCCTCGGCATCGACGCCTCCGTGGCGATGCAGGCCGAGTTCGCCATCGAGGCCGCCGACGCGGTCGTCTTCGTCGTGGACTCCAAGGTCGGCGCGACCGACACCGACGAGGCCGTCGTCAAGCTGCTGCGCCGCTCCGGCAAGCCGGTGGTGCTGGTCGCCAACAAGGTCGACGGCCCGTCCGGTGAGGCCGACGCCGCCATGCTGTGGTCGCTGGGCCTCGGCGAACCGCACCCGATCTCCGCGCTGCACGGCCGCGGCACCGGCGACATGCTCGACGCCGCGCTCGACGCGCTGCCCGAGGCGCCCGCGCAGACCTTCGGCGCGGCCATCGGCGGTCCCCGCCGGATCGCGCTGATCGGCCGCCCGAACGTCGGCAAGTCGTCGCTGCTGAACAAGGTCGCCGGCGAGGAGCGGGTGGTCGTCAACGAGATCGCCGGCACCACCCGCGACCCGGTCGACGAGATGATCGAACTCGGCGGAAAGACCTGGAAGTTCGTGGACACCGCCGGTATCCGCCGCCGGGTGCACCTCCAGGAAGGCGCCGACTACTACGCCTCGCTGCGCACCGCGGCCGCCGTGGAGAAGGCCGAGGTCGCGGTCGTCCTGATCGACGCCAGCGAGTCCATCAGCGTCCAGGACCAGCGGATCATCACGATGGCCGTGGAGGCCGGGCGCGCCCTGGTCATCGCGTACAACAAGTGGGACACCCTCGACGAGGAGCGCCGCTTCTACCTGGAGCGGGAGATCGAGCGGGATCTGGTCCAGATCCCGTGGGCGATGCGGGTCAACGTCTCCGCGCGCACCGGCCGCCACATGGAGAAGCTGGTCCCGGCCATCGAGACCGCGCTGAGCGGCTGGGAGACCCGCATCCCCACCGGACGGCTGAACGCCTTCCTCGGCGAGATCGTGGCCTCCCACCCGCACCCGATCCGCGGCGGCAAGCAGCCCCGCATCCTCTTCGGGACCCAGGCCGGCACCAAGCCCCCGCGCTTCGTCCTCTTCGCCTCCGGCTTCCTGGAGGCCGGCTACCGCCGCTTCGTCGAGCGGCGGCTGCGCGAGGAGTTCGGCTTCGACGGGACGCCGATCCACATCTCGGTGCGGGTGCGCGAGAAGCGCGGCGCCAACAAGAAGAAGTAGCGGTGACGGCGCCCGGCGCGGGGGCTCAGCGCCCCTGCGACCGGGCGTCCCGCTGTCCGGGTGGCAGCGCCGCCGGGACATGCCCGCGCGGGTGGTACGGCTGCCGCCCCACGACCTCCCAGTGGCCGGTCGATGCCGTCGTCCGGCCCCAGCTCCCGCGCAGCGATTCCGGGATCTCCGGCTCGTCCGTACGGTCCCCGGGCAGTGCCCTGAAGGAGCGGCGGTACTCGGCGTACAGCGCGTCATAGATCGGTGTGGCCGAGGCGCGGTCCGCGGTGCGCGTCGCCCCGGGCTCGTGCGACGGGCGCATGCCGGGGATCGGGTGGGGGTACTGGGCGCGAGGGGAGGGGTCGTATGCGTGCACGTATCTGCCAACGACCCTGATGCCCGCGGGATGCGGCTTTCGGCCGGAAATGGCTGATCGCGGGGGCAATACCGCCCATCGGGCGGTGCCGCTCCCGCGATCGGTCCAGCCGCTCGGCTCAGGTGCCGGCCAGCGGCATCGCCGCGGCCACCAGGACGCCCCGCGCGGCGGCTTGCTCCAGTGCCTGGCGCATCAGGTCCTCCCTCGGCTGGTGGCCGATCGTGCCCACGGGTGCGGCGTACATCAGCACGGTCTTCGCCTTGTTGGCGGCCGTCCGCCAGCCGTCGGACACGGCCAGCGGCTGATGGGCCTGCCACCAGGCGGCCTGGCTGCTGCCGGCGCCCGGCTGAAGGACGGCGTGCAGCTTGCCCATGGCGAGCAGCGCGGACCAGCCCGGGTTCGGGGCGGGGAGCTGGTTCATGTCCCGCACATCGCGAAAGCCCTGCTCCCGCAGCAGCGGCAGGAAGTCGTCGCCCGGCCGCGTCGAGCCGGGGCGGGCGATCGGGCCGTTGGGCTCGACGACCAGGGCCGGGCGCAGGTCGCCCTCGACCAGCACCAGACCGCAGGTGATCCCCAGGGTCGCCTGGCGTTCGGCGGCGGGGGCGTGGGCGCCCGGGGCGGGGACCGCCGCGGGGGTGCGGGCGGCGTCCTCGCCGGTGATGGAGCGTACGGCTCCCTGGAGCTGCTCCTCCGATACCGGGACGACCTGCGAGGGGATGCAGGTCGCGTGCGCGAACGCGAGCACCGCGGTCTCCTCGCCCACGAACAGGACGGTGCTGGTGTGCTCCTGCTCGCTGTCGCCTGGGGTGCGGCAAGAGGTGCAGTCGTAGCTGCCGGGGGCGTCGCCACCGGCCAGCAGGCGGTCGGCTTCTTCGTCGCCGATCTCGGCGCGAACGTCGTCGCTGACGTCGAGCATGCGCGGCACGGGTGGCTCCTCGATCTGTGAGCGGTTGCCGGGGGGTCTCCCGGCTCGTACATGGACAACGGGTGACCTGCGGCCGGAGTCACGCGCGGACGGGAACAGAATCGAACCGAGCGACGCACACGGGCGAACGGCGGGAAGCCTTCGGGCAGCGGTCGCAAGCGGTGGATTTCCGCGGGGGAGCGTGACGCAGATGGCCGCGTTTCCTACGCCGGACCGGGTGGAGCCGGCCGGCCCACGGGCGCGGCGGGCGGGTCCGCGGCGGACGGCTGCCTAACGTGACCGGCTATGTCCGACGACTTCTCGGTGCCCCGGCGCCGCGGCGCCGCCGTCACGGGTGTGCTGGCCGCGGCGGCCGCGGCCCTGGTGCTGTGCCTGCCCGGTGGCGCATCCGCCGCCGCGCCGCGCGACGAGGGCTGGGACGACGGGAGAACGGTCGATTACGCCTGCGCCGGCGACCAGTGGCCGTGGGGCTGCGTCGCCAAGTGCGAGAGCGGCGGCAACTGGCGGGCCAACACCGGCAACGGCTACTACGGCGGCCTCCAGTTCGGGCAGCCGACCTGGAAGGGCTACGGCGGCCTCGACTACGCACGGCGCGCCGACCTCGCCACCCGCGACGAGCAGATCGCGATCGCCGAGAAGGTCCTCGCGTCGCAGGGCTGGCGTGCCTGGCCCGCCTGCTCCAAGCGCTACGGCCTCACCGGGAAGTCGTACGTCCCGCGCCCCGACCCCCTCGACCCGGACCTCCCGGACGACATGTACCCCCCGATCGCCCGCTTGCTCGCCGGGCGGCTGCCCACCGGCCCCGATCGCTGACCGGCGATGCGATCGGGGGCCGGGAGGTTCCATGACGTCGCTACCGATCGCCTAACTTTTTCGGAACAACTTGGCGAATCCCCTCAACCCGGAACCCGGTTTCGCGGTCCTACCGTTCGGCAGTCGGATGCATGACGCCGCCGGGGGCGCGCGGCATGGTCCATGGGCCGACCAGGCACGACCGGAGACCAGGGGACACGGGGACGGATGCACATCTCATTCCTGATTCACAACGCGTACGGGATCGGGGGGACGATCCGGACGACGTTCAACCTGGCCCGCACGCTCTCCGAACGCCACGACGTCGAGATCGTCTCCGTACTGCGGCACCGCGACACCCCGGTCTTCGACCTCGGCCCCGCCGTCGCGCTGCGGCATCTCGTCGACATCAGGGAGACCAGCCCCGGCTACGACGCCGCCTACCGCCGCCCCGCCAAGGTCTTCCCCGCCGCCGAGAACCGCTTCGCCCAGTACAGCGAGCTCACCGACCGCCGCATCGCCCAGCATCTGCGCCGCATCGAGGCGGACGTGGTGGTCGGCACCCGGCCCGGACTGAACGTCCACATCGCCCGGCAGGCCCGCCGTGGCCCGGTGCGCATCGGGCAGGAGCATCTGACCCTGGACACCCACCCCCGGGAGCTCAAGCTGGCGCTGCGCGGCGCCTATCCGCGCCTGGACGCGGTCACCACCGTCACCGAGGCCGACGCCCGCGCCTACCGCCGGACGCTGCGGCTGCCCGGCGTCCGCGTCGAGGCGGTGCCCAACAGCGTGCCCGAGCCCGGCCTGCAGCCCGCCGACGGCAGCGGCAAATGGGTCGTAGCGGCCGGCCGGCTCGCCCGGGTCAAGCGCTACGACGTCCTGATACACGCCTTCGCCGAGGTCGTCGCCCGGCGCCCCGACTGGCGGCTGCGGATCTACGGCGGCGGCGCCGAGAAGACCGCGCTGCGCGCCCTGATCGAGGAACTCGGCCTGTACAACCACGTCTTCCTGATGGGTCCGGCCAACCCCCTGGAGCCCGAGTGGGCCAAGGGTTCCATCGCCGCGGTCTCCTCCAGCCTCGAATCCTTCGGGATGACGATCGTGGAGGCGATGCGCTGCGGCCTGCCGGTGGTCGCCACCGACTGCCCGCACGGCCCCGGCGAGATCATCGAGGACGGGGTGGACGGCAGGCTGGTGCCGGTCGGCAATCCGCAGGCGCTGGCCGCCTCGCTGCTGGACCTGATCAACGACGACGACGCCCGCAAGCGCATGGGCCGCGCCGCGCTCGCCGCGTCCGCCCGCTTCGACCCCGCCATGGTCGCCGGACGCTACGAAACGCTCTTCGACGAGCTGCTCGCGCGCCGCCGGGACAACCGCCTGCGCGGCACCTGGCACCGCACCCGGGGGGCGCTGCTCAGCGGCGCGTACGCCACCAAGGACGCGGCGCGCGCCGCGATGGGAGGGGTACGGACGGCATGAACGCCTCAACGCGGCCGCCCGCGACCGGATCGACGGCACACACCACGGCGCAAGCCACGGCCCGGACCAGCACGCCCACCGTGCCCATCACGACCACCACCACGACAACCGCGACGAACCGGTCGTCGCCGACGCCGAGGCCGACGTCGACGACCCCATCGACGCAGAGGGAGCGCTCGGCCATCGATCAGGAACCCAAGGTTCCGGCAGCCGTACCGGACCGCGGCCGACGGCCCGCCCCGGTGGAGCTGCGGGCCGACTGCATCGCCGACTCCGCAGGCGGCCTCACCTTCGACCTGAACGCCCCCGCGGACACCCACACCTCCTGGAACGCCGCCCTGGTGCTGCGGCTGCGCGGCGGCGACGGCGCGGACGACGAGGTCCGCCTGCCGCTCGGGCCGAACGGCGCCGGGCGGCTGCGCGCGGTGCTGCCCAGCACCGTCGCGCTCGCCGAGGGCCGCTGGAACGCCTACGCCGACCTGGGCGACGGCCGCGACCCCCGACGCCTGCTGCCGGGCGTCAACGACCTGCGCTCCCTGGTGGACCGCCGCCCGCTGGCGGGCATCGGCCGGCTCGGCGTGCGCATCCCCTACGCCACCAAGTACGACAACCTCGCGCTGCGCAGCTGGCTGCGCGGCCCGCACGCCGAGGCCGGTGACATCCTGGTGACGCCCGACGGCATGACGGTCTCCGGCCGCCTCTACGGCGCCGCCCCGGCGGCCGGCGCCCAGGCCGAGGCCCGCGCCCGGCGCTCCCCGCGGTCCCCGGGCGCCGCCCCGGCCACCGTCACCGTCCCGCTGGCCGTCGAGGGCCCGGACTTCACCTTCACGCTGCCCTACGAGGAGCTGGCCGGCAGCTGGCGGCGCGGCAGCGAACCGTGGGACCTGTGGCTGCGCCCGGCCGAGGGCGCCCGGCCGGTGCGCATCGCCCGCCTCCTGGACGACGTACCGGACAAGAAACAGGTCTTCAGCTATCCCGCGCTCCCGGTGCAGGCCGCCGCCGCGCAGGTCCGGGTCGGCCCGTACTACACCCTCGACAACGACCTGGCGATACGGGTCGCGGGCCCGGAAGAGGACGCCTGACGTACGGCGCCTGACGTACGCCGGCCGATGCACGGCGCCTGACGGCGGCGGCTAACGTGAGGCGGATGGAGCGCAGCGAGCGGGAACGGGCGGCCGGGCGGCCGCAGTTGCTGACGATCGGGGAGCTGGCGCGCCGCGCCGGGGTGACCGTCAAGACCGTGCGGCACTACTCCGAGGAGGGGCTGCTGCCGGACGCCGGGCGCAGCGGCGGCGGCCATCGGCGCTACGCCCCCGAGGCGCTGGAGCGGCTGCACCGGATCCGGGATCTGCGGGCCTTCGGGCTGTCGCTGCCCGCCGTCGCCGACGCCCTCGGGGGCGGCTCACTGGAAGCCGCCCTGGCCGAACGGCTCCGGGACGTGGGCGGCCGGCTGGCCGCACTGCGCTGGCGGGAGGCCGCCCTGCGCGCGGTCACCGAGGCCCCGGCGGCCGAACGCCCGGGGCTGCTGCGGCTGCTGGGCGCCGTGCCGCAGCCGCCGACCAGCGAGGCGCCGGTCCGCTTCTGGCGCCGCCTGCTGCCCCGCGAGCTGCCGCCGCCCCTGCTGGCGGGCATCCTCGACGAAGCGGTGCCCGCCCCGCCCGCCGACCCCGATCCCGCCCGGGCGGTCGGCTACGCCCGGCTGTACGCCTTCACGACCCGGGCCCGGATGAGCGCCGCCGGGCGCTGCGACCGGGCCCGGGCCGCGGCCGCGCTCCCGGACCGTACGGACACCGTCGCCCTCTACCAGGGCCTGGGCGAGGCCTATGCGCTCGCCGCCGCGGCCGCCGGCGCCGGCCGTCCGCCCGCACCCGGCGCCGAGCTGGACGCCTTCGTGGCGGCGCACGCCCGCGCCTACGGGGCGCGGGACTGCGACGCCTTCCGCGCCGGGCTGCGCGGGACCGTACGGGCGGGCGAGGACCCGCGGATGGCGGCGTACTGGCGCCATGTCGACGAGGCGACCGGCGGCGCGTACCCGACGATGGGGGCCGCGCACGCCTGGCTGGTCGGGGCCCTCGGCGCGGCGGGCTGATCCGGCCGGCCGCCGCGCCCCGCGGACCGTGGCCGTCCGCGGCGGCCGAGCGCCGCCACGCGGCTCGCCGGGAGGCGGAGCCGGTCGACGGGCGAGCACGGCGCTCAGGGACCGGGAGAGCCGGCGGACGGGCGGGGAAACGGCGCACCGCCCCGCGGCACCCCACCCCGCACGGCCCGGCGGCGGGCGATGTGCGGGAAATGTGTGTGGACTGTGTCTCGTCGGGCGATTTCCCGGCGGCCGGTAAAAGGCGTCGGGTATACGGAATCCTCGTCCGGTGCGGCGGGAATTCGGGACGCCGGCCCATCCCCCAGGACGTGGTGACCGTACCCCGATTTGCCGTCGATCAAGGCGGAATTCCGGCCGCTTTGTTTTCCACCCGGTTGCGCCATCACCCGGCACGTACGGGTGACGGACGTTACTGCAAACGCGGCGGCCTTCGCTGTGACACAAGTGTGACCAATGAAGTACCGGGCGGACACCGGGATGTGCGCCGGACGGGCCTTCCGCCCATCGTTACGGACGCCTACGGTGGCTGTCATGGCACCGCTACCCGATCTTCCGAACGAACCCCAGGACGACATAGAGGCCTATGTCGGCCTCGACCGACAGGACGCCGAGGAGCGCGCCAGGGAGCGCGGCTGGACCACCGTCCGGTCGCTGGCGCCGGGCGCGATCATCACCATGGAATACCTCGTCGGCCGGCTCAATTTCGAGGTCAAGGACGGCCAGGTGCATCGCAGCTGGCGGGGCTGACGGCGCGTTTCCACGACGAAGGCCCCGGCCGCTCGGAGGAGCGGCCGGGGCCTTCGTCACGGGGCAGCGGGTGTGCGTACCGGCCCCGTGGCCTGCGGGGCGGTCAGCCGGTCCCGTTGCGGCCGCGCCCGGAGGTCGGGCTCAGCGGCGTGGTGCGCGGGACGCGGTCGGCGTGCGGCGGCCGCCGGCTGCCCGCGGGCGTGACCGGGGAGCGCTCGGAACGGATCGTGTACGGACGCGCGGGGTGGTGCGGCCAGCCGTCCTGGGGGCGGGTGCCGGTGCGGCCGCCCGCACCGGCGGCTGCTCCGATGGTTTCGCGTACCAGTACCTCGCCCTCGGGGGCGACGCGCTGACGGGAGACCCCGGGGGCCAGCGCGCCCACCGGCAGGGGACCGCGCAGCGAATCGGGGCGCAGCCGCAGCCACAGCCGCAGGATGATGCCCATGAGGCGGTCCTCCACCCAGGTGACCCCGGGCTCCAGCCACGGCATCGCCAGCAGCACCAGCAGGCCCGCGGCCCAGCCGAGCAGCACATCGCTGACCCAGTGCGTACCGAGGTAGACGGTGGTCATGCCGACGCCCAGCGCGCCCAGCGCGGCGATCACCGACAGGGTGCGGCGGCGCAGCGGAGTGGTCGCCAGGTAGGCCAGGACGCCCCAGGTGACGACGGCGTTCGCGGTGTGACCCGACGGGAATATATCGCCGCCCAGCCACATCTCCGTGGCGCCGACCGTCGTCGCGTAGTGCGGGCCGAGCCGGCCCATTCCGAGCTTGGCGGCGCCCACCGTGATGTTCAGCAGCAGCAGCGAGGCGCCCAGCACCAGCAGCGGGTGGAGATTGCGCTGGCGCCAGCAGCGCCAGCCCAGCCAGGCCGCCACCGCCACCGCGGTCGGGCCGCGCTGGCCCAGGACCACGAAGTAGTCGAGGAAGGCATGGATCTCCGGCCACTGCTTGTAGGGCCGGAAGAACATGACCTGCCAGTCGAAGGTGACCAGCCATGAAGAGACCAGCACTGCGACCACGATCGCGATGTACACCGCCAGCGTGCCGCCGAACAGCCACAGGCGGGTCCGGGTCATCTGGGGTGGTTGAACGCGGTCGGTCGGGCGCTCCTCCATCTGGTCGAGCTTGTCATCGGTACGCACTCAATCGACGTTACCGCGTGTGATGTAGGCGCTTGGTCAAACTGTGCGCTTTGTAATGACGATGTGATGTGGAATGGGTCTCAAGCCGAGCGTCGACGCCGGGATTTGGAAGAGAATTCGACGCGTTTCCGATTCACCTCCGGGCGTCCGCGTGTCGTCACTACGCGTGCTTATCTGTTTTTCTCCGGAGGAGTTTATCGTCGATTTCCCCGGGCGTCGCGGGAAGTTTCCCTTCCGCGGACTTCACGGAGGAAGATCTTCCGGTCCCGCTGCGGTCGCCCCGCGCCCCGCCGCTCACGGCGGGCCGGACCCGTTCAGCCAGAACGCCCCGTAGACCGCCGACCCCGCCGCGACCAGCCCGACGACCAGCCAGGACCGCACCGGCCGCCACTTCGCGAGCCCCGCCGCCAGCGGCAGCAGCAGCGGGTAGGCGGGCATCATCAGCCGCGGCTTGGAGCCGAAGTAGCCCTTGGCGGTCAGCGCCAGCAGCAGGACGACCCCGCCGTAGACGGCCAGCGGCACCGGCTGGCCCTGCCGTACGCCGCGCACGTACAGCCAGACCACCAGCGCGACGCCGGCCAGCAGGCCGAGCCCGGCGAAGGGCGGCAGCTGCCACAGGAAGCGGGCGAAGGCGAGGCCGCCGTCGAAGCCGTTGCCCCAGCCGCCCTGGACGTCCAGATAGCCGGTGAGGCTGCCCTGCCGCGCGCCCACCCACAGGAAGTAGCCGCACCAGCCCAGCGGCGCGAGCAGCACGCCCGCCGCCATGCCCGGGTGGGTACGCAGCGTCGTGCGCAGCCGTACCCCGCCGGCCCGCCCGTTCCACACCGCCACCGCGGCGGCGACCCACACGGCCGCGACGACCGCGGCGCCCACCGGCCGGGTCAGCCCGGCCAGCGAGGCCAGCAGGCCCGCCCACACCCAGCGGCCGGTCAGCACGGCGTACACGCCCCAGGCCGCGAGCGCGGTGAACAGCGACTCCGAGTACGCCATCGACTGCACGATGCCGACCGGCAGCGCGGCCCACAGCGCGGCCAGCGCCACGCCGGCCCGCGGACCGTGCAGCCGCTCACCCGTCGCGTACAGCGCCCAGGCGGCGGCCAGGGAGGCGAGCCAGGCGACCGCCAGTCCCGCGTCGGCGGCCGACAGCGGGGAGACGGCCGAAAGGCCGCGCTCGAGCCAGGGCAGCAGCGGGAAGAACGCCAGGTTGGAGTGCACATCGCCGTTGGCCAGATGGACGGCGTAGCCGTAGCCCTGCTCGGCGACCCGGGTGTACCAGAGCGAGTCCCAGCGGGCCGTCAGCAGCGTGTGCCAGTCCTTGCCGTTCGCCGCCGACCAGACGGCGAGCAAGGCCACGCCCAGCAGCCGGACCGCCGCGTACGCCGCGAGCGCCGGCGCGGCACGGCGCAGCGCGGCCTGTAAGGCGGCGGCCCGGATCCGGCCGGGAACTGCGGCGGAGGCAAGATCGTTCATTCGGACGATTATCGATGATGATCCGGGTGGCCGAAGAACGACCATCGGCGGCGGACGGGCAAACACCGGGGGAACGCCGGGCGCTGCGATGAGCGTCTCACCGTGAGGTGGGCCACGCGGCACGCTGGGTGACTCGCGTAGTCTGACGACTCAACTCGCCCGTGCCGCCGGTTTCCCCGGGGCGTTTTCGCGCCCTGATCCACGGCCGCGAGAGCATGACAGGAGGAACTGCATGTCCGGGACGACCGCGTCCGGCAGTGGACGGACGGCTGGTGTTACCCGGCTTACACGCGCTGGCGCGAACCGCTGGACCGTGCTGATCGTGCTCTGCGTCAGCCTGCTCTTCGTCGCGCTGGACACCACGATCCTGTACGTGGCGGTGCCCTCCGTGACGGAGGACCTGCGGCCGGGCCCGGTGGAGCTCCTGTGGATCGTCGATGTCTATCCGCTGATAGCGGCGTCCCTGCTGATCCTCTTCGGCACGCTCGGCGACCGCGTCGGCCGCCGGCGCATCCTCCTCCTCGGCTACGGGCTCTTCGGCGTGGCCTCCGCCGCCGCGGCGCTGGCGCCCAACCCGCAGATCCTGATGGCGGCCCGCGCGCTGCTCGGCATCGGCGGCGCGATGATCATGCCCGCGACGCTGTCGATCCTGCGCCAGGTCTTCCCCGACCGGCGCGAACGCGCGGTCGCCATCGGAGTGTGGAGCGCGGTGGCCGCGGTCGGCGCCGCCGTCGGCCCGGTCCTGGGCGGCTTCCTCGTCGAGAACTTCTGGTGGGGCTCGGTCTTCCTCATCAACATCCCGATGATGGCCGCGATGCTGCTGATAGGGCGCTGGCTGCTGCCGGAGTCGCGGGGTGAGCGCAACGGCCCCTGGGACGTGGTCGGCGCGGTCATCGCGGCCTTCGGCGTGCTGGGCATCGTCCTCGGCGTCAAGCGCATCGGCGGCGGCACGGCCGTCCTGAGCGCGACCACGCTCGGCCCGATCCTCGTCGGCGCCCTGCTGCTGATCCTCTTCGTCCGCCGCCAGCACCGCCGCGAGCATCCGCTGATCGACATGCGGCTCTTCGCCCGCCCCGCCTTCGGCACCTCCGTCGGCTGCATCGTGCTGGCCATGCTCGCCCTGGTGGGCCTCCAGCTGATCGCCGTCCAGTACCTCCAGCTCGTGCTCGGGCTGACGCCCCTGGAGACCGGCGTACGGATGCTGCCGCTGGTGTTCTCCGCCATGGCCGCCGGACTCACCGGCTCGAAGATGCTGCAGGCGCTGGGCCCGCGGGCCATGGTCTCGCTCGGCTTCACCCTGACCGCCGTCGCGGTGCTGTGTCTGACGATGATGAGCGACCACGACCGCCCCTGGCTGCTATCCCTCGGCTTCGTCCTGCTCGGCTTCGGCTTCCAGTCCACGCTGTTCGGCGCCTACGAGTCGATGCTCAGCGAGGCGCCCGCCGAGCAGTCGGGCGGCGCCGCGGCCCTGGGGGAGACCTCCTACCAGCTCGGCGCGGGCATCGGCGTCGCCCTGCTCGGCAGCGTCATGAACGCCGCCTACGCGCCCGGCCTCGGCCATGTCGACGGCGTGCCCGCCCGTGCCTCCGCCGCGGCGTCGCATTCGCTCGGCGAGGCGTACAAGGTGGCCGCGGGCCTCGGCCACTCCGCCAGGTCCGCGCTGCGCGAGGCCGCCCGCGACTCCTTCGTCCACGGGCTGCATGTCACCCTCGTCGCCAGCGCCGTACTGCTGCTGGTCGGCGCCGGGATCGCGCTGCGGCTGCCCCGCCGGGCCGCGGAATCCACCGAGCGCGCCGAGGGCGAGGCCGCCGCGGGCGAGCAGGCGACGGGCCCCGGCTGCGACAGCGCACCGGCTCCCGCCGGCTCCACCGGCTGACCGCCCCGGCGACTCCTTCGCCCCGCCCCCCGCCGCACGGCGCCGACCCTTGCTGGGCGGCGCCGTGGGCCGTACCGTCGGACAGGCAATAACTACCACTGCTAGTTTTACGCGCGAGCGCTGAACCTGCCGGAGGCCCCGCATGTCCGCACCGCTGTCCTCGAAGCTCCCGCCGTTCGACCCCGCCGACCCGCTGGGCATCGACGACCTGCTCACCGACGAGGACCGCGCCGTCCGCGGCACCGTCCGCCAGTGGGCGGCCGACCGCGTCCTGCCCCATATCGCCGACTGGTACGAGCGCGGCGAACTGCCCGGCATCCGAGACCTCGCCCGCGAACTGGGCTCCCTCGGCGCACTGGGCATGTCCCTGACCGGCTACGGCTGCGCGGGCGCCTCCGCGGTCCAGTACGGCCTGGCCTGCCTGGAACTGGAGGCCGCCGACTCCGGCATCCGCTCGCTGGTCTCCGTCCAGGGCTCGCTCGCCATGTACGCGATCTGGCGCTTCGGGTCCGAGGAGCAGAAGCGGCAGTGGCTGCCGCGGATGGCGGCCGGCGAGGTCATCGGCTGCTTCGGCCTGACCGAGCCCGACCATGGCTCGGACCCGGCGAGCATGCGGACGTACGCCAAGAAGGACGGCGGCGACTGGGTGCTCAACGGGCGCAAGATGTGGATCACCAATGGCTCGGTGGCCGGGGTCGCCGTGGTCTGGGCCCAGACCGACGACGGCATCCGCGGGTTCGCCGTCCCCACCGACACCCCCGGCTTCTCGGCGCCCGAGATCACGCACAAGTGGTCCCTGCGTGCCTCGGTCACCAGCGAGCTCGTCATGGACGACGTACGGCTGCCGGCCGATGCCGTACTGCCGGAAGCCCAGGGCCTCGGCGGCCCGCTGCGCTGCCTCAGCCACGCCCGCTACGGGATCGTCTGGGGCTCGATGGGCGCCGCGCGCGCCTGTTTCGAGGCGGCGCTCGACTACTCCCGCACCCGCGAGCAGTTCGGCAAGCCCATCGGCGGCTTCCAGCTCACCCAGGCCAAGCTGGCCGATATGGCGGTGGAGCTGCACAAGGGGATTCTGCTGGCCCATCACCTCGGGCTGCGGATGGACGCGGGGCGGCTGCGCCCCGAGCAGATCAGCTTCGGCAAGCTCAACAACGTCCGCGAGGCCATCGAGATCTGCCGCACCGCCCGGACGATCCTGGGCGCCAACGGGATCTCGCTGGAGTACCCCGTGATGCGGCATGCGACCAATCTCGAATCGGTGCTGACCTACGAGGGCACCGTCGAAATGCATCAGCTGGTGCTGGGCAAGGCGCTCACCGGGCTGGACGCCTTCCGGTAGGCGGCCCGGGTTCCCCTGGGGGCCGTCGAACGCATCCCCTAAGGGACGCGAGCGCCCCCTGCGGGGCCACAACGCGGCGGGGCCGGGGCTTGTTCCCGGCCCCGGCCCCCGAGTTCCCCGGACTCCGAGTTCCCCGGACGTCGAGTCCGCCGCCACCGAGTCCGCCGCCACCGAGTCCGCAGACCTCAAGTCCTCCGGCCTCAAGTCCGCGGCGTCGCAAGCCCAGGCGTCACAGGTCCCCGGGCCGGGAGCGCGGCCCCGGGAGCGCGGACCCCCGGCCGGAACACCACCACCGCGCTCAGCTCTGGTTGCCGCACGTCCGGGGAGCGACCCCCGGACCCCCGGCCCCGGAACACCCACCGGCCGGAATGCCCGCCACCGGATCACCTCCGGCGGACCGTCGGCCGGTAACACCACCACCCGCTCAGCTCTGGTTGAAGAACCCCCCGTTGCGGTGCCCCTCCTGCCCCCCGCTGACCACCTTGTAGTCGGGCGGGGTGAGCAGGAACACCCGGGTGGCCACCCGGTCGATCGAGCCGCGCAGGCCGAAGATCAGGCCGGCCGCGAAGTCCACCACGCGCTTGGCGTCGCCGGGGTCCATGGCCGTCAGGTTGACGATCACCGGGACGCCGGAGCGGAAGAGCTCGCCGATGCCGCGGGCGTCGCCGAAGCCTTCCGGGGTGACGGTGGCGATACGGGTGCCCTGGTCGTGCGCGGTCCGGTCGGCCACCTGGACCCGGGGGTCGGTCACCCAGGAGTCGCCGGCCGGGGCGGCGGACCCAGGTCCCTCGGCGTAGTCGTCGTCGTAGTAGCGCTCGTCATCGTTGTCGTCGACGAGGCCAAGCCAGGCACTCGCCTTGCGCACCGATCCCATTGACGCCTCCTCTCACCCGCGGTGGTGTTCCGTCTTTCCGTGTTCCGCCCCCTATCGTCGTGCATGATGCGGAGGGTGTGCCAAGTGGATAGCCGCCGCACGGGGGGTTCGTGACACATCTGGTGCAAAGAGGGTGGCGTGTCGTCAGTTCCCGCGCCCCGAAAAGGAACTGACAGTGCGATGGACATCACGGTCGGTACGGACCGGTGATGTCGACAAGTGGTCACAAGAACGCGAATCCAACCCTGGAGTCGGTTCTGGCATAGGACCAGGGCAGATGTCGACGAGGCCGAGGCGCGCCCGGGATATAGGCCGATCATCGGGTGACTGGCCCACTGGAGGGTCGTTGACACGGATGCAGATCGACTTCTGCATCCCGAAAGATCCCCTCCGAAAGATCAGGACGTGGAAACTCAGACCACGGAAGCCAGGTCCCAGCGCTTCCGAACGGCGTTCACGGCCACCGTCGTGGCGCCCCGCACCATCCGCGCCAAGCTCATCCGCATCCTCGCCGTGTCCCTGGTGATCCTCCTGGCGCTGCTGGGCTTCTCCGCGGCCCGGCAGGTGGGCGACTACGACAACGCCGGCACCACCGCCGAGGACGCCCATCTCTCCGAGGCCCTCCAGGGCTTCATCCATGAACATCAGAAGGAACGCGGCCTGACCACTGGTTATGTCGGCGGCATCCGGGAGTTCCGCGGCCGCATGCACGCCCAGCGGGAGCTCACCGACGCCGCGCGCAAGAAGGTGGACCGCGAGCTGGCGGGCCGTCAGGACAGGGCCGCCGACGCCGTACGCGGCGCCCTGGTGCGGGTCAATGCCCTCCAGGGCATCCGCGCCGCCGCCGACAACGGCTCCGGCGAGGTCACCCGGACGTACGACTACTACACCGACACCAATGTCGCCCTGAACCGCCTCGGCCTGGGCCTCGTCGAGGTCCGCGACGGCGCCCTGCGCTCCGACTACCAGGCCCTCCAAGTCCTGGGCAGCGCAAAGGAGTTCCTCGGCCAGGAGCGCGCCGTCGTGCTCGGTTCGCTGCACGCCGGACGGTTCCACGGCGACGACTACACCCGCTTCATGACCGCCCGGTCCGGACGGCTCTCCGCCCTGGACGCCTACCCCCAGTGGGCCGACGCCCGGCAGCGACGCGAGCTCGAGGGCGCGCTGACGACCCCGGCCGCCCAGCAGGTCTTCGGATACGAGAAGGACATCGTGGCCGGCCGCGGCCGGCTGCCCCGCGCCGGCGAGGTGCCGCCGACCGCCTGGTACGACTCGGCGACCGCCACCCTCAACGGGCTGCGCACCGTCCAGAGCGCCCTGGGCAAGGACATCAAGGACCGTGCGCACGTCCTCCAGGACGACGCCACCCGCACCCTGGTGCTCTTCGGACTGTTGGCCCTCGGCTCGGTACTGGCCCTCGGCGGGCTCGCCGTCGGCGCCGCCCGCTCGGTCTCCGGACCGCTGGGCGCCCTCACCCGGCAGGCCCGCGACGCGGCCACCACCCGGCTGCCCGCCGCCGTCGCCCGGGTCCAGGCCGAGTCCGGCCGGCCCGCACCGCTCGGCCCGCTCGCCGTCCCGCGCGGCGCCGGCACCGAGGTCCGGATGATGGCCGACGCCTTCGACCAGATGCAGAAGGTGGCCTACGACCTGGCCACCGAGCAGGCCGTACTGCGCCGCAACGCCACCGAGTCGCTGGTCAACCTCGGCCGTCGCAACCAGAACCTGGTACGTCGTCAGATCAGCTTCATCAACAAGCTGGAGCACGAGGACGCCGACCCCGCCACCCTCGCCAACCTCTTCGAGCTGGACCACCTCGCCACCCGGATGCGCCGTAACGCCGAGAGCCTGCTGGTCCTCGCCGGCGAGGCGAGCCCGCGCACCTGGGCCACCCCGCTGTCCGTCACCGATGTCATCCGCGCGGCGCTCTCCGAGGTCGAGGAGTACCGCCGGGTCAAGCTGCGCCGGGTCGATGCCGGGTTCGTCAGCGGCACGGTCGTCTCCGAGATCGCCCATCTGCTCGCCGAGCTGGTCGAGAACGCGCTGAGCTTCTCGTCGCCGGACACCGAGGTGGAGATCGAGGGCCGCCGCACCAGCGCGGGCTATCTCGTCGCGATCGTCGACCACGGCACCGGCATGGGCACCCAGGCGATGGCCGAGGCCAATGTCCGGCTCTCCGGCAGCGCCAGCTTCATGGCCGAACCCACCCGGTTCCTGGGCCACTTCGTCGTCGGCGCGCTGGCCCGTAAATGCGGCATCGAGGTACGGCTCGGCGAGGCGCCGGCCGCCGGCACCGTCGCCCGGGTGCTCATCCCCGCCACCCTCCTCGCGGACTCGGCCGCGGCACCGGCCGTACCCCAGGCGCCGGACGTACGGAAGAAGCCGGCCGCAGGAGAGAAGGGCGCAGGGGACAAGGGCGCAGGGGACAAGGAGGCAGGGAAGAAGGGCGCAGGAGAGAAGGGGGAGCCCGTGGTGCCGGACGAGGCGGCCGGGAAGGCCGAGGGCGCCGGTGAGGCGGGGAAGGGGGAGAGGGCCGGGGCTACCGGGCCGGGATCCGGATCCGGGAGCACCGGGTCCGCCGAGGCGCCGCCCCGCCCCCGTACGGCCACCGGCGCCGAGCCGGGTGCGCCCGCCGGACCGCGCGGCTCCTCCGCCGCGCGTACCCGCAACGGTCTGGTCAAGCGCGCCAGGCGCAGCTCCATCCAGTCCGCGGTGAACGAGGCCGGGCCGCCGCGCTGGCAGCAGGAGGCCGCCCCGACGCCGGACCGCAGCCCCGACGAGGTGTCCGGGATGCTCGCCACGCTCCGCAGCGCCCATATGCGCGGCGGGATCAGCGTGGAGATGGAGAAGGAGAGGGAGAAGGAGAAGGAGCGGGAAAAGGCGGGGGAGAAGGCGCGGGAGAAGGAGAAGGGGCAGGCCGGGGAGCCGGGCCGGGACCGGCAGCCGGAGCGGGCGGCGGGGGCCGCACAGAAGGGTGAGCAGAAGTGAGCGTCGATCTCCACAACGATTCCCAGACCTTCAACTGGCTGCTGGCCAGCTTCGTCCGCAAGACGGACGGGGTGCGCGACGCCGTGGCGGTCTCGTCGGACGGCCTGCTGATCGCGGTGTCGGAGGGCCTGGGCCGTACCGACGCCGACCATCTGGCGGCCGTGGTCTCCGGGCTCTCGAGCCTGGCGCGCAGCGCCTCGCGCCGTTACGAGTTCGACGGCGTGAAGCTCATCATGATCGAGATGGGCCGCGGCTTTCTGCTGGTCTCCGCGATCCGGGACGGCAGCTGCCTGGGCGTCCTCGCCGACAGCACCGGCGAACTGGGCCTGGTCGGCTATGAGATGGCGGTGCTCGCCGAGCGGGCCGGGGATCTGCTCAACCCGGCGCTGATCGCGGACCTGCGGCAGGTTCTGCCGCGATGAGCGAAGAAGCCGATGAGGACGCGCTGTTCGTCCGGCCGTTCATCATGACCGGCGGCCGGGCGGAGCCGATGCACGACGGACTGCGCCTGGAGACGCTGGTGGTGGCGGTGCCCGACGCACCGCTCGCCTCGCTGGAGTTCGAGCGCCGCCGGATCGTCACGCTGTGCGCGCAGCCGACGATGGTCGCCGAGGTCGCGGAGGGGATCGGGGTGCCGCTGGGCGTGGCCAAGGTCCTCATTGCCGACCTCGTCGTCGGCGGACTGCTGGTGTGCCAACAACCCACGGAGCTGCCGCTCCATGTCCTGGAGAGGATCAGGGACCATGTCCGGGCGCTCTGACAAAGCCGCACCGCTCGCCGTGAAGATCGTGATCAGCGGCGGTCTCGGCGTCGGCAAGACCACGTTCATCGGCGCGATCTCGGAGATCGAACCGCTGGACACCGAGGCCGCCATCACCCAGGTCTCCATCGGGGTGGACTCGCTGGTGGGCGTGGAGAACAAGACCACCACGACCGTCGCGCTGGACTTCGGCCGGATCACCCTCGACCCGACGATCGTGCTCTACCTCTTCGGTACGCCGGGCCAGGACCGCTTCTCGTTCCTGTGGGACGACCTGGTCGAGGGCGGGCTGGGGGCCATCGTGCTGGTCGACACCCGGCGGATCGAGGACTCCTTCCCGGCGCTGGACTACTTCGAGGAGCGCGCCACGCCGTTCGTACTGGCCGTCAACCGCTTCGACGGGGCCCAGCACTTCGAGCTGGCGGAGGTGCGCGAGGCGCTGGGGATCGAGGCCGGGGTGCCGGCGATCGCCTGCGACGCCCGCGACCGCTCCTCGGTGCGGGACGTGCTGGCCGCTCTGATGGACCAGGTCGTACGGCGGCACACGGCCGGCGGCCCGGTGCGGGCGAAGGCGGGGGCGCCGGCCCGGTGACGGTTCGGGGCGGGCGGGCCGGGCCGGGCCGGAAGGCGCCGCCCGCCCGCCCCGGGCTCATGTGATCTCCGGCGGACTGATCCGCGACTCCTTGATCGCCGACGCGCCGGTGCCCCACTTCTTCAGGATCCGGCCGTAACTCCCGTCCTTCTTCAGCCGGTTGACGGCCGCCCGGACGGCGGGCGCCAGCGGCGTCCCCTTCTTGAACGCGAAGCCGACGTCCAGCCGCTTGTACTCATTGAGGAACCGCAGGCCCGGCTGTTGCTTCACCGCGTAGCGCAGCCCGTTGATGGTGCTCATCACCACATCCGTACGGCCCTGTTGCAACGAGATCCACAGCGCTCCCGACTCGGCGTACGTCTTCACGTCGTACGGCTTCCTGCCCGCCTCCTGGCACAGGTGTCGACTCTCCTCCAGCGTCGCCTCGAAGGTGGTGCCGGCGCCGGTGGCGACCGTCAGCCCGCACAGCCGCTTCAGTGAGGTCACTTCCTTCAGCGGGCTGTCCGTGCGGACCGCGAAGCCCTGGCCGTCATTGATGTAGGTGACGAAGTCGATGGTCCTGCGGCGCTCGTCGGTGACGCCGAAGTTGCCGGTGCCCAGGTCGTACTTGCCGCTGCCGAGGGCCGGCAGGATCGCCTCGAAGCTCGCCACCTCCCGCCGGAGCCGGATGCCGAGGACCTTGGCGACGGCGTCGGCGAAGTCGACGTCCTGGCCCACCAGGGTCTTGCCGTCGGCCAGATACGTGGTGCCGGGCGGGGCGCCGACGCTGGTGGCGAGGGTGAGGGTGCCGCGCTTGCGGACGTCGGCGGGCAGCAGCGCGGCCGCGGCAGGGTCCTTCTTGATGCCCGAGACCACGTCCGTGGTGGGGATCTCGGCGGCCGCCGGTCCCGCCGTGCCGCCGGCCGGCGGTCCGCCCGAGCCGCAGGCGGTGAGCGCCAGGACCGCGGTGGCCAGGAGGGCGGTGGCGCGCAGGGCGGTGGTGCGGGGCGTGGTGGTGGTCATGGGCGCGGGTTCTCCAGATGCGCTGGGTGTTCCGAGTACGTCAGCCGCTTGGTGAACGCCAGCGGGCCGATGGACTCCGGGTCGGCGGCCAGGTCGAACAGCGGGCGGTAACCCGCGGCCAGATACAGGGCCTTGGCCTCCGGCTGTCGGGGGCCGGTCGTCAGACAGACACGGGTGTAGCCGCGGTCGGCGGCCTCCCGTTCCAGGGTCTGGAGCACCCGCAGGCCCAGGCCGCGCCGACGGTGCGCGGAGTGCGTCCAGATCCGCTTGAGCTCGGCGGTGGCCGCGTCGTGGCGCCGGTAGGCGCCGCCGGCGACCGGCTCGCCGTCCTCCAGGAGCAGCACGAACGCGCCGCGCGGCGGGGCGAACTCCGCGGCCGGATACTCCAGGGCGAGGTCGACGGGCCGTTCGTAGCGGGTGCGGTACTCGTGGGTGAGTTCCTCCAGCAGGGGGCGGGCGAGCGGGTCGGTGACGGTGGTGTGCAGCACCGTCGGGTGGTTCGCCGGCCGGGTCGCCGGCGACGGCCGGGGTGCGGGGGTCACCGGGCGCCCTCCGTGGCGAGTGGCGGCACCGCGGGAGAGGAGGTGCCAGGACGGCGCGTCCGGACATTGTCGATCAAGGTCATGACGCCGAAGCGCATACCGCGCCCTTCTCTGAGCGGGGGGAATCCGCGCGGGCGGTACCCGAGAGGGGGACCCGAGCGGGAAAGGGGAAAGGCAGAGGTGACAGGCGAGGGGAGGGTGTGCGTCGCACGGCGGCGCACGGTGTGAAGGCGCGGTGACAGGAGGAAAAACCGCGAAACGGCCCGGCCTCAGGGGCGGCGGGCTTCAGGGCAGGGCGTCAGCTCAACAGGACGACGACCACACTCGACCGAAGTCGATGTGGTCGCGGGTGACCAGCCGCTGCCATGAGTACATGGGCCTAAGTGGAACAGGCATCCGTTTCCGCGTCAACCGTGTGCCGGTGCCCCGCTCACAGTGTGGACGGCCTTGACAACCAGGCGTGTTGACCCCATAGCCTCAAGAGCCGGTTCGTGCTGAGGGGCGCGGTCCGACGGCGTTCCGCGGAACGCGCTCCGCCTGTGTGAAGGCGCTCAACTCCCGTGTCAGTTCACTGAATCCACGGAGCCTTCGCATGTCCTTGGCAGACTCAGCCTCCGACACCCTCGCCGAGCCGGCCCCGGCCCAGCCCCCGGCCCCCACCCCACCAGGCCGTACGGACCCCGCCGGGGCGCCGCGCATCGTGCCCCGCCGCCGCACCGGCCAGTGGACCGCGGCCGCCGCCGTCCTCGTCCTGCTCGCCCTCGCGGCCCTCTCCGTGATCCGCAACGACGCCTTCCAATGGGACGTCGTCGCCGACTACTTCCTGACCACCGCGGTACTGCGCGGCCTGGGCCTGACCCTCTGGATGACCGCGCTCGTCATGGCGCTGGGATTCGCGCTGGGCACCGTGCTCGCCACCATGCGGCTGTCCGCCAACCCTGTGCTGCGCGGCGTCAGCTGGGGCTATGTGTGGCTCTTCCGGTCGATGCCGATCCTGGTGCAGCTGCTGTTCTGGTTCAACATCGGGGCGCTGTACCCGACGGTCCTCGGCATCAAGACCGTCAATCTGCTCAGCCCGGTCGCCATCGCCGTCATCGGCCTGACCCTGCACGAGGCCGCCTACGCCGCCGAGGTCGTCCGCGCCGGCATCCTCTCCGTCGACAAGGGCCAGCTGGAGGCGGCCCAGTCGCTGGGCCTGGGCGCCTGGCAGCGGCTGCGGCGGATCGTGCTGCCGCAGGCGATGCGCGCGATCGTCCCGCCGGCCGGAAACATGCTGATCGGCGCCCTCAAGGGCACCTCCATCGTCAGCGTCATCGCCGTCCAGGACCTGCTCTACTCGGTCCAGCTCGTCTACCACCGCACCTACCAGGTCATCCCGCTGCTGCTGGTCGCCACCCTCTGGTACATCGCCGTCACCTCGGTCCTCGGCATCGGCCAGCACTACCTCGAGCGGCACTACGCCCGCGGGACGGCAGATGCCCGGTGAGCCCCGCCGCGCGCCCGTCCGTGGTGATCGTCGGCGCCGGGCCGCGGGGCACCGGACTGCTCGAACGGATGGCCGCCAACGCCCCCGAGCTCTACGCCGGCCGGCCCCTCGACCTGCACCTCGTCGACCCGTACCCGCCCGGCGGCGGCCGCGTCTGGCGGCACGACCAGTCCCCGCTGCTGTGGATGAACTCCACCGCGGAGGACGTCACCATGTTCACCGACGCGAGCGTGGAACAGGCGGGCCCGGTGCGGCCCGGCCCCTCGCTCGCGCAGTGGGCCGAGGCGGTACGGACCGGCGAGATCCGCCTCCGGCCCGAGGCCGGCGGCGCTCCCGCCGCACCCGGCCTCGCCGACGCCATCGCCGCCCTGGGACCGCGGGACTTCCCCGGCCGGCGGCTGGGGAGCGCGTATCTGGCCTGGGTGTACGAGCGGTCGGTGGCCGCGCTGCCGCCGGGCATCGCCGTACACGAGCACCGCGGAACGGCCGTGCGGGTCACCGGGCCGCGCGACGGCCGCCAGGAGGTATGGCTACGCGGCCGCCCGACGCCGCTCGCCGCCGACCTGGTGGTACTGGCCCAGGGGCATCTGGAATCCGAACTCCCGCAGGAGCAGCGGGAGTTGGGTGACTTCGCGGCGCGTCACGGCCTGACGTACCTGCCGCCCGCCTTCACCGCCGACGCCGATCTGAGCGCGCTGCGCCCCGGTGAACCCGTCATCGTCCGCGGCTTCGGGCTGGCCTTCATCGACCTGATGGTGCTGCTGACCGAGGGCCGCGGCGGCACCTACGCGCACGCCGCCGACGGGGCGCTGACCTACCGGCCGTCGGGGCGCGAACCGGTCCTGCACGTCGGCTCGCGCCGCGGCGTCCCGTACCACTCCAAGATCGGCTACGAGCTCGACGGCGAACGGCCGCCGGTGCCGCGCTTCTTCGGGCCGGAACAGGTCGACGCGCTGCTCGCCCGGCCCGGAGAGCTGGACTTCGGGCGCGACGTGTGGCCGCTGATCGACAAGGAACTGGGCTTCGCCCACTACCACCGGCTGTTCGCCGCCCACCCCGGGCGCACCCTGATGAACTGGCCGGACTTCGAGGAGAAGTACGCCGCCGCCGACCCCGGCAGCGCCGCGCTCGGGGCCCTGGTGAGCGCCGCCGTCCCCGACCCCGCCGACCGCCTCGACCTCGACGCCCTCGACCATCCGCTGGCCGGCGTCCGCTACCGGGACGGCGAGGCCCTGCAAGAGGGGCTGCGCGGCTACATCGAGGCCGACCTCGCCCGCCGCCACGATCCCGCGCACAGCCCCGACCTGGCGGTCTTCCTCGCGCTGCTGTCCGTCTACGGTCAGTTGACCCGGATCGGCGACCGCGGCCCCTGGTGGCACGGCTTCTTCAGCTATCTCGCCTCCGGCCCGCCGGGCCCACGGCTGCGGCAGCTGCTCGCGCTCTCCCGCGCCGGGGTGGTGCGCTTCCTCGGCGCCGGCACCACCGTCACCGCCGACGAGCGGCGCGGCGTGTTCCGGGCGAGGGGCGCGAGCGTACCGGGGGCCGCGCTTGAGGCCCGTGCGCTGGTGGAGGCCCGGCTGCCGGAACCGGCCGTCGCGCACAGCCGCGACGCCCTGCTGCGCGCCCTGCACGCCGACGGCGCGGCCGCCGCCCCCTCCGTCGAGCTCCTGACGGGCGGCGGGGACCCCCAGCTGCTGGCCGTGGACCCCGCCGACGGCCGGATCCTGGACCGCTCCGGACACCCGCCGCACCCGCGCCGCTTCGCCCTCGGCCCCCACACCGACGCCCGCTCCGCCGGCGCCTTCGCCCGCCCCCGGACCAACGCACCCGCCTTCCGCCAGAACGACGCCACCGCGCGCGCCCTGCTCACCTTCCTCCGGGACCGGACCGCCCCGCCGCTCCCCGTCCCCGCGCCCGCACCCACCCCCGAGGACTCCCATGCCGCTGACCAGTGATCCCCCCATCGAACGCACCGCGACCGGACCACCGGAGGCGGACCGCCCCGCGGCCCCCGAGGTCGTCCCCGTACGTCACCCCTGGCGCTGGGCCGCCGTCGCCGTCACCGCCGTACTGATCGTCCAGTTCCTGCACGGTCTGATCACCAATCCCGCCTGGGAATGGGGCGTCTTCGCCCAGTTCTTCGCTGCGGACACGGTGCTCAAGGCGGTCTGGACCACCCTCCAGCTCACCGTCTACGGCACCGCCCTGGGCTTCGCCCTCGGGATCGTGCTGGCCTTCATGCGGCTGTCCGCCAGCCCCTTTCTGCGCTGGGTCGCCTTCGGATACATCTGGGCGTTCCGCTCCATCCCGCTCATCGTCCAGCTGCTGTTCTGGTTCAACCTCGCCTACCTCTACAAACGCCTGGACTTCGGCATCCCCTTCGGCCCCGGCTTCTTCCACTTCGACACCATGGGCCTGGTCGGCGCGATGGGCGCCGCGGTCCTCGGCCTCGCCCTGCACCAGGCCGCCTACGCCGCCGAGATCGTGCGCGGCGGAGTCCTCTCGGTGGACGGCGGACAGCTGGAGGCGGCCGCCGCCCTGGGCATCCCCCGGCTGCGGCAGCTGCGCCGCATCGTCCTCCCGCAGGCGGCGCGCTCGATCCTGCCGAACGCCACCAACGAGGTCATCTCCCTCTTCAAGGGCACCTCCATCGTCTCCGTCATGGCGATCGGCGAGCTCTTCTACCAGGTCCAGGTGATCTACGGACGCAACGGCAGGGTCGTCCCCCTGCTGATGGTGGCGACCGCCTGGTACGTCCTCCTGACCACCGTGCTCTCCGTCCTCCAGCACTACGTGGAACGCCACTTCGCCAAGGGAGCCACCCGATGAGCACGCACAGCGCCATGGTCGAGGTCCGCTCGGTCCACAAGAGCTTCGGTCCGCTCGAGGTGCTCAAGGGCGTGGACCTGGACGTGCGCGCCGGCGAGGTCATGGTCGTCCTCGGCCCGTCCGGCTCCGGAAAATCCACCCTTCTGCGGTCCATCAACCACCTGGAGAAGGTCGACAGCGGCACGGTCAGCGTCGACGGCTCACTGGTCGGCTACCGCCGCGATGACAGAGCAGCGGCCCGAAGGGCCTCCGGCAAGGGCGGTGGCGGGCGACGGGCGGGCAAGCTCTACGAGCTGCGCGAACGCGAAATCCTCCGGCAGCGCACCCATATCGGCTTCGTCTTCCAGAACTTCCACCTCTTCCCGCATCTGACCGTCCTGGAGAACATCACCGAGGCACCGGTCTCCGCGCTCGGCCGCCCCAAGAAGGACGCGGTGGCGGCCGCCGAGAAGCTGCTGGCACGCGTCGGGCTCGCCGACAAGGCGGGCGCCTACCCCCGCCGGCTCTCCGGCGGCCAGCAGCAGCGCGTCGCCATCGCCCGCGCGCTCGCCCTGGAACCCAAGCTGCTGCTCTTCGACGAGCCGACCTCGGCGCTGGACCCGGAGCTGGTCGGCGAAGTCCTCGACGTCATCAAGGACCTGGCGCGCCAGGGCACCACCATGATCGTCGTCACCCATGAGATCGGCTTCGCCCGCGAGGTCGCCGACACCGTCGTCTTCATGGACGGCGGACGCATCGTCGAACAGGGCCCGCCCGGCCAGGTCCTCGACGCCCCGCGTCATGAGCGCACCAAGTCCTTTCTTTCCAAGGTCCTTTGAGCACCCCGACCCGACCCGACCCGATCCGACCTGACCATGAGGAGTCTCACGGTGAACCGCCGTCGCCCCCTGTCCGTCGTCCTCGCGCTAGCCGCCGGTTCCGTACTGCTCACCGCCTGCGGCAGCGGCGGCGGTGTGGCGGCGGGCCAGAACGCCGTTACCCCCCAAGGCCCCGGACCGAAGATCAATATCGGCCCCGACCAGCACCGCATCCACGGCGTGAAGGACGCGAAGGCCGCCGCCCTGGTACCCGCACGGGTACGCAGGACCGGCGAGCTGCGCATCGGCGTCGGTGCCGAGTCCAGCCCGCCGCTGAGCTTCTACGCCACCGACGACACGACCCTCATCGGCGTCGAGGAGGACCTCGCGACCCTTCTCGCCGACACCCTCGGCCTCAAGCCGCGCTTCGACCCGCTGTCCTGGGAGAACCTCTTCGTCGGCCTGGACAGCGGCAAGCTCGACGCCGTCCTCGCCAACGTCACCGTCACCGAGGAGCGCAAGGAGAAGTACGACTTCGCGACCTACCGGCTCGACCAGCTGGCGATGGAGGCGAGGAAGGGAAGCGGCTGGAAGGTCCGCGGCGCCAAGGACGTCGCGGGCAAAACCATCGCCGTCGGCACCGGCACCAACCAGGAGAAGATTCTGGTCGGCTGGAGCAAGGAGAACGAGAAGGCCGGCCGCGAACCGGCCGACATCAAGTACTACCAGAAGAACTCCGACACCTACCTCGCCCTCCAGTCGGGCCGCATCGACGGCTATTTCGGGCCCAACCCCTCCGCCGCCTACCACGTGAACGCCGCGGGCCGGACGGAGATAGTGGGGACGTTCTCCGGCGGCGGCAACAGCGTCCAGGGCAAGATCGCCGCCACCACGAAGCAGGGCAGCGGGCTGGTCAAGGCCTATGCCGCCGCCCTCCAGAAGGTCATCGACAACGGCCGGTACGGCAAGGTGCTCGCGCGCTGGGGGCTGACCGAAGAGGCCCTGAAAACCTCCGAGATCAATCCGCCCGGCCTGCCCAGGACGACGAACTGACCCCGCGCCGGAAAGGCCCCCTCATGTCCCTGGTCCAAAGCCCCCTCCCTCTTGCCGTCGCGCTGGATGCCCCCGCCCCGCCCCACGGCTCCCACGACGCCGCGCACTACGTCGCCCTCGCCCGCCTGGCCGAGCGGGGCGGCCTCGACTTCCTCACCCTCGGCGACGGTTTCGCCAGGCCCGGTCCGGACGCGCTCGCCGTACTGGCCCGCGTCGCCCCCGCCACCGAACGCATCGGCCTGGTCCCGGCCGTCACCACCACCCACACCGAGCCGTTCCATGTCTCCACGGCCGTGGCCACCCTCGACTGGGTCAGCCACGGCCGGGCCGGCTGGAGCGTCGAGGTCTCCACCACCGAGGCGGAGGCCGCGCTGACCGGCCGCCGTCGGGCCGTACCGCCCGCCGAGGCCTGGCGGGAGGCCGGCGAGGTCGCCGATGTGGCCGCCCGGCTGTGGGACAGCTGGGAGGACGACGCCGAGATCCGCGACCGGGCCGGCGGCCGCTTCATCGACCGCGACAAGCTGCACTACGTCGACTTCGCCGGCACCACCTTCACCGTCCGCGGCCCCTCCATCGTCCCCAGGCCGCCCCAGGGCCGGGCCGTCATCGTCGTCGACGCGACAACGACGGCCGACGGGGCCGACAGGCCGGACGGGGCCGACGGGACGGACGGGGCCGACGAGGCCGACGAGGCCGTGCGGGAGGTGGCCGCGGCGCACGCCGATGTCGCCCTCGTACGGGCCGAGGACCCGGCCACCGCCGGCGCGGCCCGCGCCGCACTGCGCGAGCGGGCCCGCGCGCACGGCCGCGACCCCGCCCGGCTGATCGTGCTGGCCTCGCTGCCCGTCGAGCTGGAATCCTCCGGCGACGCCGCCGGACTCGCCGACCTGATCGGCGACTGGCACGCCGCCGGCGCCGCCGACGGCTTCCATCTGCGCCCCGCCGACCCCGTCCGCGATCTCGCCCGCGTCGTCGACGGCACCGTCCCGCTCCTGCGGGACCGCGGCCTGCTGCGCCGCTCCTACATCGGCACCACGCTGCGCGACCACCTCGGCCTGCCGCGCCCCGCCAGCCGCTACGCCCCCGCCCGAGAGGCCTCGTGATGAGCCCCGCCCGCAGTGCGCAACCCCACAAACAGATCCATCTGGCCGCCCACTTCCCCGGCGTCAACAACACCACCGTCTGGGCGGACAGCCCACCCGCCGGCCCGACCACCCGCACGGCGGGAGGGGCTCCGCCCCACACCTCTCTCGGAAGCCAAATAGCCTTCTCCTCCTTCCAGCACCTCGCCCGCACCGCCGAACGCGGCCTGTTCGACTTCTTCTTCCTGGCCGAGGGGCTGCGGCTGCGCGAGCACAAGGGCCGCATCCACGACCTCGACGTGGTCGGCCGCCCCGAGTCGATCACCGTGCTCGCCGCGCTGGCGGCCGTCACCGAACGCCTGGGCCTGGCCGCCACCGTCAACGCCACCTTCAACGAGCCCTATGAGCTCGCCCGCCGCCTCGCCTCCCTCGACCACCTCAGCGGCGGCCGCGCGGCCTGGAACGTCGTCACCACCTCGGACGCCTTCACCGGCGAGAACTTCCGCCGCGGCGGCTACCTCGACCGCGCCGACCGATACACCCGGGCCGCCGAATTCCTCGCCCTGGCAAGGGAGTTGTGGGATTCCTGGCCGGACGGTGGCCGGCCCCGCCCGCTCGATCACCGCGGCGAGCACTTCACCGTCCGGGGCGAGTTCACCGTCCCGCGCAGCCCCCAGGGCCACCCCGTCGTCATCCAGGCCGGGGACTCGCCCGAGGGCCGGGAGTTCGCCGCCTCCGCCGCCGATGTCATCTTCACCAGGCACAGCGGGATCGAGGCGGGCCGCGCCTTCTACGCCGACGTCAAGGGCCGGCTCGCGGCGTACGGCAGACGGCCCGCCGACCTCAAGATCATGCCGGGCGTCACCTTCGTCCTCGGCGACACCGCGGCCGAGGCCCAGGAACGGGCCGCGGAGATCCGTCGCCTGCAGGTCTCCCCGCAGAACGCCCTCCTCGCCCTGGAACAGATCTGGGGCGTCGACCTGTCCTCGTACGACCCCGATGGGCCGCTGCCCGACATCGACCCGGACCCGGGCGGCGAACTGGCGCAGGGCCGGGTCAAGATCGCCGACCCCAAGGCGATCGCCGACCGGTGGCGGGCCCTCTCGCGCGCCAAGGGCCTGTCGATCCGGGAGACCGTGATCGAGACCACCGGGCGTCAGTCGTTCATCGGGACGCCGGAGGCCGTCGCGGCGGAGATGAACGACTTCGTGCAAACGGATGCGGCCGACGGCTTCATCCTCGTACCGCATCTGACGCCCGGCGGTCTCGACCCGTTCGTCGACCGCGTCGTACCGCTCCTCCAGGAGCGCGGGGTCTTCCGCACGGAATACCGGGGGCACACGCTGCGCTCCCATCTGGGGCTGCCGGAGGCGGCGCGCCCGGCAGGGAAGGACGGACGGCCATGAGCACCACGCACGCACCCGCGCCCCGGGAGTGGCAGGACTGGCGGGAGCGGCGCCTCGCGGCGGTCTCCGCGCCGTACGGGCCGCTCGCGCTGGCCGGCACCCACTGGTTGTCCGACCATCCGGACGGCCGGATCGACGGGCTGCCGGGCATCTGGACCGTGGACGGCGACGAGGTCGTGCTGCGGGCGGCGGACGGCGACCGGCTCGCCGTGGACGGCAGGCCCGTGACCGACGGTCCCCGAGACCCTGGAGGGCGCCCCCATCGCCTCGGGCCCGACCCCGCACCGGAGGCCACCCGCGTCACCCAGGGCGAACGGCATCTGCAGGTGCTGCGCCGCGAGGGCCGGTGGGCGGTACGGGACTTCGACCCCGGCTCCCCGGCCCGCCGGGGCTTCGCCGGTATCGAGGTCCACGACCACCACGAGCGCTGGATACGGCCCGGCCGCTTCCGTCCGTACGGGGAGCGGCGCAGTGTCCGGGTGCCGCACGCCGACGGCGTCCGGCGCGGCCTCGGCCTGGCCGGTGAACTGGCCTTCACCCTGGACGGCGACGCGCACACCCTCCAGGTGGCCGTCGAGGGCGACGGCTCCCTGTGGGCGGTCCTCGCCGACGCCACCAGCGGCACCGACAGCTACCGCTTCCGTTTCCTGCGGACGCCCGCGCCCGCCGCGGACGGCACCGTCACCGTCGACCTCAACCGCACCCTGCTGCCGCCCTGCGCCTTCGCCGACCACTTCCTGTGCCCCTTCCCGCCGCCCGGCAACACCCTCCCGTTCGCGCTGCGGGCCGGTGAACGGAACCGCCGCTCGCGCTGATCCGTCCCATTTCCGACCGAGGGGGTCAGCCCGCCGCCCCGGCAGCCCCGACAAGGCTGCCGGGGCGGCGTGTTGAGTGCGGGGCCCGCCGCCGGGGCGACCGCCGTCCGCCATATTTCCGCGGCCCTCTTGCGCTGTGGGGGCGGTGCGCCCGACACTCCGGACCAGCGCTTGTCAGGGGCACGCTGAAACTTCACTGTGCGGATTCCTGTGTGCCCTTCGGCTGCGCCTCACCGGGCCGCCCACAGGTGGCCCATCCATCCCCCTCGGAGGAATCACGTGAGGAACGAGCGCACCATCCCCCGCAGCGGCGTAGCGAGACGCACCCGGCTGATCGCCGCGGCGTCCGGACTGGTCGCCGTCGGTGCCATCGCCGTCCCGACCGCCGCCAGTGCCCAGAACCCCGCCCCCGCAAAGACGTTCAGCGCCACCCAGCTCTCCGCCGCCGGCAGCGCGGTACGCGCCGCGGATGTCGCCGGTACCGCCTGGTCCGTCGACCCCGCCACCCGCACCGTGGTGGTCACCGCCGACCGCACCGTCTCCCAGGCGGAGATCGCCGGGATCGAGCGCGCCGCGGGCAGCAACGCGGGCGCCCTCCGCATCGAGCGCATCTCGGGCACCCTGCGCAAGTTCATCTCCGGCGGCGACGCCATCTACGCGCCCAGCTGGCGCTGCTCGCTGGGCTTCAACGTCCGCAGCGGCAGCACGTATTACTTCCTGACGGCCGGCCACTGCACCGAGGGCAAGCCGCCCTGGTACACCAGCTCCTCGAACAGCACGAGCATCGGGCCGACCACCGGCACCAGCTTCCCCGGCAACGACTACGGCATCGTGAAGTACACCAACACCTCCCTCGCGCACCCGGGGATGGTCGGCAGCCAGGACATCACCAGCGCCGGCACGCCGACCGTCGGCCAGTCGGTCACCCGCCGCGGCTCCACGACCGGCATCCACAGCGGCACGGTCACCGGCCTGAACGCCACCGTCAACTACGGCGGCGGCGACATCGTCTCCGGACTCATCAAGACCACCGTCTGCGCCGAGCCCGGCGACAGCGGCGGCCCCCTCTACTCCGGGACCAAGGCGCTGGGCCTCACCTCCGGCGGCAGCGGCGACTGCACCTCCGGCGGAACGACGTACTTCCAGCCCGTGACCGAGGCACTGAGCGCGTACGGCGTGAGCGTGTACTGAGCGCCTGAACGGCGAGCCACCGGCCGGCGCCTTCCCGGGCCGGCCGGCCTCCGACGAGGGCCCCCGTCCGCCGGCGGACGGGGGCCCGACCGCGCTCCGGGACCTTTTCGACCACCCGACATACCGGGCATACCATGGCACTGAAGCGCCATCCGGACGGCGGATGAGGGTGCACGAGGGCATGACCGTGGATCACGGTGCATGCCGTACCTGACGTGCACGACGGGGGTTCGGACGCCGGAACGGATGGCGGAGGGCTTACGGCGCACTTCAGGGGGCCGTGATGGTCGCAGAACTGGTGACGGCCGGGGTGGCGCTGGCCTGTACGGGGGCCGTGTATCTCATGGCCGCGGCGCGCGTGGTCAAGCAGTACGAGCGGGGTGTGGTGCTGCGGCTCGGGCGGCTGGCCTCCGAGGTGCGGCAACCGGGATTCACCATGATCGTTCCGGGCATCGACCGGATGCGCAAGGTCAATATGCAGATCATTACGATGCCGGTGCCCGCCCAGGAAGGCATCACCCGCGACAACGTCACGGTCCGGGTCGACGCGGTGGTCTACTTCAAGGTCGTCGACGCCGCCGACGCGGTCATCCGGGTCGAGGACTACCGCTTCGCCGTCTCGCAGATGGCGCAGACCTCGCTGCGTTCGATCATCGGCAAGAGCGAACTGGACGATCTGCTCTCCAACCGCGAGAAGCTCAACCAGGGGCTGGAGCTGATGATGGACAGCCCGGCCATCGGCTGGGGAGTGACCGTCGACCGGGTGGAGATCAAGGACGTCTCGCTGCCGGAGACGATGAAGCGGTCGATGGCCCGCCAGGCGGAGGCCACCCGCGACCGCCGCGCCCGGGTGATCAACGCCGACGCCGAACTCCAGGCCTCGAAGAAGCTGGCCGAGGCGGCCGCGGCGATGTCCGACCAACCTGCGGCGCTGCAGCTGCGGCTGCTGCAGACGGTGGTGGCGGTCGCCGCCGAGAAGAACTCCACCCTGGTGCTGCCGTTCCCGGTGGAGCTGCTGCGCTTCCTGGAGCGCTCCGGCCTCCAGGCGCAGGCGCAGACCGCGCAGGCCGAGGCGCAGACGGCCCGGGCCGAGGCGGAGCCGGCGGCCCACGCCGAGGGGGCCGCGGACGAGCGGGCCGCGGACGAGGGGGCGGCGGCCGAGCGGGCCGCGGCCGTGGAGCCCGACGGCGTCGCGGATCTGGCGGAGGGTGCGCTGCCCGCGGAGCTGGCGGAGGTGCCGGATCTCCAGGGGGCCGGCGGCGTCGACGCGGCACGGGGCGCCGAGCGCGGATAGCCGGCGGCCGGTGGCGGCCGGAGAGGACCGTATACAAGGAGTGTCGGGCGGACACCGCCGGCAGCGGCTGACGGGCGCCGGCGGGGACCGATTCCGGCCAGGCGCAGTCATGCCGTACCGGTCCGCGCGGATCTTCGCCGGTCTTCGCCAGCCTTCGCCGATCTTCACTGATCCACGCCGGTCCTTACCGATCCCTGCCGATCCGTACCGAGGACGCTCGTACGCGGGAACCGGCGTGACCGCCGCGTGATGACATCGTGAACTCCCGTATGTGAGACCGGAACTCGGTCTTGTGCCCGAGTGAGAGGGATGGGGATACTCGGCCCCGCACGTTGGCATGGACGCGACTCCCCGGAGCGCTGCTGCACGGTGCTGCTACGCCGAGGCGGAACGTTTGTGTCCCGATTCCTCACACTCTCGGGCCCGCGCATCTCCCCACAGAAGCGGGCCCATCCCCCCACGGGAGGCACTGAGTTGAAGCACCGACGCATACCCAAGCGGCGGGCAGTCCTGGCAGGCGCGGGAGCGCTGGCCCTCGCCGCCACGGCCACCGTCACCCTCGCCAACGCCAATGCGGCCCCCGCCCCCGTCACCCCCAAGGTGGCCAGGCTGACCTCCGCCGCGGCGTCCGCCCTGGCGTCCCAGCTCAAGACCGGTACGGCCGGCGCGTACTACGACTCCCAGGCCAAGAAGCTGGTGGTCAACGTCGTCAGCGAGACGGCGGCCAAGGCCGTACGGGCGAAGGGTGCCGAGGCGAGACTCGTCCGGCACACGCTCGCCCAGCTCGACGCGGCCCGGCAGACGCTGAAGTCGAAGGCGACCATCCCCGGCACCGCCTGGGGCGTCGACCCGGTCGGCAACAAGGTCGTGGTGACCGCCGACCGCACGGTCAAGGGCGCCAAGCTGGACCGGCTCACCCAGGTCACCAAGGGCCTCGGCGACAAGGTTGAACTGCGCCACAGCAAGGGAGAGTTCAAGCCCTTCATCGGCGGCGGCGACGCGATCTGGGGCAGCGGCGCCCGTTGCTCGCTCGGCTTCAATGTCGTCAAGGACGGCCAGCCGTACTTCCTGACGGCAGGCCACTGCGGCAACGCCGTCAAGAGCTGGTCCGACCAGCAGGGCGGCTCGGAGATCGCGACCACCGAGGACTCCAAGTTCCCCGGTGACGACTACTCCATCGCCAAGTACACCGGCGACACCGCGCACCCCAGCGAGGTGGACCTCTACAACGGCAGCACCCAGAAGATCACCAAGGCCGCGGACGCCACGGTCGGCGAGAAGGTGCAGCGCAGCGGCAGCACCACCCAGGTCCACGACGGCACGGTCAAGGCGCTGAACGCCAGCGTCAACTACCAGGAGGGCACGGTCGACGGTCTGATCCAGACCGATGTCTGCGCCGAGCCCGGCGACAGTGGCGGCGCCCTCTTCGACGGCGAGTCCGCGCTCGGCCTCACCTCCGGCGGCAGCGGCGACTGCTCCGGCGGCGGCGAGACCTTCTTCCAGCCGGTCCCGGAGGCCCTGCAGGCGGAGGGCGCGGAGATCGGCTGACCGGCGGGGACCGGCCGTCGGTACGGGCGGCGGTACGGGCGGCGGGGCCGGCGGTACCGGCCGGCCCCGGCCGCGCTCGGCGTCCGGGGCCGTGCCGTGCCCTGGGGACGACGAGGTCCCCGGGCACCGCCGTCCGGTGCCCGGGGACCTGGCCTCTTACGGTCAGAAGCGGAACACCGAGCCCTGACCACCGTTCATCGTGCACGAGTTGGCGAAGGTGTAGGTGTACGACACCCGGTGGCCCTGCCAGACACCGTCCGCGGTGACCACGACCGGGTCCCACTCCTTGGTGCACAGCCGCTGCGTCACCTCGCCGGTCACCGCCGTGAAGTCACCGGCCACCGCACGCAGTTGGCTGCAGGCGGCTCTCGGGTCGGGGTGGCTGCCGGTCGCGCGTGGCATACAGCTGAGGGTGACCGCGCGCTCCACCGTGGCCGTCGCGCGGCTCTCGCCCTTGCCGACGGTGAGCACCAGCTCCGTCGGGGCGTACAGTCCGCCGGACCGCACGGGCTGTGCCGGAGCCGTGGCCGCCTGCGCGGTGGTGGCCAGTGTGCCGAGAACCAGCGCCGCGCCGACGGCGACCGCTCCAGAGATGTACCGCATGACGAACACTCCTTTGTTCGAAGGTGCAGATGCCGGTCCGGAGTCTGGCCCCAACCGCGCCTAGGTCGCACCTCGGCCGATCGCTTTGAGTCGATAGATGAAAGCGGTGAGTAATGGCGCGAACGAATGCGGTGGAGTTGTGACAACGGTGTGACGGCGTGATGTGCGGCCAGCGGGGATGTCGCACCCGTAACGGCGGGGGAGAGGGTGCCGATCGCGCCCGGAGGGAAGGAATCCGGCCGCCGACCGGTCGTTCGGGCGGGTGTCGATCTCCGCCTGATTGGCCGAAGAGGGGGGCCGGAGGCAGTCTCCGTCTGGGTTTACGGCCGCGTACTGGGGGGTTGCTACCCCTTGCGGCCGTCCAGCTCCGGCAGTCCCGCCGTCAGTGCCCGCATCGCGCGGGTCACCAGCTCCGCCGGCCCCCGTGGCCCGTCCTCGGGTTCGTCGCCCGCGGCCCACTCCTCCACCGCGACCCGCATCGCGGTGTTCGCGGCCGCCGCGGCCAGCCGTACGGCCGGCGGATCGGCGTCCGTCAGCCGCGCCAGGACCGGGATCAGGGCCTCCTCGGAGTCGTGGTGTACCCGGTGCCAGACCGCGCGCAGTGCGGGATCGCCGGGCATCGCCCGCAGCAGCCCCCGGGTCCAGTGCAGCGCCTCGGTCTCCGGCGCGTCGGCGGGGGTCAGGGCCCGGCGCGCGGCCCTCTCCAGCGTCTCGCGTACGGGCGGCGCGTCCGGCCCGGCGGGTGCGGCCAGGTCGTCGAGCCACTGCCGTACGCCGACGGCGAGCAGCGGCGCCACCGCGTCCTCCTTGGTGCGGAAGTAGCGGTAGAAGGTGCGCAGCGCGACGCCGGCCGCGCGGGCGATCTCGTCGGCGGTGACCGCGGCGCCGCGCTCGGCGAACAGGGCGGCGGCGGTGCGGGCGATCTCCAGCTGGGTCTCGGCCTTGCGCCGCTCGGTGAGCGAGGGGCGGGCGGTGGGGGCGGGGCGGGGCGCGGTCGGCATGGGTTCAGCTTACGGAGTCCGGTGACAGGTCGGCGTGACATGCGAAAGTGGCACATTGTGCCATGCGGGCGTACGGTGCGGCTGAACCTCACGAATGGAGCAGCACCATGAACCGCTTTGACGGACGCCGCGTACTGATCACCGGAGCCGGCTCGGGCATCGGCCAGGCCGCCGTCCACCGGATCCTGGCCGAGGGTGGCCGGGTCGTGGCGGCGGACATCGACGAGGCGGGCCTCAAGGCCACCGCCGACCGTGCCGCGGCGGACGGCGTCGCCGACCGCCTGGTGACCGCGCCGCTGGACATCGCCGACGAGGCGGCGGTCCGGGCCGGTGTCGCCGCCGCGGTCTCCGGTCTCGGCGGGCTGGACGTCCTGGTCAACGCGGCGGGCATCCTGCGTTCCTCGCACACCCACGAGACCAGCCTGGACTTCTTCAACAAGATCATCGCGGTCAATCTGACCGGCACCTTCCTGATGATCCGTGAGGCGCTGCCCGCCCTCCTGGAGGGCGACTCGCCGGTCGTGGTCAACTTCAGCTCCACCTCCGCCTCGTTCGCGCACCCGTACATGTCGGCGTACGCGGCGAGCAAGGGCGGCATCCAGTCGATGACGCACGCCATCGCGAGCGAGTACAGCAAGCAGGGGCTGCGCGCGGTGTGCGTGGCGCCCGGCTCCATCGCCAGCAACATGACCAGCGGCCGCGGCCCGGGGCTGCCCGAGGACGCGGACATGAGCCTGTTCACCAAGCTCGCCCCGGCCCTCGGCCAGGGCTTCGCGGGCCCGGAGACCGTCGCGGGCGTCATCGCGATGCTGGCCTCGCAGGACGGCGCGTTCATCACCGGCACGGAGATCCGCATCGACGGCGGCACCCACATGTGAGCCGGGCAAACCCTCCGCGGAGGTGACCGGGCACCGGCGGGGAAGGGCGCGGTGCCCGCGCGTGTGGCGTCGGGAGGGGCGCAGCACGTGCGGGTGCCGTGCCCTTCCCGCGTCCGCCGGGGCGTCGCCCCGGGCTCAGGCCGGCGCCCGCGCCCCGCCGTCGTCCTTCGCGCGGAGCGTCGCGAGCACCAGGGTGACCACGATGCCGCCCACCGCCCAGGCGGCCAGCACCAGCAGCGGCGCGGTCATCGCACGGCCCGGGAAGTACGCGACGGAGCGCGCCGCCCAGGTGCCCGCGCCCGGTGGCAGTGCGGGGCCGATCGACCGCCAGAACGGCGGCAGCAGCGGGTACGGATAGGCGCCGCCCGCGCTCGGGTTGCCGAACACCACGATCACCAGGATCGCCAGGCCGATGCCGATGATGCCCAGCAGCGCCTGGAAGGCCAGCGTGGTGGCCCCCACGGCGAAGACGATCAGGGCACCCAGCCCCCACAGCGCGCAGATGCCGCCGGGCAGCGCGCCGAGGACCGGGCCGACGACGATCGCGCCGGCCAGCCCGGCGACGACCGCATAGAGCGCGAGCGCGGCGAGCCGGATGACCGCCCGCGCCCCGTTGGCCGGGCGGGCGCCGTGGCTGATGGCGAGGATCGCGGCACACAGATAGCCGCCGACGCACCAGCCCACGACGAGGTAGAAGGACGTCAGGCTGCGGGCGTCACCGCCGGCGGCCGGGACGATGTCCACCGTGCGCACGGTGCGCCGTTGGGACTTCTCCGCCGCCCGGACGACCAGCTCGACGGCCTGGGAGAGCGAGGCGCCGCCGCCGCTCGCCACCAGCAGCCGGTCCGTGGTGCCGCGCGGATCGACGATCAGTGCGGCATCGATCGTGCGGTCCCTGATCTGCCGGCGTGCCTGCCGCTCCGAGGCCACCGCGCGCGGATCGAGCGGTGACCCGGGCAGCCGGTCCAGCTGCGCCACCAGCCGTCCGCCGGTCTGCGCGGGGGCGACCACGCCGAGCGGTACATCCGTCGGCTTGGGGTGATGGAAGGCGCCCGCGTACGACGTGATGAACGCGACCATCAGGCCCAGAACGCCGACCACCATCAATGCGGCCCGGGGCGTCACCGCGCTTTTGACCTCCTCGAGGAAGGTCATGCGGGTACGGGTGTCGTCGTCCGTGGTGGCCATGGCCCATATCTTCCGGGCGGTTGCGGGGGTGCGCAGATCGGACGGGGCCGATTGACGGAAGGCCGGGGCGGCGGGATACGGGGGCGGCGGCGCGCCTCACATCGCGCGTTCGTACGAATGTTCGAGTTACGCGTTATGGTGGAGGTAGAAACCAGGGGGACTCAGGATTAGCCGGGGGGCAGATGAGGCGCAGGAGGTGTAGATGCCCGGGTTCACGCATCTGCACACCGCTTCGGGATTCTCCCTGCGCTACGGCGCCTCCCACCCCCGGCGGCTCGCCGAGCGCGCCGCCGAACGCGGGATGGACGCCCTCGCGCTGACCGACCGGGACGGCCTCTCCGGGGCCGTACGGTTCGCCAAGGCCGCCGCCGAGGCCGGAATCCGCCCGCTGTTCGGCACCGAACTCGCCGTGGCGGAACGCGAACCGGCCGCCGCCCCCGAGACCACCGCCCGCCGCCGCACCCCGGTGCGCGGCGGCGCCTTCCTCGACGAGTCCGCCGCCCGCGCCGTCTTCCTCGCCCGCGACGGCGCACCGGGCTGGGCCGCCCTGTGCCGGCTGATCTCCGCCGCCCATGCCGGCCGCCAGGAGCGGCCCGCGGTCCCCTGGGACGCCCTGGAATCGGCCACCGACGGCCTGACCGTCCTGCTCGGCCCGGACTCCGAGATCGGCCGGGCGCTGACCGCCGGCCGCCCGGACCGCGCCGCCCGCCTCCTCGCCCCCTGGCGCGAGCTGTACGGCGACGCGCTGCGCCTGGAGGCCGTCGACCACGGCCGCCCCGGCAGCGGCCCCGGCTCCCTGCGGCTGGCCGCCCGCACCCTCGGCTTCGCCGTCGACCAGGGCGTCCACGCCGTCCTGACCAACGCGGTCCGCTATGCCGACCCCGGCCAGGGCCCGGTCGCCGACGTCCTGGACTCCGCCCGCCGCCTGGTCCCGGTCGACCGGCGCCGCTCCGGGGCCCGGGACGGCGGCGAGCGCTGGCTCAAGGGCGCCGCCGAGATGGGCCGGATCGCCGGGCGGATCGCCGAGGCGGCCGGATTCCGCCGTGACCTCGCCCACCGGCTGCTCGCCCTGACCGAGGAGACCGCCGGCGAATGCCTGGTCGACCCCCAGGACGACATCGGGCTCGGCCGCATCCACTTCCCCGAGCCCCACCTGGTCGGCGCCGGCCGCCGCACCGCAGCCCGGGTGCTGCGCTCCCGCTGCGCCGCCGCGATGGTGCTGCGCGGCTACGACCGCGACCGCGAGCGCTGGGAGCGGCTGCACGACGAGCTCCGCACCATCGAACGGCTCGGCTACCCCTCGTACTTCCTGACCGTCGCCCGAGTCGTCGACGACGTACGGGAGATGGGCATCCGGGTCGCGGCCCGCGGATCCGGCGCCGGGTCCCTGGTCAACCACCTCCTGGGCATCGCGCACGCCGATCCGGTCGAGCACGGGCTGCTGATGGAGCGCTTCCTGTCCGAGCGGCGGGCGGCGTTGCCGGACATCGACATAGACGTCGAATCCGCCCGCCGGCTCGAGGTCTACCGCGCGATCTTCGACCGGTTCGGGGAGGAGCGGGTCGCGGCCGTCTCGATGCCCGAGACCTATCGCGTACGCCATGCCGTACGGGACGTGGGCGCCGCGATGGGCATGGACCCGGCGCGGGTGGACCGCCTCGCCAAGGCCTTCCCGCACATCCGCGCCCGCGACGCACGGGCCGCGCTGGCCGAACTCCCCGAACTGCGCGGCGTACAGGAGGCCGGCAGCGAGCGGCTGTGGCAGCTGGTCGAGGCGCTGGACGCGCTGCCGCGCGGAATCGCCATGCACCCGTGCGGGGTGCTGCTCTCGGACGCCACGCTGCTGGACCGTACGCCCGTCGTGCCCACCAGCGGCGAGGTCCCCCTCGGCCCCCAGGGCGGGGGCGGGAGCGCCCCCCTCGCGATGTCGCAGTTCGACAAGGAGGACGTGGAGGAGATGGGGCTGCTCAAGCTCGATGTCCTGGGAGTGCGGATGCAGTCCGCGATGGCGCACGCGGTCGCCGAGATCGGCCGGGCCACCGGACGCCGCATCGACCTCGACGACCCCGCGCAGGTGCCGCCCGGCGACCGGGCCACCTACGACCTGATCCGCTCCACCGAGACGCTCGGCTGCTTCCAGATCGAATCGCCCGGCCAGCGCGACCTGGTCGGCCGGCTCCAGCCCGCCACCTTCCACGACCTGGTCGTCGACATCTCCCTCTTCCGGCCGGGGCCGGTCGCCGCCGATATGGTGCGGCCCTTCATCGAGGCCCGGCACGGCCGCAAGCCGGTCCGCTATCCGCACCCCGACCTGGAGGAACCGCTGCGCGAGACCTACGGGGTGGTGGTCTTCCACGAGCAGATCATCGAGACGCTGCGGATCATGACCGGCTGCGCGCGCGACGAGGCGGACGAGAAGCGGCGGGCGCTGTCGCATCCGGAATTCCAGGGGCGGGTGCGCGCCTGGTTCGCGCAGCGGGCCGAGCGGCGCGGCTACACCCCCGACGTGATCGCGCACACCTGGGAGATCGTCGAGGCCTTCGGCGCGTACGGCTTCTGCAAGGCCCATGCGGTCGCCTTCGCGGTGCCCACCTACCAGTCCGCCTGGCTCAAGGCGCACCACCCCGCGGCCTTCTACGCCGGGCTGCTCACCCATGACCCCGGGATGTACCCGAAGCGGCTGCTGCTCGCGGACGCCCGGCGGCGCGGGGTCCCGGTGCTGCCGCTGGACGTGAACCGGTCGGCGGTCGCCCATCGAATCGAACTGGTGTCCGGTGGCGATGATTCCCGTGGCGTCTGGGGGCTGCGGCTCGCGCTCTGCGACGTCCATGGGATGAGCGGGGCCGAAGCGCGGCGGATCGAGGGCGGGCGGCCCTACCGCTCGCTCCAGGACCTGTGGCAGCGGGCCCGCCCGTCCCGCCCGGTGGCCGAACGCCTCGCCCGGGTCGGCGCGCTGGACTCCTTCGGCGGCAACCGGCGCGACCTGCTGCTGCACATCGCCGAGCTGCACCATCGTCAACGAAGCGCCCCCAGCGGCCAGTTGACGCTGCATACGGATGGGGAGGCGCCATCCGACGCGGTCGAGCCCGCGGGGCTGCCCGACCTGAGCGACGTCGAACGGCTCAGCGCCGAGCTGGGCGTCCTCGGCATGGACGCCTCCCGCCATCTGATGGCCGATCACCGGGAGTTCCTCACGGAGCTGGGCGCCCTGCCGGCCCGGTTGCTGCGCGGCGCCCGGCACGGCGAGACGGTACTGGTCGCCGGGGCCAAGGCGGCCACCCAGACCCCGCCGATCCGCTCCGGCCGCCGGGTCATCTTCACCACCCTCGACGACAGCACCGGGCTGGTCGACTGCGCCTTCTTCGAGGACAGTCACGAGGCGTGCGCGGCCACCGTCTTCCACTCCTGGCTGCTGCTGGTCCGCGGTACGGTCCAGCGCCGCGGGCCGCGCAGCCTCAGCGTGGTCGGCGCGGCCGCCTGGAACCTCGCCGAACTGGCCGAACTGCGCCGCGAGGGCGGCCTGAAGGCGGTCACCGCGCGGCTGGCCGCGGGCCCGGACCGCCCGGCCGCGGAACCCGGGGAGGAGCCGGGAGGGGAACCCGGGCCGGCCGCCGCCTCATCCCCCGCCCCCGCCGCCCCTGCCTCCGGCCGCACCATCCGCATGGAGACCGGCTACGAAATGCACCCGTGGGCCGACCTCCAGCCCGCCGGCGAACGCGCCGCCACCGGCCGCAAGCTGTGGCACTCCAGCCCGGGGAGCGCGGGATGAACGCCGTGACCCCCTCCGGTGCAAGCACCGGCTCCACCGGAGCGGCCGACGCCGCGCCCCCTGCCGCGCGCCCGCCGGCCACGCTCCATGTCCGCTTCCGGACCGCCGACGCCACCCCCGCCGACGCCGCCCCCGCCCCGGTCGGCGCCGACCGGTACGAGCAACTGCTGCAGCTCCTCGCGCAGTTCACGCCGGTGATCGAGGCGCTGCCGCCGGACGCCGCGCTGGCCGACGTCCGCGGGGCGCTGCGCTACTTCGACCGGGACGCGGCGGGCATCGCCGAGCTGATCCGGCTGCGCGCGCTGGCGTGGTACGGCATACGGTGCACGATCGGCATCGGCGCCAACCCGCTGCTCGCGCGGATGGCGGCCCAGGGCGCGCCGCCCGGCGAGATCCGGTCCGTCCCCTCGGACGGCGGGTCCGTCGCCTCCTTCCTCGCCCGCCGCCCGGCCTCGGCGCTGTACGGCGTCGGGCCCGCGACCGCGCGCACCCTGTGCGCGTACGGACTCGACAGCATCGAACGGATCGCCGCCGCACCGCCCGCCACGCTCCAGCGGATCCTCGGCGCGAAGACCGGCCGCGCGGTGTACGAGCGGGCCCGCGGCATCGACCCGACGCCGGTGACGCCCAACGCCCCGTCCCGCTCGATGGGCGCCGAACACCGCTTCGCCCACGACGAACTGGACCCCGTACGGCGCTCCCGCGCCCTGCTCTCGCTCGCCGACGACCTCGGGGCCCGGATGCGCGCGAGCGGGCAGGCGGCCCGCACCCTCACCCTCACCGTCCGCTACGCGGACCGCTCCACCACGACCCGCACCCGTCGGCTGGCCGAACCGACCGCGCACGGCCCCGCGCTCACCGCGGCGGCCTATGCACTGCACGCCGCGCTCGGCCTGCAGCGGGCGCGGGTACGGTCCCTGGCGCTGCGGGCGGAGGACCTGTGCCGCGCCGAACTCGCCGCGCGCCAGCTGACGTTCGACCCCGTGGACGACAAGGCGCATCGCATCGAGGCGGCCGTCGACCGGGCCAGGGCACGCTTCGGAGCCGGCGCCGTCCACCCGGCGGCGAAGCTCGGTGGCGGCCCCGGGCCGGGAGCCGGTGCCGGGCCGGGGCCCGGTGCCGGGAAGGGGTCCGGGCCCCGGTGGCCGTAGCGCTCCTCAGCCGCCGTACAGCAGCTCCGTATACCGCGGACCGTAGTGCTGCTCCAGCTCCTCCAGCGGTATCTCCGTGGCCTCGAGCTGCTTGACCATCCGGGCCCGCGAGGGCAGGGCGTCCGGCTCCCAGGTCTCCGGCTTCCACAGATCGGAGCGCAGGAATGCCTTCGAGCAGTGGTAGAAGAGCTCCTCGACCTCGACCAGCAGCGCCAGCCGCGGGCGGTTGCCCTTGACGGTCAGCTCGTCGAAGAACGGGGCGTCCCGCAGCAGCCGGGCGCGGCCGTTGATGCGCAGGGTGTCGCCGCGTCCCGGCAGGAGGTAGATCAGCCCGACCTGCGGATTGGCCAGGATGTTCTGGAACCCGTCCACGCGTCTGTTGCCGGGGCGGTCCGGGATCACGAGGGTGGTGTCGTCCAGGACATGGGTGAACCCGGCCGGGTCGCCCTTGGGCGAGACATCGCACCGGCCCTGCGCGTCCGAGGTGGCTATCAGGCAGAACGGTGACCGCGCCAGCCACTGCCGGTCGAGGGCGTGCAGCCGGTGCCGGGTCTTGTGTGCGGCGTGTGCGCTCGGCTCACCGACCAGCGCCCGCAGCTCCGCCGCGGACGTCACCTCCGTGAGCTGCGCGCTGTCCGTGCCCCCTGGCTGTCGAACCGTCCCCATCGCCGTCTCCCTCCGTCGCCCGCGGTCGCCCACATCGCGTTCGACTCTACGGGGTACCTCTGACAATCGGCCCGTCCGCGACGTCCGGCGCCACCATGCCCCGGGGCGTCCCGTACCCGTACGTCCGGTGAAGGTTCGGTGTCCTTTCCTTCACCGTCACGCGGCTGGTCCATTCTGCTTACCCGGCCGTAACTTACTAGGCAGTCAACTGCGTTGGCCCTTGCGATCCGGATCGCAGGTGAACCGGCTCACCGAGCACTTCGGAGTCCCCTCACCCCGCAAGGAGCATCGTATGAAGCTGCGCTGGTCAAGGACGCTGACCCTCTTGCCCGCCCTCGCCCTGGCCTTCGGTGTCACCACCGCCCCCGCCGCAACCGCCTCCGCCGCAACTGCCGCCCCCGCCCTCAGCAGCGGCTGGAACAACTTCTCCTGCAAGCCCTCCGCCGCGCACCCCCGCCCGGTGGTCCTGGTACACGGCACGTTCGGCAACTCCATCGACAACTGGCTCGGCCTCGCGCCCTATCTGGTGGCCCGTGGCTATTGCGTCTTCTCCCTCGACTACGGCCAGTTGCCCGGCGTCCCGCTCTTCTACGGCCTCGCGCCGGTCGAGGCGTCCGCCCGGCAGCTCGCCACCTACGTCGACCGGGTGCTGGCCGCCACCGGTGCGCGCAAGGCCGATCTCGTCGGCCACTCCCAGGGCGGCATGATGCCGCGCGTCTACCTCAAGTTCTACGGCGGCGCGGACAAGGTGAACGCGCTGGTCGGGCTGGCCCCCGACAACCACGGCACCGACCTGAACGGCCTGACCCGCCTCCTGGACCACTTCCCCGACGCCAAGAAGTACATCGGCGAACTGACCCCCGGTCTGACCGACCAGATCAACGGCTCCGACACCCTCAACCGCCTCAACGAGGGCGGCGACACCCTCCCGGGCGTGCACTACACGGTCATCGCGACGAAGTACGACGAGGTCGTCACGCCGTACCGCTCGGGATTCCTCGACGGCTCCGACGTCCACAACGTCGTGCTCCAGGACCTGTGTCCCGCCGACCTGTCCGAGCATGTGGCCATCGGCCTCGCCGACCGCATCGCCTTCCACGAAACGGCCAACGCCCTCGACCCCGCCCACGCCACCCCGACGACCTGCGCATCGGCGTTCTGACCCGTGCCGGGGGACCGCATCCACCGCCACCGCCCGGCCCCGAAGCCGTCGGTGGACTCCTGCCGGGGGGCGTAGGCCCCGCCACGGGAGCGACCGCGGCCCTCGGCAGAGCCCAGGCGCCGGGTGCGTCCGCATGCCCGGCGCCGAAGCCCTGCCGTACGGGGTGAGACGGCGGCCGAAAGACGATCGGCGGGTCAGCCGGCCGTCGCCGCCCCGCCGGTTTTGCCCAGCAGCGCGTCCGTGCACCGCTCCGCCAGCTCCTCGGCATGGCCGGGCAGCGGCGAGCCGCCCCGCAGATGCCGGCGGACCAGCGAGAGCGGGACGTCGATGACGGCGAGCGCGACCTGTTCGGCGTCCTGGGTGCCGGCGGCCCCCAGGGCGGCCGCGAGTTCCGTCACGGTCGCGAAGACCCGGCGGTTGCCTTCGTCGGCGCGCCGCAGATGCTCCGCCGACCAGCCGTCCCGCCCGAAGCTCTCGGCTCCGTACAGGAGGAGCGCGGCCTCCTCCGGATGCGCGCGGCACCAGGCGACGACATGCCGGGAGGCCGCACGGCCGGCGGAGCGCGGGTCCGGGGACGACTTCAGCGCCGCGAAGTACCCCTCCTGGAACCGTTCGACGGTGCGCAGCCACACCTCGGCGAGCAGGGCGGAGCGGCTCGCGAAGCGGTGGTAGAGCGAGCCGCTCGGGGCGCCGGCGGCCGCCGCGACCGCGGACATGGTGACGCCTGACGGGCCCGATGCGGCGGCGAGTTGTACGGCGGCGTCGAGGAGGAGGGAGGTATCGAAGCGGGGTGGCCTGGCCATGTTCTGGAGAGTACCCTCCATTATATTAGAGAGAACTCTCCAGAAAGGGGCCCCGCAGGGATGGGCGTCTACAACGTGCACGAGAGGGTGCTGCCGGTGCCCGCGGCCGAGGCCGGGGCGCTGCTCGACGGGCTGTCCGGCGACGCCGACCGGCTGTGGCCGGGCGGCGACTGGCCGCCGATGGTGCTCGACGGCCCGCTGCGCCCGGCGGCGGCCGGCGGCCACGGCCCGGTCCGCTACACCGTCGCGGCCCATGTGCCGGGCCGGTGGGTCCGCTTCACCTTCAGCGGGCCGCGCGGCTTCGACGGCTTCCACGAGTACACCGTGCATCCGCTCGGCCCGGACCGGACGCTGCTGCGCCACACCCTCGCCATGCGCGCCCGCGGCCCGGCCCGGCTCACCTGGCCGCTGGCCTACCGCCACTTCCACGACGCGGTCCTGGAGGACAGCCTGGACGGCGCCGAGCGCGCCTGTACGGGCAGCGTCGCCCGGCCCGCCCGCTGGAGTCCGTACGTCCGTCTGCTGCGCCGGCTCAGCCGCTGACGCGCCCCGCCTTGCGTACGAGCACTCCACGCAGCGTCAGAAAGAAGAAGGAAGCGGCCGCCAGCAGTACCGGGATCAGCAGCAGCCACCCGGAGAAGGCCAGCACCACCACCGTCAGCACGGCACTGGCGGCCACGCCGCAGCACAGGGGAGTGCGGCGCGGCAGCAGTATCAGCGCGGCGGCCAGGCCGGCCAGGGTCACGGCCGCCAGGCAGGTGGCGGTCGCCTCCATCAGCACGGGCAGACCGGCGCCGCCCCACCGGGCTGCGGCGGCCACGAGGACGGCGGCCGTGCCCAGCACCGCGAGCGAGCGGCGCGGCACCTCGCCCGGCTCGCCGCCCCTGGCCAGCCAGCGGGGCGCCGCCCCGTCCCGGCCGAGGGCGGCGCCGAGCCGGGAGGCGCCCGCCAGATAGGAGTTGACCGCCCCGAAGGTGAGGAAGAGCGCCGCCGCCGCGGCGACCGGGCGGGCCGCGACGCCCACGCTCTCCGCGAGCAGATCGGTCAGCGGGGTGTCCGTACCGGCCGCGGCCGGACCCAGCGCGCCGACCGTGGCGAGCGCCAGACCGAGGTAGAGCACGGTGACGAGGGCAAGGGCGTTACGGGTCACCCGCGGCAGGTCCCGCCGGGGGTCGGCGAATTCACCGGACAGATGACTCGCCGCCTCCCACCCCGCGAACGCGAAGAACAGCACCGAGGCCGCCGAACCGACCGACGCCCAGCCGTCGGGCATGAACGGGGTGAAATGCGCGGCGGTGATGTGAGGGGCGGCGGCCAGCACCGCACACAGCAGCACCGCCGCCAGCAGCCCGCCGAGCATCAGCTGCACCCGCCCCGACATCCGCAGCCCGAACGCATTGGACGCCAGCGACCCGGCCACCACCAGCCCGCCGACGGCCGCCGCGCCCGCCTCGCCCAGGCCGGCCGCGTCCGCCACGTACTTGCCGCCGATCCAGGCCGCCGAGACCACCCCGATCGGCACCGCCCCGTAGAACCACCACCCCACAACGGCCGCCGCCCGCGGCCCGATCGCCCGGTGGACGAAGGTGGCCACGCCCCCGCCGTCGGGGAACCGCACGCCGAGCGCCGCGAAGGAGGCGGCCACCGGCACACACATGGCCAGCAGGACGGCCCAGGCCAGGACCGAGGCGGGACCCGCCGCGTCGGCGGCCAGGGACGGCAGGGTCAGCACACCGGGGCCGAGCACGGCACCCGCGCACAGCGCGGTACCGCCGCCGACACCCAGCCGCCGTACATCCGGCCGTGCAGAAGCGGGGAGAGTTGTTTCTTGTACGGTCACAGTTGCCGAACGTAACCGTAAGGTTGATCCACTTTGCTCTGAGCCGAACAAAATTCGGTTCAGGACGCACCATGGACCCCATGGACGACATTGATTCGGCGATTGTCCGCGAACTGCAGCGCGATGCACGGCAGACCAACCGCGACCTGGCCCGCAAGCTGAACATCGCCCCCTCCACCTGCCTGGAGCGGGTCCGCGCGCTCCGCGCCCGCGGCGTGATCACCGGCTACCGCGCGACGGTGGACCTGCGCGCCCTCAACCGCCCCGTACAAGCCCTGCTCACCGTCCGTGTCCGCCCCCTGAACCGCGAACTCATCGAGCGTTTCAAGGCGTTCCTGGTCTCCCTGCCCGAGGTGCTCAACGTCTATGTCGTGGCGGGCGGCGATGACTTCCTGGTCCATGTCGCCGTACCGGACGTCGACCGGCTGCACGGGCTGCTGATGGACGAGGTCTTCAAGCGCCGCGAGGTGGTCGACTGCCGTAGCTCGGTGATCTACCAGCACGTCGCCAACGACATCATCGGGCCGTTGCCGCCCCATGGGCAGGGCGGGGCATGACGGTGCGGCGCCGCCCCCTGCGAGGTGGGGTAGGGGGCGGCGCCGCGGGACGCCGGGACCGTCGCAGTCGGCCCCGGCGGTCGTGCCGCCGGCCGGCGGGCCGGCGGGCCGGGATCAGCGGCGGTGGTGGGATCATTCCCGGCCACCGGGCCTGGGGGAGCCCCTCAACGGCTCCTGCCCGGGCTCGCCCCGCTGTACGGGATCAGCGGCGGTGGTGGGATCATTCCCGGCCACCGGGCCTGGGGGAGACCCTCAACGGCTCCTGCCCGGGCTCGCCCCGCCGTACGGGATCAGCCGCGGTGCCGGGTGGCCCTGCGGCGGGTGGTGGCGAACAGGACCGCGGCACCCGTGGCCAGTACGGCGGCGCCGCCGATCGCGACCGGTGCGGTCGAGGCGTCCCCACCGGTCTCGGCCAGCCGCGTGCCGGCGGCCGGGCGGACGGCGCCGTCGGGGTGCGCACCGCCGGAGCGCGCGTTGTCGGTGTGGGCGCCGTCGGTGTGGGCGCCGCTGCCCTCGGCGCCGCTGCCGTCCGACGGGACCGCCCCGGAGTGCGGGGCGCCGGCGCCGTGGCCGTGCCCGTTCATGTCCATGGACGACTTGTCCGCCCCCGCCGCGATCTGGGAGTCCGTCGGCGCGGACGCGGTCGGCGCGGGGGCGGCGGATCCGCCGCCGCTGGCCTTCCCGAACACCACATCGGAGCAGGTGTAGAACGCCTCCGGGCTGTCCGACCGCTGCCAGATGCTGTAGATCAGATGACGCCCGGACCGCTGCGGCACCTTGCCGCCGAAGACGTACTCACCGTTCTTCAGCGTCGGGTCGGTCACCTTCACGAACGGCTTGGCCTCCAGGTCCGACCACTTCAGCGGCTTGGTCGGGTCATAGCCGTCCTTGGTGAGGTACAGCTCGAACGAGCCCTTGTGCGGGGCGGTGGCCTTGTAGTGGAACGTGTGGCTGCCGGCCCGCATCGCGGACGACGGCCAGTCGGCACGCGGCAGGTCCAGCCCCTTGTACTTGTCGTCTCCGCCGCTGCACAGCTTCCCGTCCGGGATCTTGGTCTTCGACTGACCGCCTGCGTTGCCGTCGCGCACCGCGTTCCAGTCGTAGAAGGCCTGCGCGCCGCTGGCCTGTACGGCGGCCTTGCACGCCGCGGACTTCGGGCTCTCGGGGCCCTCCGCGTAGCACGCCGAGACGCGGCTGACGGGGTCCGACATCGAACCGTGCGCCGCGGCCGGAGTCGCGGTCACCACGGTGAGCGCGAGCGGCGCGAGGCCGGCCAGCGCGATCCCGGTGGCCTTACGACTGGCCTTGCGACTGGCCTTGCGACTGGCCGTGCGACGAGCGGTCATCGTGGGGGTCTCCTTCATCAGGTACGTCGAGCGGGGGCGGTCGGCAAGACGGGCCGTGGGGGGTCGGGACACATGCCCGGTGCCGTCCCCCGGTGGCGGCGCCGGGGCACGAACCCCGCCTTGCGAGAAGCACGCTAGCCCCGCTGAACAGCGGATTTGAGGCCCGAAGGCTGATCCTGGAGATCCTTATGGTCCGGTTAAGGAAGCGCTAAGCGGGGGCACAGGAAGGGTCGCCCAAAACGGGCACCGTGAGCCGGAGTTGCCCCACTGTCCGTCCGTCACGGTCCGGGAGAGTCCACCTGGATCTGTTTCTGCCGGCTCTCCCTTTGGCTCCCGGCCCGCCTGGCTCTGGCCCCCCGCCGTGGCTCGGGATGGCCGGCGCAACTCACCTCGAACATGAAGAAGGAGACCCGGACAGCCCGTCCGGGTCTCCGCACTTCAGGGGCTTCCCGCTCGCCTCAGCGGCACGGCCACGAAGCAGACCACCCACCGCAATCACGCAGCAGGCGCACCACGGCGGGCGACGCCGACTGGTATCGCCCTCAAATCCTCCCAATCACAGGAAGAGGCAGTGCAGGGTGCTCGTGAATTCATGCCGCGACTCCACGAGATTCCGTGAACTCGCCTTAGCTGGCAACCGCCAACCGCGACTTGCCTATGGCGGAATTCTTCTGGCGGAATTCTTCCACGGCTCCGACGGCGAGGAAATGCACGGCGAAGCTAATCTCCGGTTGTCGACTGGCTGTCGGTCGCGCTGTTACTGCTGCTGGTGCTACTGGTGGACATGCCGCCGGTGCTGTCCGTGCCGGCACTCGACGTACCTCCGGTTGTGCTGGTGTCGCTGGTGTTGGTCGACGTGCCGCCGGTGCTGTCCGTGCCGGCACTCGACGTACCTCCGGTTGTGCTGGTGTCGCTGGTGTTGGTCGACGTGCCGCCGGTGCTGTCGGTGCCGGACACTGACACACCGCCAGTGCCCTCCGTGCCGGCACTCGACGTACCTCCGGTTGTGCTGGTGTCGCTGGTGTTGGTCGACGTGCCGCCGGTGCTGTCCGTGCCGGACACTGACACACCGCCAGTACCCTCCGTGCCGGCACTCGACATGCCCCCAGTTGCGCTGCCGTCGCTGCTACTTGTCAACACACCGCCAGTGCCGTCCGAGCCGGTGGTCGACACACCGCCGGCACCCGACATGCCCCCGGCCGCGCTGCTGTCGCTGCTACTGGTCGACATACCGCCGGTGCTGTCGGTGCCGGACACTGACACACCGCCAGTACCTTCCGTGCCGGCGCTCGACATACCCCCAGTCGTGCTGCTGCCACTGGTGCCCGTGGTGGACACGGGGTTCGCCGGAGGTTCGTACTCGAGTTCGGTCCTGATTGTGTCGTACATCTCGCCTATTTCGCCGCCGATCTCCTTGCCAACTTTTGCAGTTACCTCCTGCGCGCGCATGCCAAACTCTCCACCAAGAACTCCGACCGCTTGTCCGGCCCATTCTCCGATCGCCTCTCCGGTTTCTCTTCTTTCGCTCCTGTGGCTATTGGTGTCATGAAAGACCGGAGCGTTAGGATCGACATCGGGGTCTGTCCATTTCGGGGGGACGGGCTGGCCGTCCGTATCAACCCTGGATATTTTCTGTTCGGGCGTGTCGGTAGGAGGGGTGGCCGCTGCCGCTGTGGTAGCGCCTACGGAAACGAGAAGTGCGCTACTGAGGCAGGATGCGCAAATGAATCGGGGGATTCGACCCCGGGTCGTGGTAGTCATGATCACTCCGTGAACGCATAATGTGGCACTGAGTGTTAGTGGCCCTTTAGGGCAAATTTATTGAATGGGCTACGACTTGTCGTGTCGCCCGGTGGGGGCAGCCCAAAGCCCTTCGCGCGTCATTCTCCTCCGGCCATCGCTTTCCCCTATGGGCCGAAAGGCCCAATGTGGGTAGAAATACCCCGCGGAACTCGCCTGACTGTAAAGCGCTGTGACTCCCCGTTTGGCTCTCCTCGGCCCGTAACTGATGCGCAGGAGTAGCCCAATGCCTGACCTGCGAAGCAAGGCACCTGCAAGCTCTTCGCTTGCTTACGGAAGCGCTAACAACGGCCAACGCAATGCGGTGGATCGGCGCCGATTGCCGTGTACGGGACGGTAGTTGAGCGTTCGGCCCGCCCGGTGTGGGGATATCGCCGTGGATCGTGGTCGGATGACCCGTGGGACCGCCTTGAACTTCTGCTGCCGCAGCGTGAGCGGCGTTTCCGGTATCCGGATCGCAAGCCGTTGCCGGCCCGCTGTGCGGGATCTTGTACGTGCTGCACACCGGCATCCAGTGGGCCATCGCACGCCGCGGATCCCGGCACGGCGCCGGACTGGGCACCTACCGCTGGGTCGTGGAGAGGAGTGCCCGTCAGGAGCTTCGGTAATTGAATGCATAATCGCGCATGCAATTTTTCCGTTCGCGCGGAATCCGGTGTCGGAACAGCGGACGACCGCTCGGAGCACCGCCATCGGCTCCCACGTCGATGCCGGACCTCGCACGGGAGCAGTCCGACGGCGACGGATCGGGCGTGGGGCCAGTGGTTTCCGGATCGGCTTCGGATCGTCGCTGCCGTCGAGCGCGGCGTACGCGGCCAGCAGCGCGCCGACGAGGACCGAACGCTCAACTACCGCCCGGACACGGAAGTCAGGGCCGATCCGCCTCATTGTGTTAGCCGTTGTAAGCGGGGGGGGGCGCCTCGTCGGCACGGTCGCGAAGCCGACTTCTCACCGCATGACCGGTTCGATCGGTCTGGCCGGCCAGTATGTGCCGTCGGCCTTCTGATCCGAAGCTCTATCTGGAGCGGTCCAGGGGGCGTTCAGGACCTGGACGCGGCGACTGGACTCATGCCGTCAAATCAGGCACGTACGGGCAACGTATCCAATGGTGTCCAGCCTCATCCACACGTCGGATCGTTGTCCGCAGGCGGTGTATACGGCTCCTTCCACGCCCTGCTCCCCACACACGGTTCGCCCCTTCGCCACCGACCCGATGATCGGGCTCGTGGTGTTGGCGTAGTACCAAATATTGAGCTTTTCCTTTGCCTTGAACTCCTGCCCCATGTGCAAGACGAAGAAGCGGCCGAGGCGGACGGTGTGGCCAAGGCGGTCGGCGCGGCGGCTACGGAGACGGAGACGGCGATCAACGCCGTAGCGGCATAACACCCGAGTGTTCGTTTACGCATGTACGAGATCCGCCCAGAGGCACTTGGAGCTCTTGACGCAACGTGGTGTGCAGGCGTCGTCGGCAGATCAGGGAGCAGCCGAGCGGTGTTCGGTGCCGCGCCGGGCGATGAACGGCTTGAGGGCAGTAGAGAAGGGAGGCAGCACGGCTGCGTGGTCTCGGAGATCACCTCGGCATCGGCTGAGCGGGGGCACAGGCAGGCGGGGTGAAATCGGGCATCTGGGGCGTGAGTTGGGCGGCCGTCGGTCCGTGATGGTCCGGGGGAGTGCCCCTCCGTCCGGCTATGAACTCGTTCCGAGGCGGTCGGCAATTCGGAGAATGCTCTTTCCGTTGGTGGCGCTTTCGCTTAGCCGTTGCACCGCGACGCCGAGTTCTTCGGGGTCGTATGCGGCGGTGATGTCGATGCGGATCCGCCCGCGGGCCAGGAGTTCGAGTGCCTGACGAGCGGAGTCGGCGAGGCGGTCCGGGTGGGTCCGGCTCAGCAGGTTGCTGTTGTGGGTCACCAGCGATTTGCCCGCCATGAGCAGGTCGTTGGCGTCGGCGAGGACGGGTTCGTGGCTGCTGATGTTGCCGTACGCGACCAGTCGTCCGTGCGGCGCAAGCGCCTGCAGGCCCGCCTGTCGGGTACGGCCGCCGACCGGGTCGAGGACCACGTCGAACCGTTCGTCTCCGATGTTCGCCGGGAAGTCGTCGCGCAACAGGACCTGGTCGAAGCCGAAACGGGCCGCGTAGTCGGCCCTGCGGGGACTGCCGACCACGCCGACGATCCGGCCCGCGCCGGCCAGCTTGGCGAACTGGGCGGCGAGAGTGCCGACTCCTCCGGCGGCGGCGTGGATCAGCACGCTCTCGCCTGCACGCACCCGTGCGGCGTGGTGAACGAGGTCGTAGGCGGTCGGGGTGCTCCAGCCGAAGCCTGCCGCTGTCCGCAAGGGAACGCTGCCGGCGGGCAGCGCGAGTACCGCGGGCACCGTGACCACTTCGGCGTAGGCGCCGGCCGTGGTCAGTGCAGCCACGGGTTCGCCCACGCGGCCTTCGTCCACGCCCTCACCGACCGCGATGACGTGCCCGGACGCCTCGAAACCGGGGACGAACGGGCGCGGTACGGGGAAGTGGCCGTCCCGGACCATCGTGTCGCCCCACTGGATGCCGGCGTACGCCGTCCGGATCGCGACCTCGCCAGGGCCGGGGACGGGCTCGTCGAGCTCGGTGATCCGGTAGTTGTCATCGCTGTCGAGAATGATCGCCCGCATGATGCAGCCTCCTGTGCTGACTCAGTATCCTGTGTCAGGGGGGACGTTAGGTGTAACAGGTAGCTGTGTCAACACAGTATGTTGTGTATTGGAGTGAGGACGTGGCGGACATCCCGGTCGAGGAGTACCTCTGCACCCGGATCAGGCGTGCGGAGCAGGCGCTGATGGCGCACCACGAAGCCGTACTGCGCGGCCATGGGCTGACCATGACGCAGTACACCGTGCTGCTGATCCTCTCTCGTGAGGGCGGCATGTCCGCCGCCCAGGCGGCCCGGTCCTGCGGGGTCACCCAGCAGAGCATGGCCACGGTCCTGGCCAATATGGAGGGCAAGGGGCTCATTCGCCGCGACCCCTCCCCGGTGCACGCCAAGGTGCAGATCGCCACGCTGACCGAGGACGGCCGGACGGTGCTGGGCCGCGCCTACGACGAAGTGATCGTCCTTGAGCGCGCACTCACCGCCGCGTTCACGCCCGCCGAGCACGCCTCCCTCTGTGAACTCCTGGAACGCACGACGGCTGTCCTTGTCGACCAGACGCCGCCCGCCCGCGCCCGCTGACCGCCCTTTCGGGCGCGGCCCGCTGGCCGGGCTCCGGCTCGGCTGATCCACGGGCCCCGGCCGCGGGCATCCGCTCGCCCCTGCGTTGTCAGTGGTCCCTGTCACCATCGGGTCATGAGCACCGAGCGGCCCGCCGACCGGCCCGAACCGCCCCTGCCCACCTCCGACGCCGCCTACTGGGAGGCCGCCGCCGAGGGTTTCGACGACGAGCCCGACCACGGCCTGCGCGACCCTGCGGTGCGTGCCGCCTGGGCCGCCCGGCTGCGGTCCTGGCTGCCGTCCGGGCCCGCCCGGATACTCGACCTCGGCTGCGGCACGGGAAGCCTGGCGCTGCTCGCCGCGGAGCAGGGGCACCGGGTCACCGGCGTCGACCGCTCGCCCGCCATGATCGCGCGGGCGCGCGCCAAGCTCGCGGGGCGCGAGGACGGCCTCCTGGTCGGGGATGCCGCCGAACCACCCGTGGGGGAGCGGCCGTTCGATGCGGTCCTGGTGCGGCATCTCCTGTGGGCGCTGCCCGACCCGGCGGCCGCGCTGCGCCGCTGGGCCGGGCTGCTCGTGCCCGGCGGGCGTCTGGTGCTGGTCGAGGGTCGCTGGGGGGAGGCCGAGCCGATCGGCATACCCGCCGGCGAACTGACCCGCCTCGTGACCCCGTTGGCAGGCCGTACGCGCCTGGAGCGGCTTTCCCGTGACGCCGCCCTGTGGGGCAAGGAGGTGACGGACGAGCGGTATGCGCTGATCGCCGAGATCCGGCCGGGAGGGGGTTCGGTCCCGGCGGGGTGACCGCGCACGGCCTCGGGCGGCGCGCGCCCAGGTGTGGATTTACCTCTCCTTGTCCGGTGCCAGGCCGGTGATTTGCCGTCCCTTTTCCGTAATGCGGTGCACGCATGGCTCATTCCGGACGGCCGCACCACGCTATAGGTGGCCCCTGCAACTATCTGGGCGTACGGTGACCTTCCCCGAGCTCGCGACCCCGCTCGAGCAGGGGAGACCCCATTCGGCCGCCGCCCCGATGCGCCGGCCCGCCGCCCAGGCAAGGAGAGGAGCCGCGCACATGTGCGGAATCACCGGATGGATCTCCTACGACCATGACCTGACCGCCCGGCGCCCCACGCTCGAGGCGATGACCGAGACGATGGCCTGCCGCGGCCCGGACGCCGCCGGCATCTGGCTCGACACCCACGCCGCGTTCGGCCACCGCCGTCTCGCCGTCATCGACCTCGACGGCGGCAAGCAGCCCATGGCCGTCGAGCGCGACGGCCGCACCCTGCTCGTCACCACCTACAGCGGCGAGGTCTACAACTACCGAGAACTGCGCGCCGAGCTGACGCAGCTGGGCCACACCTTCCGCACCAGCAGCGACACCGAGGTCGTCCTGCACGCCTACCTCGAGTGGGGCGAGGCGTTCGCCGAGCGGCTCAACGGCATGTACGCCTTCGCCCTCTGGGACCCGCGTACCGAACACCTCCTGCTGATACGCGACCGGATGGGCATCAAGCCGCTCTACTACCACCCCACCCCCGACGGCGTTCTCTTCGGCTCCGAGCCCAAGGCGATCCTCGACCACCCCTCCGTACGGCCCACCGTCGACGCCGAGGGCCTCGCCGAGCTGATCACCTTCACCAAGACCCCCGGCCACGCCGTCTACAAGGGCATGCACGAGGTGCGCCCCGGCCATATCGTCCGGGTGGGCCGCGGCGGCGTCACCGTCAAGCGCTACTGGGCCCTCGAGGCCCGCGAACACACCGACGGTCTCGACGCCACCGTCGCCCACATCCGCGAACTCCTCGACGACATCGTCGCCCGCCAGCTGATCGCCGATGTGCCGCTGTGCACCCTGCTCTCCGGCGGCCTGGACTCGTCCGCCATCACCGCGCTCGCCGCCAAGGCGCTGGCCGCCCAGGGCAGCGGCCCGGTGCGCTCCTTCGCCGTCGACTTCACCGGCTACACCGAGAACTTCACGCCCGACGACCTGCGCGGCACCCCCGACGGGCCGTACGCGCACGCCCTCGCCGAGCACGTACGCTCCGACCACCGCGACATCGTCCTGGACACCGCCGCCCTGATGGACCCCGCACACCGCGCAGCCGTCCTGGCCGCCCGCGATCTGCCCAACGGCTTCGGCGACGGCGACACCTCCCTCTACCTCCTCTTCAAGGCCGTCCGCGAACGGTCCACGGTCGCCCTCTCCGGAGAGTCCGCGGACGAGGTCTTCGGCGGCTACCGCTGGTTCCACGACCCCGAGTCCGTGCACGCCGACACCTTCCCCTGGATCGCCGCCGGCCTGTCGGCGCGGTTCTCCGGCGGCAGCGCCACCCGCGAGGCGCTACTGGACCAGGCCCTGCTCTCCAAGCTCGACCTGCGCGGATACCAGGACCGCCGCTACCGCGAGGCGCTCGCCGAAGTCCCGTACCTGGACAGCGACACCGGACTCCAGCGCCGGATGCGCGAGATCAGCTACCTCCATCTGACCCGCTTCGTGCAGATACTCCTCGACCGCAAGGACCGGGCCAGCATGGCCGTGGGGCTCGAGGTCCGCGTCCCCTTCTGCGACCACCGCCTCGTCGACTACGTCTTCAACGCCCCTTGGTCCATGAAGACCTTCGACGGCCGCGAGAAGTCCCTGCTGCGCGCCGCCACCCGCGACGTACTGCCCGATCTGGTCGCCGACCGGGTCAAGAGCCCCTATCCCAGCACCCAGGACCCGCGCTACACCGAGGCGCTGCGCGACGAGTTGCGGAATCTGACCGGCGACCGCAACGCCCCCGTACGGCCGCTGCTGGACTCCGGCGCCCTCGCCGAAGCCACCGCCGACGGCGCCGCCAACGACATCCGCCCGGGCGCCGAACTCGTCCTCGGCATGAACGCCTGGCTGCGGACGACCGGCACCACCCTCGAGCTCTGAGGGCCTCCGGCGGGGCGGGCCCGGCCATGCCCCGTCGGACAGACCCTGGCCCCGGTAACCACCCCAAAGGGCTACCGCTCCGATTCCGGCACGGCGGCCGCTCCTGGCGCACAATGGGTCCCCCGCCCCACCTTCAGCACCAGGAGCGACGCCGTGTCCCCGCAGACCCTCACGATCACCATCGATCCGGACGCGGCCGACGCGCCATTCGAGCAGGTACGCACCCGGATCGCCGACCTGGCCCGGGACGGCGGCCTCCCGGTCGGCTACAAACTCCCCACCGTCCGCGGACTCGCCGAAGACCTCGGCCTCGCCGCCAACACCGTCGCCAAGGCCTACCGCGCCCTGGAGTCCGACGGCGTGATCGAGACCCGCGGCCGCAACGGCAGCTTCATCGCGGCGGCCGGCGACGCCGCGGACAAGGAGGCCGCCGGGGCCGCCGACACCTACGCGCGCCGCGCCAAGCGCCTCGGCCTGGACCGCGCCGCCGCCCTCGCCGCCGTCCAGGAAGCGCTGACCGCGGCATACGGCCCGCAGGCCTGACCGAAGGCAGCCGCCCGCCCCGGCCCAAGGAGCCCCGTATGCCCAGCCGACAGGCCCTCGTCCGCCGCCCCGGCCCCCGGATCGCCGAGGGCCTGGTCACCCATATCGACCGCCGGCCGGTGGATCCCGCCCGCGCCCTGCGCCAGTGGGAGGAATACGTCCGGACACTGCGCGACCACGGCTGGCACACCACCGAGGTGGCGCCCGCCGACGACTGCCCCGACGCGGTGTTCATCGAGGACACCATGGTCGTCTTCCGCAATGTCGCGCTGATCGCCCGCCCCGGCGCGGACACCCGCCGGCCCGAGATCCCCGCCGCCCGCGCCGCGGCCGAGGCACTGGGCTGCTCGGTCAACGAGGTCCGGGCGCCCGGCACGCTCGACGGCGGCGACATCCTGAAGGTCGGCGACACCGTCTACGTCGGCCGCGGCGGCCGCACCAACGCCGAGGGGGTACGCCAACTCCGCGCCGCCTTCGAGCCGTTGGGCGCCCGCGTCATCGCCGTGCCGATCAGCCGCGTCCTGCATCTGAAGTCCGCGGTCACCGCCCTGCCGGACGGCACCGTCATCGGCTACCCGCCGCTGGTCGAGGACCCCGCGCTCTTCCCGGCCTTCCGCCCCGTCCCCGAGGAGGCCGGCGCCCATGTCGTCCTCCTGGGCGGCGAGGCGCTCCTGATGGCCGCCTCCGCCCCCAGGAGCGCGGAACTCCTCGCCGGTCTGGGATACCGGCCGGTCCTGGTGGACATCGGCGAATTCGAGAAGCTGGAGGGCTGCGTGACCTGCCTGTCGGTGCGCCTGCGGGAGCTTGCCAGGTAAACCACGGGGCGGGGTGCGCAACGGGACACTCCGGGCGGCGCCCGACCGGGCGGGGCGCAACGGGCGACCGGACCGATCAGGAATGAAGAAGCGCGGCCACCGAGCCGCACATAGCCTGACCGGCATGGACCGGCGGCGGCCGCCCGGTGGCACCGTCACCGTGCCGAGGGCGGCATCCCCGGGCCGCTGGAGACGCCGGCCGGCCGGACCGGACCGGGCGACGCCGACGAGACCGCGAAGGCGGCCCCCGCCCTACGGATGGAGACACGATGAGCAAGACCACGAGGACGGACCCGCAGCCGCCTGCGCAGCACGCCGCCGACAGACACGATCTGATCCGCGTACACGGCGCGCGCGAGAACAACCTCAAGGACGTCAGCATCGAGATCCCCAAGCGCCGGCTGACGGTCTTCACCGGCGTCTCCGGCTCGGGCAAGAGCTCGCTGGTGTTCGACACGATCGCCGCGGAATCGCAGCGGCTGATCAACGAGACCTACAGCGCGTTCGTGCAGGGCTTCATGCCGACCCTGGCGCGGCCCGAGGTCGACGTGCTCGACGGACTGACGACCGCGATCATCGTCGACCAGCAGCGGATGGGGTCCGACCCCCGCTCCACCGTCGGCACCGCCACCGACGCCAACGCGATGTTGCGCATCCTCTTCAGCCGGCTCGGCAGGCCGGGCATCGGCTCGCCCAAGGCGTTCTCCTTCAACGTCGCCTCGATCAGCGGGGCGGGCGCGGTCACCGTGGAGCGCGCCGGACAGAAGGTGAAGGAGCGCCGCTCCTTCAGCATCACCGGCGGCATGTGCCCGCGCTGCGAGGGCCGGGGCTCGGTCACCGACCTCGACCCCGCCCAGCTCTACGACGACTCCAAGTCGCTCAACGAGGGCGCGCTCACCATCCCCGGGTACAAGTCGGGCGGCTGGAACTACCGGCTCTACACCGAGTCCGGCCTCGTCGACCCGGACAAGCCGATCCGCAAGTACACCAAGAAGGAGCTGCACGGCTTCCTGCACCTCGAACCGACCCGGATGAAGATCGCGGGCATCAACATGACCTACGAGGGGCTGATCCCCCGGATCCAGAAGTCGATGCTCTCCAAGGACCGGGAGGCGATGCAGCCGCACATCCGCGAGTTCGTGGACCGGGCGGTCACCTTCACCACCTGCCCCGACTGCGACGGCACCCGGCTCACCGAGGCGGCCCGGTCGTCGAAGATCAAGAAGATCAGCATCGCCGACGCGTGCGCGATGCAGATCAGCGACCTGGCCGACTGGGTCCGCGGCCTCGACGAGCCTTCCGTGGCGCCGCTGCTCACCGCGCTGCACCACACGCTCGACTCGTTCGTGGAGATCGGTCTCGGCTACCTCTCGCTCGACCGGCCGTCGGGCACGCTGTCGGGCGGCGAGGCGCAGCGCGTCAAGATGATCCGCCACCTCGGCTCCTCGCTCACCGACACCACCTACGTCTTCGACGAGCCCACCATCGGCCTGCACCCCCACGACATCCAGCGGATGAACGACCTGCTGCTGCGGCTGCGGGACAAGGGCAACACGGTGCTCGTCGTGGAGCACAAGCCGGAGACGATCGCGATCGCCGACCACGTCGTCGACCTCGGGCCCGGCGCCGGTACGGCGGGCGGCACCGTCTGCTTCGAGGGCACCGTCGGGGGCCTGCGCACCGCCGGCACCATCACCGGCCGCCACTTCGACGACCGGGCCACCCTCAAGGAGACGGTGCGCAAGCCCACCGGGGCGCTGGAGATCCGCGGCGCGACGACGCACAACCTCCAGGGCGTCGACGTCGACATCCCGCTCGGGGTGCTCGCCGTCGTCACCGGCGTCGCCGGCTCCGGCAAGAGCTCGCTCGTGCACGGGTCGCTGGTCAACGGTTCAGGGGCGGCCGGCGAGGCCGTGGTGTCGATCGACCAGGGCGCGATCCGCGGCTCCCGGCGGAGCAACCCCGCGACGTACACCGGACTGCTCGAGCCGATCCGCAAGGCGTTCGCCAAGGCCAACGGCGTGAAGCCGGCGCTGTTCAGCGCCAACTCCGAGGGCGCCTGCCCCACGTGCAACGGCGCCGGCGTCATCTACACCGACCTGGCGATGATGGCCGGCGTCGCCACCACCTGTGACGACTGCGAGGGGAAGCGGTTCCAGGCGGCGGTGCTCGACTACCACCTCGGCGGCCGCGACATCAGCGAGGTGCTCGCGATGTCGGTGGCCGAGGCCGAGGAGTTCTTCGGCGCCGGCGAGGCCCGCATGCCGGCCGCGCACCGCATCCTGGTCCGGCTCGCCGACGTCGGGCTCGGCTACCTCACCCTCGGCCAGCCGCTCACCACGCTGTCCGGCGGCGAGCGGCAGCGGCTCAAGCTGGCCACCCACATGACCGAGAAGGGCGGCGTATACGTACTCGACGAGCCGACCGCCGGCCTTCACCTCGCCGACGTCGAGCACCTCCTCGGCCTGCTCGACCGGCTCGTCGACTCCGGCAAGTCGGTCATCGTCATCGAGCACCACCAGGCGGTCATGGCGCACGCCGACTGGATCATCGACCTCGGGCCCGGCGCCGGCCACGACGGGGGCCGGATCGTCTTCGAGGGCACCCCCGCCGACCTCGTCGCCGCCCGCTCCACCCTCACCGGTGAACACCTCGCGGACTACGTCGGGGCCTGACCGGGGCCCTCGCCCGCGGCGCGCACCTCGCGGCCGGGCGCCGGCCGGGCGACCGGCAGGCGCCCGGCCGCGAGGTGCGCGCGGGTTCCTCTCACGTCACGGCAAGGCCGAGAGGGGCCGCCTACGGGCCCTCGTCCCACGGCTTGCCGAGCCAGCCCTCATGGCTTTTGACCAGGGCGGCCAGGGCGGCGGTGACCCGCGGGTCCCACCCCTCGGCCGATGTGCTCAGGGCGAAGTCCGCCCCGTCGCTGCCCCAGGTCATGACCTCTTTCCCGGACGCCTTCCAGCGGGTGGTGCGCGGCATGCGGGCGATGTCACCGCCGCCGCCGGCGATGCTGCCGACGGCGATGGCCACCCACAGCGGAAACAGCAGCCACCACACGTACCACCAGAACAGATTGCCCTTGACGCCGACGGCGTCCGGGCCGCCCGCCTGCTGAACGGTCCAGCGTGACCTGCCGTGCCCGCCGCTCATCGCCCGCTCATGGGTGATCAGTGCCAGGGATTCACCGGCGGCGCCCAGCACCTCGAAGACGGCGCTCCTGCCCTTCGTCGCCGTCCTGGTCACGACCCGCGCCAGCAGCTGCCGGCGGGAGGTCTCCGTCCAGAGGAGGAAGGCGCGGGCGCCGTCCTTGCGTGCCGCGCGATAGGCGTCGCCGCCACCGGAGGACAGGTCCCGCTCGATGTACGCGAACCTCGACTGCCCCTGGCCTCCGTCCTCTTCTGCCGACGGGCCGTGGGTGCGGATCTCCCACCAGGGACCGGCACCGCCCTTCGGGTCCTTCGGTGCCGCCGGTTTCGTGAGCCATACCGTGGTGCTCAATCCGTCCCCCTCGTTGTGCCGGACGCTCGTTGCCGTTCGGGGGCGGACTCTACCTACGCGGCCGTCCGTGATCACTTCGCGGCCGCGGTGCTGGCGGGTGGTCAGATGGCGCCCCGGCAGGGCGTCACAGATACAGCCCCGCCTCCTTGCCCGCCTCCTGGGCCGGGACCGACGCGGGCCGGGTGCCGCGGCGCAGGGCGTACAGCTCGGCGAGGGAGGCGCCGTCGCGGCCGATGCCCTCTTCGGTGCCGAGCCAGTTGGCCGCTTCCGTGCGGGTCAGCGGGCCGACCTCGATACGGGCCAGGCAGCGGCCGGGCCGGACCACCGCCGGGTGCATCCGCTCCAGGTCCTCGTTGGTGGTGACGCCGACCAGGACGTTGCGGCCCTGGCCGAGGAGTCCGTCCGTCAGATTGAGCAGCCGGGACAGCGCCTGGCCCGCGGTGTGCTTGGCCTCGCCGCGGATCAGTTCGTCGCAGTCCTCCAGGAGCAGCAGCCGCCAGCGGCTCTTGCCGGTGCCCTCGTCCTCGCCGATGGCGATGTCCATGAGGTAGCCGACGTCGTTGAAGAGCCGCTCGGGGTCGAGGACGCAGTCCACCTGGCACCAGTCGCGCCAGGAGCGGGCCAGCGTGCGCAGCGCGGAGGTCTTGCCGGTGCCGGGCGGGCCGTGCAGCAGCAGAAGGCGCCCGGCGATCTCCCCGGGCGCGACCTTCATCAGCGAGTCCATCGCCGAGGCCACCGGCGCGGTGTAGTTGGGACGGATCTCCTCCCAGGTGCCCGCGGTGATCTGCCGGGAGGTGCGGTACGGCCCGCGGCGCGGCGAGAAGTACCAGAAGCCCATCGCGACGTCCTCCGGCTGTGGCTCCGGCTCGTCCTCCGCGCCGTCCGCCGACTGCCCCAGCACCTTCTCCGTCAGCTCATCGGTGACGGCGGTGACCGTGACATCCGCGCCGCGGTTCCAGCGGGAGATCAGCAGGGTGTAGCCGTCGCCCTCGGCGAGGGTCGCGCTGCGGTCGTCCTCGCGCGCCGAACGCAGCACCCGTGCGCCGGGCGGCAGCAGGCTCACCCCCGGCTTCACCCGTTCCACCGAGCGGCTGCGGGCGTACGGCTGCTCGCCCTTGGCGAAGCGCCCCAGGAACAGCGCATCGACGACATCGGACGGAGAATCGCTGTCGTCCATGGTCAGACGGATCGCGAGGGACTGCTCGGCGGCGGACGGCGGCACGGAGGTCGGCTGCACGTGATCGGCACACATGCCGCCATGATCCGCCAGACCGACCCGCCGCGTACACGGAATAACCCGGCTAGTCTTGTCCGTTGTGCGACGTCTTGGCGGGGAATGTCATCGGGTGGCCGTGTTCGTCGCGGCTGCGGCGGTGACCGCCGTGCTCGCGACGCAGCTGGTGCGGGCCGGAATCCCGCCGGGCGACGACGGCAGGCCGACGGCGCCGCTGCGCACCGCGCGGGCCGCCGTGGGCTGGGGGTTCACCCACACCCAGTTCAGCGCGGACCACGGCGACGAGGCGCGACCGACCGGGCCGCGCGATCGCTGTCCGCCCATCCGATGCCGCAGAACCAGCACATCATGGGCTGGGGCGTGGGAACCCCGAACCGAGCCCGGGGCACTATGACTTTGCCGATCTGGACCGCCGTATGGCCTTGATCCGGCGCGCCGGCGGGACTCCCGTGCTGACGCTGTGCTGCTCTCCGGACTGGATGAAGGGCGGCGCGTTTGGCCATACGGACTGGAGCGCGCTGGAGAAGGCCCCCGATCCCGCGCATTACGCGGACTTCGCCGCGCTCGCGGGAAAGATCGCCCGTCGCTATCCGGATGTCCGGCACTTCGTGGTGTGGAACGAATTCAAGGGCTTCTTCGACGAGCGGAAGAAGCGCTGGGATTACGAGGGATACACCCGGCTCTACAACCTGGTCCACCGGGCGCTGAAGGAGGTGAACGGGCACAACCTGGTGGGCGGGCCCTATCTCGTGATGGACAGCGACAGCGACAGCGAGGGGGAGAGTGGCGGGGGCGGCGCGCCGCGCGGGCCCTGGGGAAGCATCGACCGGCGGGTCCTGGATGCGCTCGCCTACTGGAACCGGCACAAGGCGGGAGCGGATTTCGTCGTCATCGACGGATCCAGTTACCGCAAGGACGGCCACTATGTGCCCGGCCCGTTCGCCGCCACCCGGAAGTTCGCCGATGTGGGGCGCTGGGTGCGCAAGGAGACGGGGCTGCCGTTGTGGTGGGCGGAATGGTATGTCGAGGTGCCCGACGCCCATGACGACCGGAACGGCTGGAGCGAGCGCAAACGCCTCGCCGTGCAGGCCGTGGGCCTGATGGAGATGGTGTCCGGGGGCGCCACCAGCGGCCTGTACTGGAATCCGGAGGGGGCGGGGGCCGCCTGCCCCGGATGTCTGTGGAGCAGTACCGAACTGGCCGACGGCGGGCGGGAGTTGCCGATGGGTGAGCTGCTGTCCCGGTTCTCCCGGGCCTTTCCGCCGGGGGTCCGCCCCGCGCCCGGCGTCGCCGTCGCGGGGGCCGGCCGTACGGCGGTCCGGGCGCTGGCCGGCGACCGTACGGTGCTGGTGGCCAACACCACGGACCGGCGCACCACCGCGACCGTCGAGGGGCAGGGCATCACGCTCGGCGGCTATGAGGTGCGCTGGCTCGACCGCCCGTGAACGGGCGCCGCCGCGGCACCGGCCCACCGCCGGCGCGAACTCGGGGGAGAGGAACGGGTTCGCCAGCTGCGGCGAACCCAGCGACGGGGCCCGGGACTGCAGGGCGGTCCAGGCGGCCCGGTCGGCACCGGACAGCCCGGCGGGGTGATGCACGGTGATGTCCACCTCAGCGCACCCGGCCGGCGGCGCCGCCCCCGGCCCGGCCGGCCCTCGACCGGACCGACGTCAGCAGCAGCCCCGCGCCGCTGAGCGCCGCTACGGTGATCACCCCGCCGCGCACCGACCAGGCGTCCAGCGCCAGCATGGTCCCGGCCACCAGCAGGTTGACGGCCGCCGCGCCGGCCACCGCGACGACGGCGCGGCCGAGCGGATCCAGCCCGCCGAGCGCCGCGCCGATCGCCGGCGCCGGTGCCCCCAGCAGCAGGAAGAGCGTGCACGGCGCCCGCAGCGGGGAGGCGATACCGGCCGACGCCAGCACGGCCCCCAGGGCGGCGATGCCGAACGCCGCGCCCGCGCGGAGCGCGGTGAGCCCGCTCGCCGGCCGGCCGTGGGGCGGGGGCACGCCCGGGGATCTGTCCCTGCTGACGGTTTCGGGGCGCATGGGCGGCTCTGCCTCTCCTCGGCACGGGATGCCGGGTTCCATGTCATGCGCCGCCCCGGCACCCGTCAAGACGGCGGAGGGAAGCGGACGGGGCGCAGCGCGGCGGAGCGGGGGCGCCCACAGACGGCGCAATGGCGGCGCTGCGCGGCGGCCGTCCGGACACTGTGAGGACGTGTCCGCCGGGAAGGAGCCGGGTCAGTGGAGCCGCCGAGCGGAACCGCGCTGACGGTGATCATGGTGTGCCTCACCGTGGCCACCGGAGTGCTCGACGCCGTCAGCTTTCTGGCGCTCGGTCATGTGTTCACCGCGACCCAGACCGGCAATCTGCTCTTCCTCGGCTTCGGCATCGCGCGGCAGGGCGACCTGTCGGTCGTCACGACCGTCGTCTCGCTCGGCGCCTTCGCCCTCGGCGCGGCGTTCGGGGCACGGGTCGAGTCGTCGCTGGCCGCCCGGCGGCGGCAGTGGTTCCCGCTCGCGCTCGCCACCGAGGCCGCACTGCTGGCCGCCGCGGCGGTGACCGCCTGGGAGCCCGGCACGGCCCGGGACCTGACCCTCGGTCAGCGCTGCGCCGTCGTCGGCCTGATGGCGGTGGCGATGGGCATACGGAACGTCACGGCCATGCGGGTCGCCGTCCCCGACCTCACCACCACCGTGGAGACCCGGGCGATGACGGCCCTGGTCAGCGGCTCCGTTCTCGGTCGCGACAGAAAGCTGGGCTACGGCACCCACGCCGTCCCGCGCCGGCTGATGTCCGTCGGGTCGATGTTCGCGGGCGGCCTCCTCGGTGCCTGGCTGATCGGCCTGGGGACCCGCCCGTCGCTGGTGCTCCTGCTCGTCGCGGTGTCGGTCGCGGCCACCGCGCTGCTGGTGCCGGGGCTGGCGCACCGTCAGAACGGCGAGGAGTGAACGGCGGCCGGTGCGGGGGCCGCGATCCGCGCGGCACGGCCGGGCAACGGCGCCGCGGCGAAGTCCGGGGGACGAATAGCCGGATGTGCCGCGAATTCGGTACGACTTTTCACGACCTTTGGCATGGACACTTCCGGTTACTCGCGGGTCCTGCTACCACGAATAAGGCAGAGATCCTGCTATGGGAGGTTCTATGAGACTGTCCCGACTGGCGGCCCTGGGGTCCGCCTTCTTTGTCACCACGGCGCTCGCGCTCACCGGCGCGAGCGCCGCCGCGTCCGCCCAACTCCCGCTCGCCACCGGCTATGTGGCCCTCGGCGATTCCTACTCCGCAGGCGTCGGAGCCGGCAGCTACGACAGTGGCAGCGGCTCCTGCAAGCGCAGCACCAAGGCCTACCCGGCCCTCTGGGCGGCCGCGCACTCGCCCTCGTCCTTCTCGTTCACGGCCTGTTCCGGGGCTCGAACGGGTGATGTTCTCAACGGTCAGCTCGGCCCGCTCAACAGCTCCACCGCACTGGTGAGCATCACCATCGGCGGCAACGACGCAGGCTTCGCCGACACCATGACGACCTGTGCGCTCCAGGGTGAGAGCGCCTGCCTGGCCCGCGTCGCCAAGGCCCGGCAGTACATCGACAACACCCTGCCCGCTCAGCTCGACGGGGTGTACAACGCGATCGGCCAGAAGGCCCCGGCCGCGCACGTAGTGGTCCTGGGCTACCCGCACTTCTACAAACTCAACGGCAGCTGCGTCGCCGGCCTCTCGGAGAAGTCCCGGGCCGCCATAAACGCCGCGGCCGACGACATCAACGGCGTCACCGCCAAGCGCGCCGCCGACCACGGCTTCACCTTCTCCGACGTCAACTCCACCTTCACCGGCCATGAACTGTGCTCCGGCAGTCCCTGGCTGCACAGCGTGACCTATCCCGTCGACGAGTCCTACCACCCCACGGCCGCCGGTCAGTCCAGCGGCTATCTCCCGGTGTTCGCCTCCGCTGCGTAACCGTCCGTACGCGCGACGCCGAGGAGGAGTCGCCCGCCCGGGTCCTCCTCGTGCGTCCCGAAAGCCCGTCAGATGGGCCCCCGCGGTCCGACGGGGGGTCAACTCGCCCTGATGGGTGCCCTGTAGGCGTCATTACGTATGGTGTTCGTCAACGTCAAGGCGAGGCAGGTGAATCCGTTGACCGGTCTGCACGCGCGTCCTCCAAGAGAGATAGGGTTACCCTGCCCGTGCCGGGTGCCCTCGTCAGGGTGGGGAGAGTCATGGAACAGATAACAGTGCGGAGCAGGGCAAGAGTCCCTGCGATCAGTTGCGGTAGCGGCGCGTCCAGTGCGCGTCTGGACCGCCATCTCGCGGTGCTGGGTGGCCCTGCCATACCGCAGCGCGAGACGGAGGGCGCGACGTTGCTGATGCGGGAGCTCACCACCCGTGATCACTCCCGCACGAGGAAGAGCCGTGGTGCCAGGGTGTCGCTGTTCGCGCCGCTGCGCAGGCTGCGGCGTTCGCTGTTCGGCGGTCACGGCTGACGCGTCCCTGAAGCGAGACCTCGGGCGACCACACCGTCCCGGCACAGCGTTGCGATTCACCACCCGTCAGGTACTGACTCGTCAGTTCCCGCGGGCGTCGCAGCGTGTCGGTGTGTTCGCCCAGGCACGCACCACCCGGCTCTTCCCCCACCACCCGTTCTTGTGACGGGTGGTTTTTTTGTTTGCCGCGTTGATCGCGCGGGCCGTGGTCTTGCCCGCGCCGTTGGGGCCGAGCGGTCCGCGGACACTGCCCGCCGGCACCGCGAGGTCGAGCCCGCGCGGCGCACGGACCTCGCCGAAGTGGTTCTCCGGACCCTCGCTGTATACGTACAGCGTACGTAGAGGACGTGAGGGCGCCGTAGTGCACTACGTGCGATGTACGTAACTAGGATTGATGGCGAGGTGATCGATTCATGGCAGCAAGCGGCCGCGCGGCCGGACCCGAGGTGATCTGGGCGCGCCCCGAGCGCACCGGACGCGGCCCCCGGCCCGCCTTCACCCGTGACGAAATCGCCGAGGCGGCCGTGCGGATCGCCGATGAGTCGGGGCTGGCGGCGGTCTCCATGCGCCGGGTGGCGACGGCGGTCGGCTGCGCCACGATGTCGCTCTACAACTACGTCCCGGCCAAGGGCGACCTCGTCGACCTGATGGTCGACCACGTCAGCGGCGAGTACGAGCTGCCGGCCGCGCCGTCCGGCGACTGGCGCGCGGATCTGTTCGAACTCGCCCGCCAGGCACGCGACATGATGCGCCGTCATCCCTGGCTGCCGGGTGCCGTGCTGTCCCACCACTTCCTCGGCCCCAACGCGCTGCGCTACCTGGAGTTCTGCCTCGCCGCGCTGGAGGGCTCGGGGCTCGACGACGGGCTCAGGGTGGAGCTCGTCTCCATGGTCAACGGCACGGTGATCACGATGGCCTCGTCCGAGCAGGCGGCCGCCGAGCGCGCCAAGGAGTCCGGGCACACCGCCGGACAGCTCCAGGCGGCGCAGGCCGGGTATCTCGCGGGGGTCGTCGGCGGCGGGCGGTATCCGCTGATGGCACGGGCGTTCGCGAAGGGCGCGCCGCCCACGGATCCGGACGCGGTCTTCGCGCGCGTGATCGGCCGGGTGCTGGATGCCTATGCGGGGCACGAGACGGGCGGCGGGCCGGGCCTCGGATAGCCGCGCCGGCCCCATTCCCGCAGGTCAGCGGCTTTTATGGGCGGCGGGTGGTAGCTTCGAGGCATGACTCCGGAAGACCTGGCCAATCTCGCGCACCTGCGCCGGGCGCGTGATCTGATCGACCGGGAGTACGCCCAGCCGCTCGATGTGCCGACGATGGCCCGCCATGCGCTCATGTCGCCGGCGCACTTCTCGCGGCAGTTCCGGGCGACCTATGGCGAGACGCCGTACAGCTATCTCATGACCCGCCGGATCGAGCGGGCGATGACGCTGCTGCGCGGGGGGATGAGCGTGACCGATGCGTGCATGGCGGTCGGCTGTACCTCGCTCGGCTCGTTCAGCTCGCGGTTCACCGAGATCGTGGGGGAGACACCGAGCGCGTACCGCGGCCGGGAGCACCCCGCGGTGGCGGCGATGCCCGCATGCGTGGCGAAGGTGCAGACCCGCCCGATGCGAAATCCGCCGAGCAGGATTCGAGAAGCGGGCGGCGGCGCCGCTGTCTAACGTTGGCGACATGACCATTGCACTCCAGTACTGCCACATCACCGTCAACGACGTGGACGAGTCGATCGCCTTCTACGGTGACGCGCTCGGCCTCGAAACACGCAACGACGTCGCCTCCGGCGAATACCGCTGGGTCACCCTCGGCAGCGCGACACAGCCCGGCCTGGAGATCGTGCTCTCGGAACCGCACGCCGGCCGTTCCCAGGCCGACGGCGACGCGCTGCAGGAACTCCTCACCAAGGGCGTCCTGCCGATGACCGTCTTCAGCACCGACGACCTCGACGCCACCTTCGAGCAGGTGCGGGCCTCCGGCGCCGAGGTGCTGCAGGAGCCCATCGACCAGCCCTGGGGACCGCGCGACTGCGCCTTCCGCGACCCGTCGGGCAACATGGTGCGGATCCAGCAGGCGCCCAAGGAGTAGCGCTCCGCCGGGCGCCCCGGCCACGCCTCACAGGAGGGCGAACTGGCCCTCCGGGCCCTCCTCGTGATGGTCGAGGACGGAGGCCGGGCGGTGCGCGTCGGCCGGCGCCGGGAGGACGCCCGCCTCCCGCAGCTCGGCCGCCGTGATCCCCGGCCCGCCCGCCGCCTTCTCCCTCAACTCCGCGCACTCCGGGCCGAGTTCGGCCAGCAGTGCCAGCACGGTGATCAGCTCCAGCAGCTCCGACGTCCACTCCTGCGGCCACGTCGTGGCGCGCAGCGCCGCCAGCGAACCCTCCTCCGGTGGTTCCACGGGGGCCGTCCGCTGCTCGAACCAGGCCTCCAGGACCCGTACGCCGCCCGCGTGGAAGTCCCAGGCGCCCGGCGGCACCGGCGAGATCCGGCCGTCGCCGAGCAGCAGCGCCTCCTCGCCGGCGTCATAGCCGAGGGCGCCCGGCAGGCCGCGGGTGGGCAGCGCGGAGCGTACGTAGGGGCGGCGGCCGCCCGGCATCCGCGGCCGCTCGCCGGAGTGCGCCCCGTGCGCGCCCCCGGTGTGCAGCCACAGCAGGCGCTCGCCGAGTGCGACGCCGGTGTCCCAGACGGCCGGGTCGGCGGTGAGCGGCACCGTCGTGCCGTCGGGGGAGTGGCGGGCGCTCGCGGCGATCCAGGCGAGGAGGCCGGCGGGACGGACCGGGCGGTCCAGGCGGCGGGCGAGGAGACCGAGCAGGCCGGGGGCGAGGTTCGGTTCGGTGCCGCCGGGGCGCCGGTAGAGGGGGTGGATCCGGCCGGGGCGGCCGGCCGGTGCACGCCCGTCCGGCAGCAGGGCGGAGCAGACCACGGCGGGGCCCGGCACCTGCGGCACCTGCCCCAGCTCCACGGCGAACAGCTGCCGCTCGTCCGCCACCCGCCACAGCTCCGGCCGCGCCGCGTCGATCAGCCGGTGGTCGGGCAGCAGCCACTGCCGGTCGAAGGGGCCGTGCAGGATCCGTACCGGCTCGGGGCAGGGGCCGCTCGCCCGGGACAACCGCCCGGTGGGCGTCGCCTGGCCCGGCAGCTGACCGACGGCGGAGTGCAGGTTCCGGGACCGGGACGGCCGGAACAGCCGCTCGCGGGCGGCCGCGTCCTCGGCCGCCACCAGGGCGTTCCACCGGGCGCGCAGCGTCGCGGGATCCGGCGCCAGCACCCAGGAACGGCCCAGCCGCAGCGGCGGCACGGACCACGGCATCAGTTCGGACAGCCGTGGCGCGGCCGACCGTGGCGCGTCCTGCTTCGCCGTCACGCGGAGCCCCTCCCGGACCTTTCGGTTGACCCCGGCATGGTATCCACGGGCGCCGGCGCCCCGGGACGGCCGCCCGGCCCGCGCCCGCGCCCTTCCGCTTACTGATCTTGGAGAGGTACCGTCCCGCCGTACGCCCGACGGCATCGCGCGGACCTGGCTGCGCCCTGCGCGCCGGGACCTGCTCAGGGGAGGACCGTATGACGGACACCGCCTCCCCCGCGCCGCAACGGCGCGGGGGGACTCCCGCCGGGGCGCGGGCCGCCGCGCGGCTGGACCGGCTGCCGCCCTCGCGCTGGCACCGCCGGATCACCCTCGTCGTCGGCATCGGCGCCTTCTTCGACCTCTACGAGATCTTCCTCGGCGGAGTGCTCGCCGCGGTCCTCGCCGCACAGTGGGACCTGGGGCACACCGCCAGATCGTGGGTGATCGCGGCCGGGTTCCTCGGCATGTTCGTCGGCGCGAATGTGCTGTCCGTGCTCGCCGACCGCTTCGGGCGGCGCCGGATGTTCATGGTCAATCTGGCGGGCTATTCGGCGTTCTCCCTGCTGTGCGCCTTCGCCCCGGATGTGCAGTGGCTGATCGCGCTGCGCTTCCTCTCCGGGCTGGGGCTGGGCGCCGAACTCGTCCTCGTGGACACCTACCTCGCGGAATTCCTGCCGCGGGCGGTACGCGGCCGCTACATCGCCCGTGCGTACACCTTCGGGTTCCTCGGCGTGCCGGTCGCGGCGCTGCTGGGGGCCCGGCTGGTGGCCGGGCATCAGCTGTGGGGGATCGACGGCTGGCGCTGGCTGCTGGTCGCGGGCGCGCTCGGGGCCGGCTTCATCCAGCTCATGCGGCGCCAACTGCCGGAATCGCCACGGTGGCTGACCGTTCACGGGCGGGAGGAGGAGGCCGCCGGGATCGTGACCGCCATCGAGGAACGGGTGGCGCGCGAGAAGGGCACCAGCCTCCCCTCCGTACCGGAGGCCGAGAGCCTCCCGGAGCGGAAGGTGCCGCTGCGGGAGATGTTCCGCGGCGACTTCCGGCGGCGCACCCTGATGTGGTGGATCTTTCAGGTGCTGCAGACCGTCGGCTATTACGGCTTCGGTTCGCTGGCGCCGGTGGTGCTGACGGCGAAGGGCCACACCGTCACCGAGTCGCTGCTGTACGCGGCGCTGAGTTTCTGCGGCTATCCGCTCGGCTCCGCGCTGTCCGTGCCGCTCATCGACCGCATCGAGCGCCGGACCCTGATCATCGCCTCGGCGCTGGGGATGGCGGCGTGCGGCCTCGCCTTCGGCTTCGCGGCCGCCACCTGGGCGATCGTCACCTTCGGCTTTCTGCTGACGGTGTGCAGCAACGTCTTCTCCAACGCCTTCCACGTCTACCAGACGGAAATCTTCCCGACCGGCCTGCGCGGCAGCGCCATCGGCATCGCGTACTCGCTGTCCCGGCTCACCTCGGTGGTGCTGCCGTTCGTCGCGCTGACGGTGCTGGACGAGCTCGGTGCGGCGGCGGTGTTCAGCGGGTCGGCGGTGCTGATGGTGTTGTTGTGCCTGGACGTGGCGTTGCTGGGGCCGCGGAGCACGGGGCGGAGCCTGGAGCGGATCTGAGGCCGGGCGAAGGGGCCGGGGTCCGGGGCGCGGGGGGCGTACGGGTCAGTGCGCGTCCAGCGTGACCGTGAACGAGAACCGGTCCCCGCGGTAGTGGATCCGGGCGACGTCGACCACCCGCCCGGCCTCGTCGTACGTGATGCCCGTGTAGTGCAGGATCGGGCTGAGCAGCGGCACCTGGAGGAGGCGGGCGGTTTCCGGGTCCGCCAGGCGGGCCTCGACGGTGTCGGTGATGCGGCTGATGCGTACGCCCACCGCGTCCCGCAGCACCTTGGTCATCGGCCAGCGTTCCAGGTCGCCGGGGTCGATCCGGGCGGCGACATCGGGGCGGACGTAATTGGTGGCGTGGTTGGTCGGTTCGTCCGTCTCCTCGTCGCCGCGCAGCCGCCGGAAGCCGGCGACCTCCGTCAACTCCGGGAAATACTCGGACAGTTCGGCCGGTACCGGCACCGGCCCGTGTTCCAGCAGCCGGGTGCTCATCCCGGACTGCTGGGCCACGATCGCGTCCACGGAGCCCAGCAGCCGCACCGGCGCGCCCCGCTGCGCGCCGGGCTCGATGAACGTGCCGCGGCGCCGGTGCCGGCTGATCAGACCCTCCGTCTCCAGTTCCTTGAGGGCCTGGCGCATGGTCAGCACGCTCACGCCGTAGTGGGCGGCGAGGGCGTCCTCGGTCGGCAGCCGGAGCGGCGCCTCGGGGGAGCGGCCGAGTATGGAGGCGCGCAGCGACTGCGAGACCTGGTACCACAGCGGCAGCTTGCGGTTCAGGGCCAGCGAGTCGGGAGCGAAGGTGGTCACAGGGCGTTCCCCGGTCTTACGGGCGGACGGCTTACGGGCGGACGGGCCCGGCGCTCACGGGCGGAAGTGGCGCTGGAGACCCTGCCACACGTCGTCGTATCCGCGCTGGAGATGTCCGGCGTCCCGGGCCTGTTCGGTGAGCGTCAGCGGCCAGCGGGTCTCGAACATGAAGGCCAGACCGTCGTCGATCTTCTGCGGCCGCAGCTCGGCGGCGCTGGCGCGGTCGAAGGTCTCCCGGTCCGGCCCGTGCGCGGACATCATGTTGTGCAGCGAGCCGCCGCCGGGGACGAAACCTCCCGGGCCCGCGGTCTTCGCGTCGTAGGCGCCCTCGATCAGGCCCATGTACTCGGTCATCACATTGCGGTGGAAGTAGGGCGGCCGGAAGGTGTCCTCGCCCACCAGCCAGCGCGGCGCGAAGACCACGAAGTCCACGCCCGCCAGCCCCGGGGTGTCGGAGGGGGAGGTGAGGACGGTGAAGAGGGACGGGTCGGGGTGGTCGTAGCTGATCGACCCGAGGACGTTGAAGCGGTGCAGGTCGTAGACGTACGGGACGTGGTTGCCGTGCCAGGCGACGACGTCCAGCGGGGAGTGGTCGTAGGTCGCCGTCCAGAGGTTGCCGCAGAATTTGTTGACGACCTCGACGGGGCCCTCGACGTCCTCGTAGGCGGCGACCGGGGCGAGGAAGTCCCGCGCGTTGGCCAGGCCGTTGGCGCCGATCGGGCCGAGGTCGGGGAGCTGGAAGGGCCGGCCGTAGTTCTCGCAGACATAGCCGCGGGCGGTCGCATCCAGCAGCTCGACGCGGAAGCGTACGCCGCGCGGGATCAGCGCCACATGGCCCGGCTCGGCGCGCAGCAGGCCCAGCTCCGTACGCAGCAGCAGCCCGCCGTGCTCGGGCACGATCAGCAGCTCGCCGTCCGCGTCGCTGAACACCCGGTCGGTCATGGAGGAGTTGGCGTAGTAGAGGTGGACGGCCATACCGGTGCGCTGGGTGGCGTCGCCGTTGCCGCCCAGCGTCCACAGGCCGTCGAGGAAGTCGACGGGGCCGGCGGGCTCGGGGAGAGGGTTCCAGCGCAGCCGGTTGGGGTCCGCCGCGCAGTCGGTGAACGGCGCGGAGCGCAGCGCGCCGCGCTCGGCGCGGACGAACGGCGGGTGCGCCGCCGAGGGGCGGATGCGGTAGAGCCAGGTGCGGTGGTTGTGGCTGCGCGGTTCGGTGAACGCCGATCCGCTGAGCTGCTCGGCGTACAGGCCCAGCGGCGCGAGTTGCGGGGAGTTGCGGCCCACCGGCAGCGCGCCCGTGACGGCCTCCGAGCTGTGCTCGTTGCCGAAGCCGGAGGCGTACGAGAGCCCCTCGGCCGTCTTTCGCGCCTGCTCGCTGCCCGTACCTGTCATCGCGCGCTCCCGCCCATCAGTAACCCGTGCAAGACCGAATCCTATGCAAGACCTTAGGATTGCCGTCGCGGCCGCGCCCGTCAACGGTGGGGGCAGCCGTGCCGGCCGGATTCCGGCGTTTGCGGACTCCCCGCGCGCACGCCGGGCAGGATGTCCGGGTGCAGCAGCCGACCCCGCTCCGACGCGTCCCCGTCCAGCAGCGCAGCGCCCAGCGCCTGGCGCGCATCCTCGATGCCTGCGCCGAACTCCTGGAGGAGACCGGTTACGAGGACCTCAGCACGCGCGCCGTGGCCGGCCGCGCCGATGTCCCGATCGGCTCGGTCTACCGCTTCTTCCCCAACAAACGCGCCATGGCCGAGGCGCTCGCCCGGCGCAACCTCGACGCCTACGCGGACCGCATCACCGCCCGGCTGACCGCTCCCGCCGACGAGCGGCTGGAATGGCGCCGCGCGATGGACGTGGTGGTCGACGAATACCTCGCCATGAAGCGCACGGTCTCCGGCTTCGCCCTGGTCGAGTTCACCGTCCCCGCCCCGGACGCCCCCCGCCGCGCCAACTACGAGGTCGCCGACCGGCTGCTGGCCCTGCTCGCCGGCCCGCTCGGCCTGGACCCCGCCGAGGAACGGCTGCGGACCGCCTTCCTCGTCGGCGTCGAGACGGCCGACGCGCTGCTCCAGCTCGCCTTCCGCACGGACCCGGCGGGCGATCCCGCGATCGTGGCGGAGTGCAAGGTGCTGCTGCGGGCGTATTTGGCCCGCTATCTGGATGCGTAGCGCTGCGCTTTGCCTGGGCCGATGCTTTTGGCTTTCCCGCCGTGGGGGTTTGCCGCCGTTGCGCCTGCGGCGGGCCGGTCCGCTGCGCTTTGCCTGGGCCGGTGTGTTCGGCTGTCCCGCCGTGGGTGGTTGTTCGCCGTTGCGCCTGCGGCGGGCCGGTGCCGCTTGCGCGGGGCTGTTCGGCTGCGGGACCGGGCCTCCGGACTTCGTCCTGCGGCCCGGCCCCTCCCCGTTGGGGGTGGGAGGAGACGGTGGGGCGTGCGTCGGTGGTCAGGTGCACCCAGTGGACGCAACCACCGGCACCGGACACACAACGCCCGCCCCACCAGAAATCCCCCCACCCACGGGAGGGGGCGGACCGTAGCGGCGGAGCCGTGTAGGGCCGTCACCGCACCCGACAAACCCACGCCCGCCGCTGGGGGCACCTCCCACGCCCTTAAGGCAGTGGGGGGCAACGGCGAGAACCAACCACGGCGGGTCAGCCGACAACGTACGGCCCAAGCCGAACGCAGTGACCAGGCGTTTTGCTCGTATTGCTCGGGTGTCAAGGTCTTGTTAACAAAAGTTTGCGGGACCTAACGTCGCCTGAGCCGCCACCCCCCGGCAGATGTTCAAGGGCGAACGTGAGGTATCCCCCATGCTGACAATCCTCGGATTTGTCATGATCGCCACCTTCCTGGTGTTGATCATGATGAAGAAGATGTCACCGATGGCAGCGCTTGTGCTCATCCCCGCGCTGTTCTGCGTCCTGGTCGGTCAGGGCGCGCACCTGGGCGATTACGTCCTCAAGGGCATCGGCGACCTGGCTCCCACGGCCGCGATGCTGATGTTCGCCATCATCTACTTCGGGGTGATGATCGACGTCGGGCTCTTCGACCCGATCGTCCGCGGCATCCTGAAGTTCTGCAAGGCCGACCCGGTGCGGGTGGTCGTCGGTACGGCGCTGCTCGCCGCGATCGTCTCGCTGGACGGTGACGGCTCCACCACGTTCATGATCACCGTGTCCGCGCTCTACCCGCTCTACAAGCGGCTGAAGATGAGCCTGGTGGTCATGACCGGTGTCGCCGCCACCGCCAACGGCGTGATGAACACCCTCCCCTGGGGCGGCCCGACCGCCCGCGCCGCCACCGCGCTCAAGCTGGACGCCGGTGACATCTTCGTCCCGATGATTCCCGCGCTGGCCGTCGGCCTGGTCGCCGTGTTCGTCCTCGCGTATGTGCTCGGGCGGCGCGAGCGCAACCGGCTGGGGGTGCTGACGCTCGGCGACGCCCGCGTGGTGACCGAGGAGTTCGAGGACGTCGAGGAGGCCGAGGAGAAGGAGGCCGAGCAGGTGCTGGTCGGTGCGGGCGGCGGTCCGGTCGCCACCCGGCGTACGGTGCCGGCCGGCGGCGCGGGCGCCGGCTCCGGGGAGGGGGCGGTGGACGCCGACCTCCAGGGCCTCGACCCCCTGCGGCCCACGCTGCGCCCCAAGCTCTACTGGTTCAACGCCGTGCTCACCGTCGCGCTGCTCACCCTGCTCATCCTGCAGACGCTGCCGATCCCGGTCCTCTTCCTCCTCGGCGCGGCCATCGCCCTCACCGTCAACTTCCCGCACATGAAGGACCAGAAGGCCCGCATCGCCGCGCACGCCGAGAACGTCCTGAACGTCTCCGGCATGGTCTTCGCCGCCGCCGTCTTCACCGGCGTCCTCACCGGCACCGGCATGGTCGAGCACATGGCCCGCTGGCTGGTCGCCGGCATCCCCGACGCGCTCGGTCCGCACATGGGCATCGTCACCGGAATCCTCAGCATCCCGCTGACGTACTTCATGTCCAACGACGGCTTCTACTTCGGCATCGTGCCGATCCTCGCGGAGGCCGGTGCCGCCCACGGCGTCGCCCCCATCGAGATCGCCCGCGCCTCCCTCGTCGGCCAGGCCCTGCACATGTCCAGCCCGCTGGTCCCCGCCGTGTACGTCCTGGTCGGCATGGCCAAGGTCGAATTCGGCGACCACACGAAGTTCACCGTGAAGTGGGCCGCGCTGACCTCGCTGGTGGTCCTGGGCGCGGGACTGCTCTTCGGGATCATCTAGCCCGCCGGGTGTCATCCCCGGCCGGTCAGCGCCGCGCGCGCGGCGCGTACCTCGTCGATGGCCTGGAGGTGTCCGCCCTCCTCCGCGCAGCGCTCGGCCCGGTCCAGGAGGCGGATGCTCCCGGCCGGGTCGGGGGCGTGCCGCACGCGGGCCAGGGCGACCAGCGCGAAGGCGAGTGCCGTGGCCCCGAAAGGTTCGGCCAGTTCGACGGCGGCGCGGGCCAGGCGCTCCGCGTCGTCCCGCTCGCCGAGCAGGAGGTGCAGTTCGGCGAGGTTGGCGCGCTCGAAGGCGGTGGCCGTGGGCCGGCCGGCCTGTTCGGCCAGCGCCAGGGCGCGGCGCCCGTACTCCAGCGCCTGCCGGTGCCGGCCCGCCCGGCGCGCGCTCTCGCGCAGCACGGACAGCACGGTGGCCAGCAGCGCCGGGTCACCGGACTCCTCGGCCGGCGCCAGCGCCCGTTCGGCGGGGCCCGTCGCCTCGCCGGAGCGGCCGGACAGGCCCAGACAGACGGTCTGCTGGGCGAGCGAACGGGCCAGCAGCACCGGCCGGTCGGGCCCCCGCGCAGCCTCCGCCGACCGCTGCGCCGCCCGCGCGGCCGCCAGCGCCTCCTCGTACCGGCCCGTGTACGACAGCACCGCGGAGCGCGCCATCCGGTGTGCCGCCCACACCTCGTCGGGCGTCCCCGGCCCCGGCGGGTGGGCGTCGAGCACGGCGAGCGCCTCCTGGCCCTTACGGCTGCGGCACAGCACCTCCGCCAGCCGGGCCGCGGCCAGCACGCAGGCATCGCGCCGGCCCTGGCGCTCGTACGAGGCCAGGGCCTCTCGCAGCACGCCGATCGCTTCGCCGTAGCGTCCCGAACGGTCCAGGGCCAGTGCCCAGTCCAGCCGCACCCGCGCCGCATCCGCCTCGGGCGGGGCCGCCTCCTCGCCCGGTGTCCCCCGCACCGGGGCCGTCTGCGCCCGGGACAGCGCGCCGCGCACCTGGTCGCGCAGCTGCCGGAGGCGTTCGCGGGGCGGGGCGGCCCAGGTCGCGTACGGGTCCTCCGGGAGCAGCTCGCCGTTCAGCGCCTCCAGCGCGGCCGCCAGCCCGTGGGCCCCGCCGTCGGCCAGCGCCTGCCGGGCGAGCGACCCGGCGTGGTCGATGTCGATCCACACCGCGTCGGGTGCCAGCCGCAGCAGCGCGCCGTCGCCGGTCAGGTACGAGGAGACGGCGCGGGGCGGCAGTTCGGGCTCCAGCGCGTGCCGGGCGGCGTGCAGCGCGACCCGCAGACTGCGCAGCGCCGCGGGGAGTTCGGCGTGCGGCCAGCAGGCGCCCATCAGCTGCTCGCGGTGCAGCTGATGGCCGGGCGCGATCGCGAGCAGCTTCACCAGCGTCCGGGCGCTGGGCCGGGACCAGCGCTCCGCGAGCGGCGCGCCGCCGTCGCGTTCCAGCCGGAACCCGCCGAGGAGGCGAATGCGCAGCAGTGGGGGATTCATCAGGCCGGACACTCTAACCGGTCGCGTTCCAGGGGCTGTTACCGGTGAATTACTGGCCGGAATCGATCCCTCGTCGGGGCACGTCACGGGCCGTTCGCCGCAGTGATCGCGTCAATGTGGCCGGGGTCGCGCGGCAAGGACGGGGCGGGCGTTGACGCTGCGCGGCGCGCTGCGAAGGATGTGCCCGTGCGCACGGGTTCGACCAGCGGCAACGCCCCGCCCGATCACCGCTCGGACGGCGCTTCCGGCCACTTTCGGACCGCCTTTCGGACCCTCTTCAGGACCACCTCTCGGAACACGTCCCGACGATCCTTCAGGAGTAAGCGTGAAGCGCTCCCACGCCCTTGCCGTCTCCGTTCTCGTCCTTGTCTCCGGTACGGCCGTGGCGGCCCATGCGGCCGACGGCACCCCGCCCGCCGGGCGGGGCACCTCCGCCGCCGCGGCCTGGTGCGTGCAGCAGGGCGGCGTGGCACAGACCCGGGTCCCGTACTTCACCGGTTCCGGCAACGTCATCACCCCGCTGGGCGGCGAGCGGGAGATGTGCCTGTTCACCGCCAAGGACGGCAGCCACATCATGATCGCGGCGGACACCCTGGCCGCCGACAAGCCGACCCTGGCCGCGCTCGCCTACGTCCGCAAGCCCACCGGCCCCAGCAGCCCCGGAAATCCCTCCATCGCCTACTGCCAGGGCATCAACGGCACCGCGATGTTCGGCAACAGGCCCACGGACGGCGGCGGCTGGGGGCTGAAGGGCGAGACGAAACCGGACAAGGTGATGTCCGCCTGCATGTTCGGCGACGGGTCGGTGATCGATGCCTGGGGGCTGAAGTACCACCAGGGCGGAGTGATCCGCGGCGCCGATCTGACCGAGAAGTTCCGCGCCCGGATCCCCGGCGCGTGACCGGGCGGGCCTTGCCGCGGCCGGTCGTGACCGGGCCGCGCGCCCGGGTGATGATGGCCGGGTGACGCGTTCCGCTCCCGTCCGGGAGTGGCGCCCCTCAAACTAGCACCGCTAGTTTGAGGGGCGCGGCACACCGCCGCGCGCTGGAGCCTCGGGAGGACGGCTTGATGAAGGCACACGACGGGATGTACATCGGCGGCGCGTGGCGGCCCGCCGCGGGCGGCGACACCATCGAGGTGCGCAACCCCGCCGACGAGCAGGTGATCGCGACCGTCCCGGCCGGCACCGCCGAGGACGTGGACGCCGCCGTGCGCGCCGCCCGCGCCGCGCTGCCCGGCTGGCGCGCCACCGCCCCCGCCGAGCGCGCCGCCAGGCTGACCGCGCTGCGCGACCGGCTCGCCGAGCGCGCCGCGGAGATCGCCGGGACCATCACCGCCGAGCTGGGCTCGACGCGTTCCTTCAGCACGCGGGTGCAGTCCGGTCTCCCGGTCGCGGTGGTGGGTTCGTACGCCGAACTGGCCGCCTCGTACGCCTTCGAGGAGAAGCTCGGCAACTCCACCGTGCTGCACGAGCCGGTCGGCGTGGTCGGCGCGATCACTCCCTGGAACTACCCGCTGCACCAGATCACCAACAAGGTCGCCCCGGCGCTCGCCGCGGGCTGCACGGTCGTGCTCAAGCCCGCCGAGGACACCCCGCTCACCGCCCAGCTCTTCGCCGAGTGCGTGGACGCGGCGGGCATCCCGGCCGGGGTCTTCAACCTCGTCACCGGCCTCGGTACGGTCGCGGGCCAGGCGCTGGCCGAGCACGACGGCGTGGACCTGGTCTCCTTCACCGGCTCCACGGCCGTCGGCAAGAAGATCGGCGCGATCGCGGGCGGCGCCGTCAAGCGCGTGGCGCTGGAGCTCGGCGGCAAGTCCGCCAATGTCATCCTGCCGGGCGCGGATCTCGCCAAGGCCGTCGAGGTCAACGTCGCCGACGTCATCCGCAACTCCGGCCAGTCCTGCAACGCGCTGACCCGGATGCTCGTCCACGCCGACCAGTACGACGAGGCGGTGGCGCTCGCCGCCGAGGCGGTGGCCGCCTACGTACCCGGCGACCCGACGGACGAGGCCAGCCGGCTCGGCCCCCTCGTCAACGCCAAGCAGCGCGACCGCGTCCGCGGCTTCATCGCCAAGGGCGTGGCGGACGGCGCGCGCCTGGTGGCGGGCGGCGCGGAAGCCCCCGAGGGCCTGGAGAGCGGCTACTACGTCCGCCCGACGGTGTTCGCCGACGTGACGCCGGAGATGACCATCGCGCAGGAGGAGATCTTCGGCCCGGTCATCTCGATCCTCAAGTACGAGGACGAGGACGATGCCGTACGGATCGCCAACGGCACGGTCTACGGTCTGGCCGGCGCGGTGTGGGCCGCCGACCAGGAGACCGCGGTCGCCTTCGCCCGCCGGCTGGACACCGGGCAGGTCGACATCAACGGCGGCCGCTTCAACCTGCTGGCTCCGTTCGGCGGTTACAAGCAGTCCGGCGTCGGCCGCGAGCTGGGCCCGCACGGTCTGACCGAATACCTCCAGACCAAGTCGCTGCAGCTCTGAGGGCCGGGCCGCCGCCCGCCCCTTTCCTCCCTCCCGCCCGCCCGGCTTCCCCCTTACCTCCCCACCGAGGAGACCGCACCGTGGTCCGCGCCGCCGTACTGCCAGCCGTCAACGCCCCACTGGAGATCACCGAGATCGAGCTGCCCGCACCGGGTCCGGGCCAGGTCCGGGTCCGGCTCGCCGCGGCCGGGGTCTGCCACTCCGACCTGTCGCTGTCCAACGGGACGCTGAAGCAGCCCGCCCCCGCGGTCCTGGGGCACGAAGGCGCGGGCACCGTCACCGCCATCGGTGAGGGCGTCACCGGCGTCGCGGCCGGCGATCGGGTCGTCCTGAACTGGGCGCCGTCCTGCGGCGGATGCCACTTCTGCGGCCTGGCGGAGCCCTGGCTGTGCGCCAACGCGGGCGCGGCCGCCGCGACGCCGTATGCGCGGCGGGCGGACGGCACCGATCTCTACCCGGGCCTGGGCACGGCCGCGTTCGCCGAGGAGACGGTGGTGCCCGCGCATGCCGCGCTGCCGCTGCCGGCGGGCGTGCCGCTGACCGACGCCGCGCTGCTGGGCTGCGCGGTGCTCACCGGCTGGGGCGCCGTTCACCACAGCGCGCGGGTGCGGGCGGGGGAGTCGGTGGCGGTGCTCGGCGTCGGCGGGGTGGGCCTGGCCACCCTCCAGGCGGCGCGGATCGCGGGGGCGGGACCGATCGTGGCCGTGGATGTCTCCCCGGAGAAGGAGGAGCTGGCGCGGGCGGCCGGGGCCACCGAGTTCGTGGTGGCCGGCGAGGACACCGCCAAGCGGATCCGCAAGCTCACCGGCGGCGTGGGCGCCGACGTCGCCGTGGAGTGCGTGGGCCGCGCCGACACCATCCGTACGGCCTGGTCCGCCACCCGGCGCGGCGGCCGCACCACGGTCGTCGGCATCGGCGGCCAGGACGAGCAGGTCGCCTTCTCCGCCCTCGAGATCTTCTACTTCGGCCGCACCCTCGCCGGCTGCGTCTACGGCAACAGCGATCCGGCCCGCGACCTCCCGGTCATCGCCGAGCACGTCCGCTCCGGCGCACTCGACCTCTCCGCGCTGGTCACCGACCGCATCGGGCTCGACGGCATCCCGGCCGCGTTCGAGGCGATGGTGGCGGGGAAGGGCGGCCGGGCGCTGGTGGTGTTTTAGGGGGAGTACGAGAGCGGGGCCGGGGCGCGGCGAGCGCTTCCGGCCCCGCGCCGTGGGACGGCCGGAAAACTCGTGGTGCGCGGTCCGTTGACGCCGTACCGGCCGGTCGGTACGGTCGCCCGACATCACCGGCGCCGCCCCCCATCCCGCCCCGCACCCCGGGAGTGTGCACGTATGGACACGGCCCCCTCCGCGACCCACGACAGCACCGGCAGCTCTCCCTCCGCCCGCAGCCGCCGCAAGGTGGCCACCGCTGCGGCCCTCGCCTCCGCCGTCGAGTGGTACGACTACTTCGTCTTCGGCATCGCCGCCGCGCTCGTCCTGGGCGACGCCTTCTTCCCCTCCGGCAGCGAAGCGGCCGGCGTCCTCGCCTCCTTCGCCACGTTCGCCGTGGGCTTTCTGGCTCGCCCCATCGGCGGTGTGATCGCCGGTCACCTCGGCGACCGGCGCGGCCGCAAGCCGATGCTGGTGCTCGCGCTGACCGTGATGGGGCTGGCCACCACCGGTATCGGCCTGCTGCCCTCCTACGACGCCATCGGGCTCGCCGCCCCGGTCCTGCTGGTCGTCCTGCGCATCGTGCAGGGCATCGCTGTCGGCGCCCAGTGGGGCGGAGCCATGCTGATGGCCACCGAATACGCCCCCGAGGGCAAGCGCGGACTCTACGGCTCGCTCGTCCAGCTCGGCGTCCCCATCGGGGTGATGACCGCCAACTCGGTGTTCCTGGTGGCGGGCGCGGTCACCGACGAGCGGGCCTTCGGGGCCTGGGGCTGGCGGATCCCCTTCCTCGTCGGCGTCCTGGTCCTCGTCCTGGCGTGGTACGTGCACACCCGCGTCGAGGAGACCCCCGAATTCCGCAAGGCGGAGCGGGAGCTGGCGGCGGAGGAGAAGGCGGCGGCCGCGCGGCGCTCACCGCTGCGGACGATCCTCCGGCACCACCTGGGAACGGTCCTGCTGGCCGGCGGCTCGTTCGCCGTCAACACCGCCACCTTCTACATCCTGATCACCGGGGTCCTGGACTACTCCACCCGCTCCCTGCACATGGAGCGCACCTCCGTCCTCACCCTCACCCTCCTGGTCAGCCTCACCCAACTCGCCCTGATCCCGGCCGCCGCCGCGCTCTCCGACCGCATCGGCCGGCTGCGCGTCTACGCCGCGGGCGCCGTCGGGCTGCTCCTGTGGGCGATCCCGATGTTCCTGCTCATCGACACCGCCTCGCTGCTGTGGATGGCGGTCGGCACCTTCATCGGCAGCTGCTTCCTGAGCATCATGTACGGGCCGCAGGCCGCACTGTTCGCCGAACTGTTCACGCCCGAGATGCGCTATACGGGGGCGTCCCTCGGCTATCAGATCAGCGCGATCCTGGGCGGCGGGCTGGCGCCGTTCCTGATGGTGCTGCTGCTGGAGGCGAGCGGCACCTCGATGTCGGTGGCCGCCTACATCATGGTGCTGTCCGTCATCGCGCTGGCCTCCATCCGGCTGCTGGCCCGCCGGGCCGCCGGCCGCTCCGGGCTCAGCCGGTGACCCGGCGCAGCCGCGGGAATGCCGGTGCGGCCACCAGGAAGACCAGCGAGACCAGGACGAACGGCCAGGTGAAGGTGTGGCCGCCGGACGGTGCGAAGACGGCTGCCAGGGCCGGGCTCAGCGCGGTCGCGGCCGCCGCGCCGACGACCGCATACGCCAGGCTCCAGCCGTCCGCGGCGAGGAACACCCCGCACAGCGCCATCGCGACCAGCACGGCGTTGTAGCCCATCGTGCCCTCGGCCACCTGCTCGGCGGGTGCGCCGAGGGCCCAGGCGGTCAGGATGCCGACGGCGCTGCCGACGCAGGCCAGGGCGCCCGCCCGGCGGCAGGCGAGGAAGATGCCGAGCAGGAAGATCAGGCCGACGTGCCACTGCGGCATGAAGAAGATCTGGCCGATATTGGCGAAGAAGGCCCGCCAGAGGTCGGCGAGGGCGAGGGCGGTGGGGCCGTCGGCGGGCCGGGAGAGGACGGCCGGGCCCGCGTCCTGGTGCCAGACGTGCTGGAAGCCGGGCGCGGCGATGGTCATCGCGCTGGCCGTGACGCAGAACGGCAGGGTGAAGGTGGGCAGTTCCCAGGTGGCCAGGATGCGGGCGGCGGCAGCGGTGAGAACGGTGACCGCCGCGCTGCCGGCCAGCGCGAGCAGCGCGGTGGACGGATGGGCGGCGCCGAGGAAGACCGCGCAGCCGACCGCCACCAGGCAGGCGTTGAACCCTTCGAGGCCGGCGGTGATCCGGTCGTGGTCCACGCCCAGGAGGCGGGCGGTGGCGGTGCCGACGGCCGTGCCTATCAGCCCGTAGAGGCCGAATTCCCAGCCCGCCGCGAACAGCGCGACCGAGAACACCACACCGGCCGGCGCGCTGGGCAGGAAGTCGACCTGCGCCTGACCGCGCAGCACCTCGATGACGAAACGTCCGTACCGTGTCCGGAAAGGTCCGTTGAGGGCCATACCCGACTCGTGCACGCAGCCTCCCGCTTACGCACATATGGCCTCTGTCCGCCAGAGGCGGGCGCACTTTACCGCCCTTGCCGGGGATGCGGCGGAGGTGTCCATTCCTCGGGTGACCCGCGCGGATCCCTGCGCACCTGTACGGGTCCGGGTGGCTTCGTCAGGCGTCGCCAGGGGCGCCGTCCGGCGGCACGAGCTCCGGGTGCTGCAGCGCCAGGCCGTCCACCAGCGCGCGCAGACCGCTCTCGAAGGCACCCTCGTCCACCTGGCGTTGGTGCTCGGCCAGCAGATGGGCCTGGCCCAGGTGCGGGTAGTCGGCGGGGTCGTACGCGCCCGGATCGTCCACGAAACCGCGGGCGAAGGAGCCCAGGGCGGAGCCGGCCACGAAGTAGCGGACCATCGCGCAGACCCGGGTGGCCTGGGCCGGCGGCCAGCCCGCCCCGACCATGCCGCCGAAGGCCGCGTCGGCCATCTTCAGGCCTGCCGGTCGGCGGCCGGGGCCCTGGGCGAGGAACGGCACGATGTGCGGATGCGCGGCGAGCGCGGCGCGGTAGGAGCGGGCCCAGTCCAGCAGTCCGGCCCGCCAGTCGCCGCCCGCCTTGAACGTCGACACATCGACCTCGGCGATGACCGTGTCGGCGACCGCGTCGAGGATCTCGTCCTTCGTCGTGAAGTGGTTGTAGAGGGAGGGCCCGCTCACGCCCAGCTCCGCCGCGAGGCGCCGGGTGGAGAGCGCCGGCAGGCCTTCCGCGTCGATGAGCGCCAGCGCTGTGGTGACGATGCGCTCGTGGCTCAGCAGGGGCTTGCGGGGTCGGGCCATGGCGCACATAGTAGTGGCCGCCGCAAGAAAACTAGCACTGGTAATTAAGCTGCTGATCAAGCTGCGGATCCACCTGCTGATCAACTGTTCTCGTCGACAGGGAGCCCTCGATGAACCTCGAGCTCAGCGCGGAGCAGACCGCCGTACGCCGCCTCGCGAAGGACTTCACCGACCGCGAGATCGCCCCGCACGCCACCGCCTGGGACCGCGCGGAAGAGGTCGACCGCGGCATCGTCAAGAAGCTCGGCGAGGTGGGATTCCTCGGCCTGACGATCCCCGAGGAGTACGGCGGCTGCGGCGGTGATCACCTCTCCTACGCCCTGGTCACCGAGGAACTGGGGCGCGGCGACTCCTCCGTACGCGGCATCGTCTCGGTCTCCCTCGGCCTGGTGGCCAAGACCATCGCGTCCTGGGGCGACGAACGCCAGAAGCGGGAGTGGCTGCCGCGGCTGACGTCCGGCGAGGCGGTGGGCTGCTTCGGGCTCACCGAGCCGGGCACCGGATCCGACGCGGGCAATCTGACCACCCGGGCGGTCCGCGAGGACGGGGGCGCCTCCCGTTCGGGCGGAGCCGGGAGCGCGGGGCACTATGTCATCGACGGCGCCAAGATGTTCATCACCAACGGCACCTGGGCCGACGTCGTGCTCCTCTTCGCCCGCACCGGCGACGCGCCCGGACACCAGGGCATCAGCGCCTTCCTCGTACCGACCGACACCCCCGGGCTGGAGCGCCGGGAGATCCACGGCAAGCTGGGTCTGCGCGGCCAGGCCACCGCCGAACTCGCCCTGAACGGCGTACGGGTCCCCGCCACGGCCATGCTCGGCCCGGAGGGCAAGGGCTTCTCGGTGGCGATGTCCGCGCTCGCCAAGGGGCGGATGTCGGTCGCCGCCGGGTGCGTGGGCATCGCCCGCGCCGCCCTGGAGGCCGCGCTGGGCTATGCGGGGGAGCGCGAGCAGTTCGGCAAGCCGATCGCCCGGCATCAGCTGGTGCAGGAGCTGATCAGCGACATCGCGGTGGATGTGGACGCGGCGCGCCTGCTGACCTGGCGGGTGGCCGATCTGATCGACCGCGGCGAGCCGTTCGCCACCGAGGCCTCGAAGGCCAAGCTGTTCGCCTCGGAAGCCGCGGTACGCGCCGCCAGCAACGCCCTTCAGGTCTTCGGCGGGTACGGCTATATCGACGAATACCCCGTCGGTAAGCTGCTGCGGGACGCCCGGGTGATGACCTTGTACGAGGGCACCAGCCAGATACAGAAGCTGCTCATCGGGCGGGCGCTGACGGGGGTCTCCGCCTTCTGACCCTGCTGCCGGCCGGAATCCGGCCCGCGCCGCACCGCATCCCTAAGCGCTTGCTCAGCGGCGCGGTATGGTGTTCGATCCGTCAGGGGAACGTCCCTGGCGGATCGAGGAGCGGGGTACGGGATGGGTGCTGCGGCGGAACGGGCGCAGGCGGAGAGCGAAGAGTGGGCCGGGGTGACGCCGGACGCCGCGCGGCGGCTGGTCGGCGCCGCGGTCGAGGCGTTCGCCGAGCGCGGCTACCACGCCACCACCACCCGGGACATCGCCGGCCGGGCCGGGATGAGCCCCGCCGCCCTCTACATCCACTACAAGACCAAGGAAGAGCTCCTCTACCGCATCAGCGGCATCGGCCACGAGAAGGCGCTGCGCATCATGGGCGCCGCCGCCGAGGCGCAGGGCAGCCCCACCGAGCGGCTCGCCGACGCGGTGCGGACCTTCGCCCGCTGGCACGCCGAGCACCACACCACCGCCCGGGTCATCCAGTACGAGCTCCAGGCGCTGAGCGCCGAGCACTACGCCGAGATCACCGATCTGCGTCGCCGGACCGACCGGCTGCTGCGCGGCATCATCCAGGACGGCGCCGACAGCGGGGAGTTCCGCGCCGACGACGTCCCGGGCACCACGCTGGCCGTGCTGTCCCTCTGCGTGGACGTCGCCCGCTGGTTCTCGGCGGACGGCCCGCGCACCCCCGACGAGGTCGGCGCGCTCTACGCCGGCCTCGTCCTGCGGATGGTGGGGGTCCAGGAGCGCCCCGCTACAGATAGAACCGGCTGACCGACTCCGCGACGCACACCGGCTTATCGCCGCCCTCGCGCTCGATCGTGACGACGGTGGTGAGCTGCACCCCGCCCTTCACCTCGGCCACCTCCGCGATCTTCGCCGTGGCGCGCAGCCGCGAGCCGACCGGGACGGTGGCGGGGAAGCGCACCTTGTTGGTGCCGTAGTTGATGCCCATCTTCACGTTGTCGACCCGCATCAGCCGCGGTACGAGGGTGGGCAGCAGCGAGAGCGTCAGATAGCCGTGCGCGATGGTCGTGCCGAAGGGGCCGGCCGCGGCCTTCTCCGGGTCGACGTGGATCCACTGGTGATCGCCGGTGGCGTCCGCGAACAGATCGATCCGCTTCTGGTCGATCTCCAGCCAGTCGCTGGGGCCCAGCTCCTCGCCGACCGCCCCCTGTAGCTCGTCGACCGATGCAAACACTCGGGGCTCTGCCATCTCCGTCTGCCTCCTCGGGTTCCCTGCTCGGCAAGCAGTTACTAAGCGCTTGCTCAGTGCATAGTGAGCATGCAGAGTGCGGGCACCCACTGTCAACGCCTGCGGAAACGTTGCGGGGAGCGTCGCGCGCCCGGAGGGGCCCTGCCGGCACCCTCTAGGGTTGAGGGGTGCCTCAGCTTCCGTACAAGGTTCATGAGCTCTCCGTCGGCCAGCTCTCCGCGCGCAGCGGCGCGGCCGTCTCCGCGCTGCACTTCTACGAGTCCAAGGGGCTGATCAGCAGCACGAGGACGGCCGGCAACCAGCGCCGCTACTCCCGCGACGCGCTGCGCCGGGTCGCCTTCGTCCGGGCGGCGCAGCGGGTCGGCATCCCGCTCGCGGTGATCCGCGACGCGCTGGCCGAGCTGCCGGACGAGCGCACGCCCAACCGCGCCGACTGGGCCCGCCTCTCCGAGGTCTGGCGCACCGAGCTGGACGAGCGCATCAGCCAGCTCGTCGAACTGCGCGACCGGCTCACCGGCTGCATCGGCTGCGGCTGTCTCTCGCTGGAGAAGTGCGCCCTGTCCAATCCCTACGACAACCTCGGCGCGCAGGGGCCCGGCGCGCGGCGGCTGCGGGTCGACCGGGCGGCCAAGGACCCGGCGGGCAGGGACTCGGAGGACGCCGACCCGGCGGACACGGACCAGGCGGGCACCGAACCGGCGGATCTGCACGCCGGAGACAAGGACAGCGAGGCCTGCGCGCCCGGCGGGCGCGGCGGCGTCTGCGGATGAGCGCGCGCCCGCCCCGCGGGAGGGCGGGCGCGGCGGCGGTCACCAGAGCGACGGTTTACGGCCGGCCCAGGGGCGGGCCCGTTCGAGCTGCGCGGAGAGGGAGATCAAGGTGGCCTCCTCGCCGTACCGGCCGCCGAGCATCACGCCGATCGGCAGACCCGCGGCGTTCCAGTGGAGCGGGAGGCTGACCGCCGGCTGGCCGGTGGCGTTGTAGAGCGCGGTGAACGGGGTGTACGCGCCGATCGCGGCGAACTCGGCCTGCGGATGGACGTCGTTGCGCAGCGCGCCGACCGGCAGCGGCGGCCCGGCCAGCGTCGGCGAGAGGATCGCGTCGAACCCGCCGGGCGGCATCAGCCCGTCCGCGACGGTCTGCGCGAGCACCCGGAACGCATACAGCCCGCCCGCGAAGTCGCTGCCGGAGACCTCCCGGCCCCGTGCGCGCAGATAGCGGGTGAGCGGCATCAGCAGCTCCTCGCGCTCCGCGGGCACCGGGCGGTTGGCGGCCATCACCGACCAGACGCGGGTGAAGGCGAGCAGGATGCCGTCGTCGCCCGGCAGCGTCACCTCCGTCACCTCATGGCCGAGTTCGCTCAGCAGGGCGGCGGCCTCGGTGGTGGCGGTGCGGCAGTCGGGATCGACGGTGATGCCCGGTATCGGGGCGTCGGTCAGGCAGGCGATCCGCAGCCGTCCGGGGTCGCGGTGGGCGTGCGCGGCGAAGGTCTCGCCGGGCGGCAGCGCCGGCGCCGTGTACGGGTCGCCGGGCATCTCGCCCGCCAGGACGTCCAGCAGCGCGGCCGCGTCGGCGACCGTACGGGCCAGCGGTCCCGACGTGCTCAGGCCCGTCACATCGTGCAGCGTCGGGCCGCCGCTGACCCGGCCGCGGCTGGGCTTGATGCCGTACAGCCCGCAGGCCGACGCCGGGATGCGGATCGAGCCGCCGCCGTCGCTGGCGTGCGCGAGGGGCGCCAGCCCGCCGGCGACCGCCGCGGCCGCGCCACCACTGGATCCGCCCGCCGAGCGTTCCAGGTCCCACGGGGTGCGGGCGGGCGGCGCGAGGCCGTTCTCGGTGTAGCAGGGCAGCCCGAATTCGGGGGTGTTGGTCTTGCCGAGCAGGATCGTGCCGGCCGCCCGCAGCTTCTCCGTCACATGGTCGTCGACGGTGGGGACGTACGAGGCCAGCGCCCGCGAGCCCATCGTGCAGCGCACGCCCGCCACCTGGTTGAGGTCCTTGACCGGCACCGGAACGCCGTGCAGCGCCGGGAGCTCGCGGCCCTCCCGGCGGGCCGCGGCGGCCTCGCTCTCGGCGTCCGCGGCCTGCTTGCGGGCGATCTCCGGCGTACGGGTGAGGAAGGCGCCGAGGACGTCGTCCAGCCGGTCGATCCGCGCCAGATAGTGCTCGGTGAGCTCGACGGGCGAGATCTCACCGGAGCGGATTCCCGCGGCTTGCTCGAGCGCGGTCAGATCGTGCAGTTCGGCCATGAACGTCCACTCTCTTCTCCGGCGTCCGTGCCGCCCTGATGCCGCACGGACCGTACGGGCCAACGGTGTTACCGGTCGGTCAACCCGTGAACAGTTGTTTCAGCTTGAGGGTCAGTTCGTAAAGGCCGTAGAGGAACGGCACGCCGACCCACAGCCATACGAGCATGAGGAGGGGAGTGCGGGAGGCGCGGGCGGTCATTGACCGGTTCCTTTCGCTTCGGTGGCCGGGGACCGCTCCACCGTGGCGGGCGGCGGTTCGTGGTGCCGGGGGTGCACGGGGCGGATCAGCTCGTTGGCGGCGAAGCCGGTCACCAGCAGGCCGATCATGATGAAGAACGAGGTCGCATAGAGGTCCGGGCCGCCGTGGCCGGCCGACTTCCCGGCGTCCGCGACGGCGTTGACGATCAGCGGGCCGAGCACGCCGGCCGTGGACCAGGCCGTGAGCAGCCGGCCGTGGATCGCGCCGACCTGATACGTGCCGAAGAGATCCTTCAAGTACGCCGGGACGGTGGCGAATCCGCCGCCGTAGAAGGAGAGAATCACCGCGGCGCAGAGGATGAACAGCGGCTTGGACGCGTCGCCCGTCAGCGCGAGCAGCAGATACAGCAGGGCGCCGGCGCCGAGGTAGAGGCGGTAGATGTTCTTGCGGCCGACCAGGTCGGAGACCGAGGACCAGACGATCCGGCCGAGCATGTTGGCCAGCGACAGCAGGCCGACGAACCCGGCCGCGGCCGATGCGCTCACCGCCGCGGCGGTGCCCGCGAAGAAGTCCGTGATCATCGGGGCGGCCTTCTCCAGAATGCCGATACCCGCCGTGACATTCATGCAGAGCACGACCCACAGGCACCAGAACTGCGGGGTGCGCAGCGCGCTGCGGGCCGAGACCTGGGCGGTGGTGATCAGCGGGCGCGCCGCCGCGCCGGCGGTGGGCGGGCCGCCCGGCGGGCGCCAGTCGTCGGGCGGGACCCGTACCAGCAGCACGCCGAGCGTCATGAAGACGGCGTAGACCAGGCCCATGACCAGGAAGGTCCGGGCGATGCCGGAGGCGTCGGAGCCGAGGCCGGACAGCAGCTGCGTGGACCAGGGCGAGGCGATCAGGGCGCCGCCGCCGAAGCCCATGATGGCGATGCCGGTGGCCATGCCGGGGCGGTCGGGGAACCACTTGAGGAGGGTGGAGACGGGGGAGATGTAGCCGATGCCCAGGCCGATGCCGCCGATGAAGCCGTAGCCGAGAACGATCAGCCAGTACCGGCCGGTGGCCGCGCCCAGGGCGGCGACCAGGAAGCCGGAGCAGAAGGCGACGGCGGAGACCAGCATCGCCCAGCGGGGGCCGTGGCGTTCGACGAGGGTGCCGCCGAAGGCGGCGGACAGCCCCAGCATCACGATGGCCAGCTGGAAGGGGAGCGCGGAGGCCGTGCCGGACAGCTGGAGCGAGGCCTCCAGGGGCGGTTTGAAGACGCTCCAGGCGTACGCCTGGCCGATGGCGAGATGGATGGACAGGGCGGCGGGCGGGACGAGCCAGCGGCTCCATCCCGCGGGGGCCACGATGCGGGAGCGGGCGAGGGGGAGCATGCGACGGAACGTACCTTTTACGTCACCCTGCGGGAAGGATGCCCGCGAACTCCTTTGCGGCCAGGACCAGCTGGGCGCTGGAGTCGGCGGGCCGGTCATCGGGGAGCCGGAGGGTGTCCTCGAGGCCGATGCGGGTGTCCAGGCCCAGCTCGCCGGCGAGCCGGAGCACCGTCCAGGCGCCGTCGTTCATGCCGTGGAGCAGCACCGGGCGGTCGTGTCCGGCCCCGGCCACCTCGGCGAGCAGCTCGTGTGCGGTGCGGCGCGCGGTGGTGGCGTCGGGGTCGAGCGCTTCGACCAGGATCCGCAGCACCCGCGGCGCCAGGGGCGAGCGGGCGAAGCGGGCCGCGGCGTCGGTGCCCGACCACAGCCCGGCCTCGATGCCGATGCCGCGCTCCAGCAGGGCGGCGGCGACGCTGTCGGCGCCCGGCTCATGCCAGTTGACGGAGGCGTAGTCGGGCAGCTCCGTCCAGGCGTTGATCCGCTCCACCCGGCGCGCGGGGTCCGGCTCGGCCCAGGCGCCGGTCGTCACGCCGACCGGGACGTCCACCACGGCCCGTATCGCCTCCAGGGCCGGGCCCACCACGCGCGGCGAGAGGGAATCCTTGCCGCAGGGGGTCTTGGGGTGGACGTGGACTTCGGCGGCACCGGCCGCCACCGCCTGCCGGGCGGCATCGGCGAGCGCGGCCGGTGAGAGGGGGATCGCGGCGGAATCGGCCGCGTTTCGGGCGCCGTTGAGACATACCTGAAGCATGTCCTCATCGTGACACGGAGGTCTGACAACGCCCGGAACGGCCCCCTTGTCGCGCACTCACGCCGCCGCGAACGCCCCCGTCCCGCCGGCCGCCGCCGTCAGTGCCTCCGGCGTGAGCACCGACGCGGGGGCGAGCACGCCGCATTGCCGGCAGGCGGGCCCGGAGGAGGGAAAGTCGGCGGAGGCCGGCAGCCAGGCGAAGCGCGTCCCGCCGCACACCGGGCAATCCCGGCGCGGCCGTCCCGACTCCATCGCCGCGATCATGCTGCGCAGCACCACCGCGAGCCGGGCCGCCGGATGCCGCTGCGGCGACTCGCACGGCACGATGTCACAGCCGCCCCAGGTGCGCCGGTGCCAGTCGTCGATCGCGCTGGGCTGCCGGATGCCGTCGTGCTTCTCCCTGCGGCGCCGGTCGGCGAACTCCCGCTCGTAGGCCAGCCAGAGGGTGCGCGCCTCCTCCAGCTCCGCCAGTGCGGCCACCAGCCGCTCGGGGTCGGGGTTGCGGTCGTACGCCGCGATCCCGGCCCGGGTGCACAGGTGATGCCAGGTGGCGCGGTGCCCGTACGGCGCGAAGCGCTCCAGGCATTTGCGCAGCGCCGTGCGGCGCTGGGTGGACACGAGCCGTGGATTGCGGACCTGTTCTGCGAGAGCTCTGAAACCGGCCAATTTCATCCCACCTCCGTGGGGAGGACCCGACTGGACATGGAAGGGACGTAACCGATCACCACCTGGATCCCTCGAATTTTCGTGCGGTTCGTCCCGGCCTCTCCGGCTCCGCCGTCCCGGTCGTCTGTGGGGAATTCGAAAAGGTGACTGTTGTTCACCTTCCGGCAACGAGTAACCGCCGGTAACGTCCCGCCCAGCCTCCCCCGGGCTCTTGAGGAGCAGGGGGACCCCCATCGAGGAGCAGGGATGCAACGACGTACCGGAAGGCTCAGAGCTGCCGCCGCGGCAGCCCTGTTCGCCTTGGGTGCCACGCTCTTGGCACCACCCCCCACCGCGGCCGCGGCCGCCCCCAACGACTACTGCCAGGGGCAGTGCGCCGACATCCTGCCGCCCGGCGCCACCGGCAACGCCACCCTGATGCAGATCCTCGGCAACAAGCTGTTCGGCACCCATCCGGCCCACTCCACCGACCAGTTGGGCCCTTACGGCGCGCTGTCGAGCGGCTATCAGAACCTCACGGACGCCACGCTCACCAACTTCTTCAACGACGCCTCCTTCGGCGTCCCCGAAGACCAGGTCGGCAAGGTCTCCACGCCCCGCGACGATGTGACCATCACCCGCGACAAGAAGACCGGCGTCCCGCACATCAAGGGCACCACCCGCTACGGCACCGAATTCGGCGCCGGCTACGCCGCGGGCCAGGACCGGCTGTGGCTGATGGACCTCTTCCGACACATCGGACGCGGCGAGCTGACCTCCTTCGCCGGCGGCGCGCCTGCCAACCAGGGCCTGGAGCAGCAGTTCTTCCCGCAGGCGCCGTACACCGAGAAGGACCTCCAGGACCAGGTTGACGCCATCCGGAACAACAACGGAGCGCGCGGCAAGCAGGCGATGCAGGACGCCCAGGCGTACGTCGACGGCATCAACGCCTACCGGGAGCAGTCCAAGAACGGCCGCTACTTCCCCGGCGAGTACGTCCTGACCGGACACGTCAACGCCATCACCAACGCCGGTGAGATCAAGCCCTTCAAGCTCACCGACCTGATAGCCCTGGCCTCCGTCGTCGGCGGGCTCTTCGGCAACGGCGGCGGCGGCGAGGTGACCTCGGCCCTCGCGCTGCTCTCCGCCCAGCAGAAGTACGGCGTCGAGCAGGGCACCAAGGTCTGGGAGTCCTTCCGCGAGCGCAACGACCCCGAGGCCGCCAAGACCCTGCACGACGGCCAGAGCTTCCCGTACGCCGTCAAGCCCGCCGAGGCCAAGGGCACCGCACTGCCCGACCGCGGCTCGGTCACCCCCGAACCGCTGGTCTTCGACCGCACGGGTGCCGCGGCCGCCAAGGACAAGAAGGCCCCGCCGCAGGACCCGGTCAAGGCCCCGGAGAAGTACAAGAAGCTGGAAGGCCTCTTCAAGGACGGGGTGTTGCCCAAGGGCAGCTTCAACCCCACCCAGCACCGCGGCATGTCCAACGCCCTGCTGGTCTCCGGCAAGCACACCGCCAGCGGCAACCCGGTCGCCGTCTTCGGCCCGCAGACCGGCTACTTCGCGCCCCAGCTGCTGATGCTCCAGGAGATCCAGGGGCCGGGCATCAGCTCCCGCGGCGCCTCCTTCGCGGGCGTCGGGATGTACGTCCAGCTGGGCCGCGGGCAGGACTACGCCTGGAGCGCCACCTCCGCGGGCCAGGACATCACCGACACCTACGCCGTCGACCTGTGCAACGCGGACGGCTCCGAGCCCACCAAGGACTCGACCTCCTACCGCTACCACGGGGCGTGCGTCCCCATGGAGAAGCTGGAGCGCGCCAACTCCTGGAAGCCCACCATCGCCGACCCGACGGCGGCCGGCTCGTACCGGATGCAGGTCTTCCGGACCAAGTGGGGGACCGTCACCCACCGCGCCACCGTCAAGGGCAAGCCCGTCGCCTACACGGCGCTGCGCACCACCTACCGGCACGAGGCCGACTCCATCATCGGCTTCCAGATGCTGAACGACCCCTCGTACGTCCACGATGCCGCGACGTTCAAGAAGGCCGCCCAGCACATCGGTTACGCCTTCAACTGGTTCTACGCCGATTCCCGCGACATCGCGTACTACAACAGCGGCCTCAACCCGGTCCGCAATCCGCATGTCGACCCCGCGCTGCCCATCAAGGCGGAGCAGGCCTACGCCTGGAAGGGCTACGACCCCGCCACCAACACCACCGACTACACCCCGCCCGCCCAGCACCCGCAGTCCGTCGACCAGGACTACTACGTCTCCTGGAACAACAAGCAGGCCAAGGACTACGACTCGGCCGGCTTCGGCAACGGCTCGGTGCACCGCGCCAATCTGCTGGACGACCGGGTGCGCGCGCTGACCGAGGAGGGCGGCGTCACCCGCGCCTCCCTGACCAGGGCGATGGCGGAGGCCGCGGTCACCGACCTGCGCGGCGAGGACGTACTGCCCGAGATGCTGCGGGTGCTCCACAGCAAGCCCCTCACCGACCCCGCGCTCAAGACGGCGGTGCAGCAGCTGGAGGCCTGGCGCAAGGACGGCGCCCGGCGCCACGAGACCGCCGCGGGCTCCCACACCTACGCCCACTCCGACGCCGTACGGCTGATGGACGCCTGGTGGCCGCTGATGATCGACGCCACCTTCAAGCCGGGCCTCGGCGGCGACCTCTACAAATCCCTGACCGCCAACCTCGCCACCGACGAGTCCCCGTCGGCCGGCCACGGCCCCACCGGGGCGCACGCCGGATCGGCCTTCCAGTACGGCTGGTGGAGCTACGCGGACAAGGACCTGCGCTCGGTGCTCGGCGACAAGGTCAAGGGCCCGCTCGCCGAGCAGTACTGCGGCAACGGCAAGCTGTCCGCGTGCCGCGACACCCTGCTGGACACCCTGCGGCAGGCCAACGCCAAGACGGCCGAGCAGGTCTACCCGGGCGACGACAGCTGCAAGGCCGGCGACCAGTGGTGCGCGGATGCGATCATCCACCGCGCGGTGGGCGGCCTGACCCACGACACCATCAGCTGGCAGAACCGGCCGACCTACCAGCAGGTGGTGGAATTCCCCGGGCACCGGTAGGCGCATCGGCAGGCACACACCTGAATACGCAGCTGTGACGACGTCACACGGCAGGCCCCGGGCGCGCGCCCGGGGCCTGTCGCGTCGGAGCATGACTATCCGGCCGTGACGCCGGGATTCGGCCGCTTCGCCTGCTGCAGCGCTTTCGCATACCGGCCGTTCGGCGGAAGCCAGCTGACGACGATCGCCACGACCGCGGTGAGCATGGCGACCAGGCTGGTCAGGAAGACCGGATCCGGCTCGTAATCGCCGGCGATGAGGATATGCGGAAACAGCGCCAGCACCGAGGAAATGGTGATGAGCACCCGGGCCCAGGTCGCACCGTTACGGGCGGACAGCCCGAAGACGAGCAGGCACAGCCCGAAGAAGACGGCCATTCCGGCACGCATCGAGAGAGTGCTGTAGCGCTCGCTGACCGCCTCGTCCCAGATCCTCGGGCCGAGCGACTTGATGGCGGCGATGGTGTCACCGCCGAGAATGTCCGGATGGTCCTTGGACGCGTCCATGATGTTCTGTTCCGCGCCGTCCTTTCCCGCGGCGAAGACGAGGATCGCGCCGACAAACGCAGACACCGCCGAGAGAACCGTAATCGCCAGCAGCGCGGTCAGCGTGCCGGGCCGTTTGCCCGCCCGGTCCGTCGGCGGGGTTCCGGCCTGCGGCGGCGCGGCCTGGGAATGGCTCACGAGCTCAACTCTCCTTGCAGAGATGATGGGTTGATCGGGATTGGCACGACCTTTGCATGGGTACCGGGAGCGCATCCAGCATTTTCCGGAAGAAATCCCCAGATAATCCCGGCTGGCCTCCGGATCAGTTTTGAATGGGGGCTATGCTGCTCAGCCGTGAATTAAAGAGGAATGGGAAAGCGAGAAGGGGCGCATGTCCTTAGAGGGGCCGTTGCAGTATCCGCCGGAGCTGCTCGATACCACCATGGACCAGCTGCGCACGTTGATCATGGTTCGTGAGGAGGGCACCGCGCTCGGCGCCGCCCGCCGGCTGGGCCGCGAACAGTCCAGCGTGCAAAAGCAGCTGGACACGATGAACCGCACCTTCGCCGCCCTGTGCGGCGAGGAACTGGTGCTCAAACAGGGGCGGGGACGCGACGCCCTGTTCACCGCGACCGGCGAGGCCCTCGTCGACCTGGCGCGGCGCACGCTCGGTGACTGGTCGGACGGTGTGCACGACGCCCGCCGCCGCCTGGGCCGGACGCTGTCCGTCGGCACCACCCGCTACACCCTGGGCTTCCTCCTGGACGCCGTGGAACGCGTCAGCGAGGAGTACGAGCGCGACAACGTCGACCTCAAGGTCACCCATGTCCGCACCGGCGACCTGTTCGCCAAACTCCGTTCCAAGGAACTGGATGTGGTCTGCGGCAGCGTCGTGGTGACGGAGGGCGAGGAGAAGGAGCAGCTCGCGCCGTACGAGGTGATGGAGTGGCGCCGCAGCGGCCTGTCCCTGCTGACGAATCTCCCGCCCGAACGCCTCCCCGGTGGCGCGTTCGGCGCCCGCGACCTGCCCGCGCTGCCCCTGGTGATCTCCGCACGCGGCCTCATCGGCCGCTTCCTGACCTCCTGGTACGGCCCGGACTATCGTCAGAAGCTCACCGTCGCCGCGGAGATAGAGGCCGCCCACTACGGCTTCGAGCTGCTGCGTTCGGGGGTGGTCAGCGGCGCGATGCTGGTCACCCGTGGCATCGGCGAGGCGGCGGCGGACGGCCGCCTCCCGGAGGCCGGGGGACTGCGGACGCTGGACGTCGTCGGCGATGTGGGGCCCCGGACCGAGGTGCTGGTCGGGGTCTTCACCCGGCGCGGCGAGCGGGACTCCTACGGCCCCGCCCACCCCCTCAACCGCCTCTGGGAGGCGCTGTCCTGGGAGAGCGAACGGTGGTGGCTCAGGCCCTGAGCCCGCCGTCGCCGAGCAGCTCCGCCAGCCGCGCGGCGAAGGCGCCGCCGTCCTCCACGTAGCCCGAGTGCCCGCCGGGCAACTCCGTGACCTCCAGGCCCAGCCGGGCGGCCAGCGCGGCGCCCGTACGGCCGGGCATCTGCCGGAGGGAGTCGCGGCCGACCCCGATCAGCAGCCGGTCCGCCGCCTTCCGCAGCGCGTCGGTATCGGGCTCGTACGCCGTGACCTCGCACAGCTCATGTTCCAGGAAGAACGGTTCATTGGCCGCCAGCCGCTCCATCAGCTCCCTTATGCCGGACGGGAGTTGGGAAAGCGGCGGCATTTCCCATGTGCCCTCCACCAGCCCGACGCCCACCAGGAACTGCTGCATCGCCACCGTGGCCCCCTGCCGCCGGTGGGTGACCTGGACGTCCGCGAACAGCCGCCGGTAGGCCGCCGCGTCCGGCAACAGCCCGATCACCGGCGGTTCATGGGCGAGGGCGGTACGCACCCGGTCGGGGTGCCGGGCGAGCAGGTCCAGCGCCACGACGGCGCCGGAGCTGCTGCCGTAGACCAGCGCGGGCTCCTCGCTCAGCTCGCCGATCAGCCGGTGGATGTCATCGCTGTGCTCGGCGACCCGCGGTGTGGAGCCGGGCGCGGCGAGCGGGCTGCGGGAGTGGCCGCGGCGGTCCGGCACCACCACCGTGAAGCGCTCCGCGAGCGGGTCCACGACCTCGTGGAAGATCCCGGCGTCCCCGGCGCCGCCGTGTATCAGGACGAGCACCGGCCCGCGGCCGCGCACCTCGTAGTAGAGCCGTGCGCCGGGCACCTGGAGGGTGCCGGTCCGTGGTGCGGTCATGGTGAACCTCCCGGAAGCTGGCGGCCGGGCATCGGCCTGCCGCCACTCTCCCGCGTGCCGCCGACAGCCCGCCGACACGCCACCGACACCGGCCGTCCTCCGCCGCCCGCCTCAGCGCAGTTCGCGTTCCCGGGTCTCCGGCAGCGCCAGAACGCACACCAGCGAGACGACCGCCATGGCGCTGACGTACCAGCCCACCGACGACGAACCGAACGCCGACTGCAGCCGGGTGGCGACCAGCGGCGCCACCGCGCCCCCCAGGACGCCGCCCAGGTTGTACGCCAGCGACGCGCCCGAGTAGCGCACCGTCGGGCCGAACAGCTCCGGCAGATACGCGCCCATCGGCCCGTACACCACGCCCATGCAGAACAGGGCTCCGCCGATACCGAGCGCGATCAGCACCGGCTGCTCGGTGTCCAGAAGGGGGAAGAGCGGCCACACCGCCGCGAGGGCGCAGCCGATCAGGACGAGCTTGCGGCGGCCGGCGCCGTCGGAGCGGGTGGCCGCCAGCCAGGTGCCGGCCGCCAGGAAGAGGCAGGCGACGAGGGAGAGGGCCAGCATGGTGTTACGGGAGATGCCGAGGGTGCCGGTGGCGTACGCGAGGCAGTAGGTCGTCGCGGTGTAGAAGAGCCCGTACGCGACGACCATGCCGCCCGCGCCCAGCAGCAGTTCGCGCGGATGCCGGCGGAAGACCTCGACGGCGGGGACCTTGGCGGCCTCCTGAGCGTCCCGCACCTTCGCGAACACCGGCGTCTCGCTGATCTTCAGCCGTACGAACAGCCCGACGCCGACCAGCAGGAACGACAGCAGGAACGGCACCCGCCAGCCCCAGGAGCGGAACGCCGCGTCATCCAGCCCGGCGGACAGCAGCCAGAACACCCCGGTCGCCGCGAAGAACCCCACGGACGGCCCCAGTTGCGGGAACGCCGCGTACAGTCCCCGGCGTTTCTTCGGCGCGTGCTCGACCGCCAGCAGCGCCGCCCCGCCCCACTCGCCGCCCAGACCGATGCCCTGGAGGAAGCGCAGCGCGATCAGCAGCAGCGGCGCCCAGACGCCGAGCGTGCCGTACCCCGGGAGCAGTCCGACGAGGGCCGTGGACAGGCCCATCAGCAGCAGCGAAGCGACCAGTACGGACTTGCGCCCCACCCGGTCCCCGAAGTGGCCGAAAATCACCGACCCGAGCGGTCGTGCGGCGAACGCCACCGCGTAGGTGGAGAACGACGCGAGGGTGGCGTTGACCGGGTCGAGGGTCGGGAAGAACGCCTGGTTGAGGACGAGGGCGGCGGCCGTCCCGTAGATGTAGAAGTCATAGAACTCGATGGCCGTCCCGATGAACGAGGCCACCGCCACGCGGCGCAGGCTCTCGCCGCCGCCCCGGTCCGCTTCCCCCGCCGTGTCCGGCGCCGTCGTCTTTGCTGTTTTCGCATCGTTCTGCACGAGCGGCACTCTCATGGTCGGTGTAGGGGGCAGTCAATAGCGGGACCGGCGGGTCTCGTTGCATGAGACGCGGGGGCCCGGGGCCGCGGGCGGGCGCGGGGTAGGGAAAACCCGACCGGACATCCTCGACCCAGCCGTCATGACCCGCGCACGCCCCCGCGACTGCAATGGCGGGGTGAGTATTTCTCGTTCCCTCCAGTGCTTCGGATGGTCGGCCGCCGCGGCCTGGGCCGCGTTCTTCCCGCTGTTCTCCTCCCTCGAGACCCATCGGCTGTGGGGGCTGTGCGCCGCGGCCGGCTATCTCTGCGCGGCGGTTGCCGCCCGCTGCCTGCCGCGTATGGGTCCATGGACGACGGCGCCCGCGCTGATCGCGCTCGCCGCGGCCGTCGTCCTGCCCTTGCTGTACCTCGTGCTGACCGGACAGGGACAGAGCGAGGTCGGGGTGATCGAGCGGTCTGGGCTGTCGTTGCTGGAGCGGGGCACCCCGTATCTGACGCACCCTCATGGCGTGGGCGACTACACCCCGTACCTCCCCGGCACGGCGCTGTTCGGGATACCCCGGGCGCTGCTGGGCGCGAACGCGCTGGGCGACGCCCGCATCTGGTGCGCGGCGGCGTTCTTCGGCTGCCTGTGGGCGGGCCGGCGGGTGCTGCGCGGGGACCGCCCGGGGTACGCGGCGGCCGCCCTTGCCCTGACCGCCTCGCCCGTCGTGGCGCTGCCGCTGTGCGTGAGCGGCGTGGACCTCCCGCTGACCGGACTGTGCTGCCTCGCCCTGGCCTCGGCCGCCCGCGGGCGGCCCCTCCTGGCGGGTGCGGCACTCGCCGCCGGGTGCGCCCTCAAGTGGACGGCGTGGCCCGCGGTTCCGGTGGCGGTGGCGCTGCTGGCCTGCTGCTACGGCAGGCGGGCGGCCCTCAGGTGCGCGGGCGTCGCGGCGGCCGGCGCGGCCCTGGCCATCGTGCCCTGGGCCCTGCGCTCACCCGGCGTCATGTTCCAGCAGGTACTGGCCTTCCCCGCCGGACGGGCCGAGGTGGCGACGCCCGCCCGCAGCCCGCTCCCGGGCCGGCTGCTCGCGGAGCATGTGCCCGGCGGCTGGTACCTGGCGGTGGGCCTGCTGGCGTGCGGAGCGCTCGCGGTGGCCGTATCGCTCCTGCGGCGCCCGCCGGCCGGCGCGGTGCAGGCCGCCGACCGGCTCGCGCTCGGCCTGTGCCTGGCCTTTGCGCTGGCGCCCGCCGGCCGGTTCGGCTACCTCGCGCTGCCCCTGGTGCTGATGGTGTGGACACGGGCGGCGGCCGGGCCCCGGCAGGCGCGGGAGTCCCGGCCCGCCGGGTGCCCCGGCGGCGGCACGGGCAGGACCCTCGTCATCACCAATGACTTCCCGCCCCGCCAGGGCGGCATCGAGACCTTTGTGCACGCCATGGCCACGCGCCTGCCGGGCGAGGGCGTCGTCGTCTACACCTCCGCCGAACCGGGGGCGGCGGAGTACGACGCCACCTTGCCGTTCCCGGTGGTCCGCGACCCCGCCCGGATGCTGCTGCCGACCCCGCGCGTCACCCGGCAGGCGCTCGCGCTCGCCCGCGCCCACGGCTGCGACCGGGTCTGGTTCGGCGCCGCGGCGCCGCTCGCGTACATGGCGCCCGCGCTGCGGCGCGACGGGATACGCCGGATCGTGGCCACCACGCACGGCCACGAGATCTGGTGGGCCCGCCTGCCCGGCGCCCGCAGGATCCTGCGGCGGATCGGCGACAACGTCGATGTCGTCACCTATCTGGGCCGGTACACCCGCGACCGCATCGCCCCGGCCCTGGGCCCGCGGGCGACGCTGCGCCGCCTGGTGCCGGGCGTCGACCTCGGGGACTTCCGGCCCCGGGGAACCGGAGCGGCGGACCTCCCCGGGGTACCCGAGGGAAAGCGGATCATCCTGTGCGTCTCGCGGCTGGTCGCCCGCAAGGGGCAGGACACCCTCATCCGCGCCCTCGGCCCGGTGCAACAGGCCGTGCCCGAAGCGGTGTTGGTCGTGGTGGGCAAGGGCCCCGACGAGCGGCGGCTGCGCCGCCTCGCCCGCAGCCGCGCGGCCGGGACCGTGATCTTCACCGGAGGCATCGGCCACGCCCGGACGGCGGATTACTACGCCGCCGCCGAGGTCTTCGCGATGCCGTGCCGTACCCGCAAGGCGGGGCTGGAGGCGGAGGGCCTGGGCATCGTCTATCTGGAGGCGGCGGCGAGCGGGCTGCCGGTGATCGCGGGGGACTCCGGCGGGGCGCCCGACGCCGTACGCGACGGGGAAACGGGGCTGGTGGTCGACGGCCGGGACGTGCGGCAGGTGGCCGACGCCGTGGTGCGGATGCTGCGGTCACCCCGGAGGGCCGCCGAGATGGGCGCGGCCGGACGGCGGTGGGTGGGCGAGCAGTGGAGCTGGGAGGCCTCCGCCCGCCGCCTGGCGGGGCTGCTCACTCCGCGCGAGGACGGCACCGTCACGGGGACGACGACGCGTCCCGCAGATGCGCCAGCACCGCAAGAACCCGCCGGTTCCCTTCCGTCGGGTCCAGGTCGAGCTTCATGAAGATGTTGCCGGAGTGCTTGACGACGGACGCCTCCGTGACCGTCAGCCGCTGCGCGATCGTCTGATTGTTCAGGCCCTGTGCCATCAGCGCCAGAACCTCCCGCTCGCGCGGTGTGAGGCGGCCGAGCGAGCGGTCCTCGCTCTGCTGGGAGAGCAGCACCCGGACCACCTCCGGGTCGATCACGGTCTGACCGTCCGCCACCCGCCGCAGCGCATCCAGGAATTCGCGGACCTCGCCGACCCGGTCCTTGAGCAGATAGCCGAGGCCGCCGCTGCCGGTCCTGCCGCCGCCGAGCAGCTGGGCCGCGTAGGCGGTGGCGACGTACTGGGAGAGGACGAGCACCGGGAGCCGGCCGTGCCGGGCGCGCAGGGCCAGCGCCGCCTGGAGGCCCTCGTTGCGGTGGCCGGGCGGCATCCGTACGTCGGTGATGACGAGGTCGGGGAGGCCGGCGTCCACCGCACGGGCCAGCTCCTCGGCGTCGCCGACCGCGGCGGTCACCGTGTGGCCGTTGCGGGTCAGCAGCTCGACGAGTCCGGCCCGCAGCAGCACGGAGTCCTCGGCCAGGACTATCCGGAGCACGGCACCTCCGCGCGGAGCTGGGTGGGACCCCCCACCGGACTGGACACCACGAGCCTGCCTCCCGAAATCGCCATCCGGTCGGCGAGTCCCTGCAGGCCGGTGCCCGCGGCGGGGACCGCGCCGCCCTTCCCATTGTCGGTGATCAGCAGCCGCAGCGCGCCCAGCTCGATGCGGGCGACGATGGTGACGGCGGTGGCGCCGCTGTGCTTGGCCACGTTCGCCAGCGCCTCGGTCACGGTGAAGTACGCGACGCTCTCGACGGTGTCGGGCAGCCGGTGCGGCAGATCGATGTCCACGGTGACCGGGACCGGATGGCGCTGCGCGACCTCCGCGACGGCGGCGGCCAGGCCGTGGTCGGTCAGCACCTGGGGGTGGATGCCGCGGACGAGGTCGCGCAGTTGAGCCAGGGCGGACCGGACCTCGCCGCGGGCGCGGGTGACCAGTTCCGTGGTGGGGGAGCCGCTCTCGCGCAGCTCCATCTCGGCCATGCCCAGGGTCATGTTGAGGGCCACCAGCTGCTGTTGTGCCCCGTCGTGCAGATCGCGTTCGATGCGGCGCCGCTCGGCCTCGAAGGCATCGGCCAGCCGGGCGCGGGAGCGGGTGAGTTCGATGACCCGGCGGCCCGCTTCGTCGTCCCGGGGCGACAGCAGCAGCTCCGCCGTTCTGACCTGCGCGCCGGCCAGCAGCCCGGCGGCGTACGCGGACAGTGCGAGCCCGAGGACGCCCACGGCGGGGCCCAGCAGCGCCTCCAGCGGCCCGCTGACCGGCTCGCCGGGGATGATCATCACGGGCTCTGGGGCGAGCGCCCAGGCGATGACCGGGACCGCCGTCAGGGCGGCGGACAGGCACAGCAGCATCACGACACCGCATCCGACGGCGGCGAAGACGGCCCCGAACACCACGGTGTAGCCCAGCTCCCGCCAAGTGGCGCGCTCCCGCAGCCGGTTGCCCGCCCAGGTGACCGGGCCCCGTGCGGGGAGCGCGTCGTGCGGGCCGGGCAGCGGCACCGGCTCGACCAGCCGCAGCCGGCGCCGCTCCAGGGCGCCGACGGGGATGCCGTACAGGGCGGCGCAGGTCAGGACCGCGATGCCCACGCCGACGAAGGACAGCGCCATGCCCGCGAAGACCAGGAGCACCAGCGCGGTCAGCGCCGCGTAGCCGAGCAGCGCCCCGCTGGCCAGATAGGCCCAGCAGCGCCACGGCCACGCCGAGAGCAGGAAGCGCAGCGGGCGCCGCCTCAGCGCCCGCCACACCGTGACCGCACGCCGGTCCGCCATGCCCCGCATCCCCCCTGGCCGGACCGCCGCCATGGGCCGCCCCGCCGCCCCTACTCGTAGCGCAGATACCGCCGTCGCATCGTACGGAACCGGCTCAGCTTCTCCTGCCAGGAGGCCACCACCTCGTCCGTCCCGGCGCCCGCCTCGATCATCGTGCGGACCGTCGACGAGCCGGTCAGCCGGTCGATCCCGTTGTCCGGCCGCCAGGCGAAGCCGGGCCAGACCCGCTTGGCCGTCACCAGCAGGCCGATGCCGGTCCGTACGGCGTCGAAGGCGGCGCGGTCGTGGACGTGCAGCTGGACGCCGCCGATGGTCTTGCCCTGGAACTTGGAGAAGGTGGGGGCGAAGTAGGCCTCCCTGAAGCGCACGCCGGGCAGGCCGAGCGCGCCGGCGGCCGCGGCCCACCGGGCATCGATGCCGTCGGCGCCCAGCAGCTCGAACGGGCGGGTGGTGCCGCGCCCTTCGGAGAGGTTGGTGCCCTCGAAGAGGCAGGTGCCCGCGTAGACCAGGGCGGTGTCGGGGGTGGGCATGTTGGGGCTCGGCGGCACCCACGGCAGCCCGGTCGCGTCGAAGAAGTCCGCGCGCCGCCAGCCGGTCATCCCGACGGTCTCCAGTTCCACCGGCCGCCCGGCGGCCTGCGGGACGAACTCGCCGTTGAACAGCAGCGCCAGCTCCAGCGCCGTCATCCCGTGTGCCTGGGAGATGGGCTCCCGGCCCACGAAGGAGGCGTACTTCCTGTCCAGTACGGGTCCGGTGGCGGCGCGTCCGGTGACGGGGTTGGGCCGGTCCAGCACCACGAACCGCTTGCCCGCGAGGACGGCCGCGACCATGCAGTCGTACAGCGTCCAGATGTAGGTGTAGAAGCGCGCGCCGACGTCCTGGATGTCGAAGACGATGGTGTCCACGCCGGATTCGGTGAAGATGCCGGCGAGCTCCCTGCCGCTCTTGTTGTACGTGTCGTAGACCGGCAGCCCGGTGGCCGGGTCGTCGTAGCGGCCCTCCGAACCGCCCGCCTGGGCGGTGCCGCGGAAGCCGTGTTCGGGGCCGAAGACGGCGGTCAGGCGGACCCGGGGGTCGGCGTGCATGACGTCCACGATGTGGCGCACATCCTGGGTCACGCCGGTGGGGTTGGTGACGACGCCGACGTCGTGGCCGTCCAGGAGGCGGTAGCCGTCGGCCTGGAGCCGGTCGAAGCCGGTGCGTACCGGGCGGCCGCCGGGGGGCCGTGCCGCATGGGCCGGGGCCGCCGTCGCGGGGAGCGCCGCCGCGGCCGCTCCGGTTGCCGCCAGCCGACCCAGAACGCGTCTCGACAGAGCCATGCGCACACCTCCGTGATCGGGAAAGGGACCCGAGGTTTGTGTCGTGGGCACGCTAACGCGCCCGGGGCCGCTACGGAATGCGCCCGGCCGTGACGGAAACGAGCTCTTCCGTTGCCACATACCGACTGGTTAGTCTGCGCAGGGGAGAGCCCAGTGAGCGCGACCGAGGGAGACACAGCGTGGCAGCCGTACGGGACAAGGCCGTTGTCGTGACCGGAGCGGGCGGGGGGATCGGCGCCGCGCTGGCCCGCCGGTTCGCCGCCGAAGGCGCCCGTGTGGTGGTCAACGACCTGGACGAGGCCAAGGCGAAGACCACCGCCGAGGCCATCGGAGCGATCGCGGTCCCCGGGGACGCCTCCGGAGTCGTGCCGGCCGCCCGCGAGGCGCTGGGCGGCGCCGTCGACATCTTCTGCGCCAACGCCGGCGTCGGCACCGGCGGCGGGCCCGAGGCGCCCGAGGACGCCTGGGAGCTGGCCTGGGACGTCAATGTGATGGCCCATGTCCGGGCCGCGCGCGAGCTGGTGCCCGAGTGGCTGGAGCGCGGCAGCGGCCGCTTCATCTCCACCGTGTCCGCCGCGGGCCTGCTGACCATGGTCGGCGCGGCGCCCTACAGCGTCACCAAGCACGGCGCGTACGCCTTCGCCGAGTGGCTCTCGCTCACCTACCGCCACCGCGGCATCGACGTGCACGCGATCTGCCCGCAGGGCGTACGGACCGACATGCTGTCCGGCACCGGGGCCGCCGGGGAGCTCGTCCTGACGCCCACCGCCGTCGAGCCCGAAGTCGTCGCCGATGCGCTCTTCGCGGCCATGGCCGAGGGCCGCTTCCTGGTCCTGCCGCACCCCGAGGCCGGCGACTACTACATCGCGCGCGCCACCGACCCCGACCGCTGGCTGGGCGGCATGAACCACCTCCAGCGGAAGCTGGAGCAGCAGCAGGGCGGCGAGGGCTGACCGCAGTAGGCAAGGATTAACGGACGCAGGGATTCCACCGGGGCACCGACCCGCCGACCCGCCGACCCGCCGACCCACGGACCCACCGACCCACCGACGTACGGACTCATGGACGATCAGGAAGGCAGGGCCGCACCCCGATGACCTCCTACCAGGACAAGCCGTGGCTGGCGCAGCTCAACGACGCCCAGCGCGCCCCCGTCCAGCCGCCGCCCTCGCCGCTGCACGCCTTCCGGGCGGCGGTGCGCCGAGCCCCGGACCGCACGGCGCTCGCGTACTTCGACGGGAAGCTGTCCTACGCCGAGACCGACGCGCTCTCCGACGGCATCGCCGCCCACCTCGCCGGCCACGGCCTCGCGCGCGGCGACCGGGCCGCGGTGATGCTCCAGAACACCCCGCACTTCGTGCTCGCGGTGCTCGGCGTCTGGAAGGCGGGCGGCGTGGTGGTGCCCGTCAACCCCATGTACAAATCGGGTGAGATGCGGCACATCCTCGACGACGCCGAGGTCACCGCCGTCATCTGCGCCGACCGCACCTGGGACGCCTTCCTCCGCGACACCGCCGCCGGGACACGGTCCGTACGCATCGCCCTCACCGCGGACGAGACCGGGCTGCAGACGCGCAACGACGGCCGGGTGCTGCGCGGCGGGCTCCCGGGGCCGCGCGAGGGCGCCGACGATCTGCTGACCGTCGCCCGTACCGCCGGGCCCATCAGGGCGGTGCCGGCCGACCCCGGCCTGGCCGCCGACGACATCGCGCTGATCAGCTACACCTCGGGCACCAGCGGCACCCCCAAGGGCGCCACCAACACCCATGGCAACATCAGCTACAACGCCGAGCGCCAGCGCACCGGCCTGGGCCTGCCCGAAGGCGCCACGTACTTCGCGCTCGCCCCCCTCTTCCACATCACCGGCATGGTCTGCGAACTGGCCGCCTGCCTCGCCAACACCGGCACCCTCGCGCTCGCCTACCGCTTCGAGGCGGGCGTCGTCCTGGACGCCTTCCGCGAGCACCGCCCCGCCTACACGGTCGGCCCCTCCACCGCGTACATGGCGCTGATGGCCCACCCGGATGCCGGCCGCGACCACTTCGCGTCCTTCCAGGCGCTGTCCTCGGGCGGCGCGCCGCTGCCACCCGCCCTGGTGGAGAAGTTCCGGGCCGGCTTCGGCCCCTACCTCCACAACGGCTACGGCCTGACCGAGTGCACCGCGCCCTGCGCCAGCGTCCCACCGGGGCGTCAGGCGCCGGTCGACAAGGTTTCCGGGACCCTCGCCGTCGGCGTCCCCGGCCCCGACACCGTCGTGCGGATCATCGATGAGAACGGCGCCGACGTGGCGTTCGGCGAGCAGGGCGAGATCGCGGTCACCGGCCCCCAGGTCGTCCCCGGCTACTGGCGGCGGCCGGACGCCACCGCCGAGGCCATCCCTGACGGCGAACTGCGCACCGGCGACATCGGCTTCATGGACGCCGACGGCTGGCTCTATGTCGTCGACCGCAAGAAGGACATGATCAACGCATCCGGCTTCAAGGTGTGGCCGCGCGAGGTCGAGGACGTCCTCTACACCCACCCGGCGGTGCGCGAGGCGGCCGTCGTCGGCGTGCCGGACGCCTACCGCGGTGAGTCGGTGAAGGCCTATGTCAGCCTGCGCGCGGGGGCCGCCCCCGAGCCCGCTGAACTGGCCGCCTACTGCAAGGAACGGCTGGCGGCGTACAAATATCCCCGCGTGGTGGAGATCCTGCCCGAGCTTCCGAAGACCGCGAGTGGCAAGATCCTCCGACGGGAGCTGCGCCACCGCGCGTAACCCCGCGGCACCCGCGGAGCACAACAGGCGCACACGCACGAAGGACAGGTGAGGGCGATGGCCGGCACGAAGGACGGCAACGGCAGCGGCACCGGGAACGGCACCGGCGGCACGAAGCCGGTGGCGCAACGACTGCTGGCCACCGCCACCAGGCTCTTCGCGGAGCGCGGCTACGACCGCACCTCCGTCCAGGAGATCGTCGACGCGGCGGGCGTCACCAAGGGCGCCCTCTACCACTACTTCGGCTCCAAGGACGACCTGCTGCACGAGGTCTACGGCCGGGTCCTGCGCCTCCAGCAGGAGCGGCTGGACCACTTCGCGGACGCCGACGCGCCGGTCGAACGGCGGCTGCGGGACGCCGCCGCCGATGTCGTCGTCACCACCATCGAGAACCTCGACGACACCAAGATCTTCTTCCGCTCGATGCACCACCTCGGCCCCGAGAAGGACAAGCAGGTACGGGCCGAACGGCGGCGCTACCACGAGCGGTTCCGGGCCCTGATCGAGGAGGGCCAGCGCACGGGGGTCTTCGCCGCGGACATTCCCGCCGACCTGGTCGTGGACTACCACTTCGGGTCGGTGCACCACCTGGGCACCTGGTACCGCGAGGACGGCCCGCTCACGCCGCAGCAGGTGGCCGACCACCTGGCCGACCTCCTGCTGCGCGCGCTGCGCCCGTAACGCGTCAGGCGCTCACCGTCACAGGTACTTCTTCAGCTCCCGGCGCGCCAGCGACCGCTGGTGCACCTCGTCCGGCCCGTCCGCCAGGCGCAGCGTCCGCGCCCCGGCCCACAGCTCGGCCAGCGGGAAGTCCTGGCTGACGCCGCCCGCGCCGTGCAGCTGGACCGCCTGGTCGAGGATGTTCACGACCGTGCGCGGGGTGGCGATCTTGATGGCCTGGATCTCGGTGTGCGCGCCCTTGTTGCCGACGGTGTCCATCAGCCACGCGGTCTTCAGCACCAGCAGCCGCAGCTGCTCCACCGCCACCCGGGCATCCGCGATCCACTCCTGCACCACGCCCTGCTGCGCGAGCGGCTTCCCGAAGGCCGTACGCGACACCGCGCGCCGGCACATCAGCTCGATGGCCCGCTCGGCCATCCCGATCAGCCGCATGCAGTGATGGATCCGGCCGGGCCCCAGCCGCGCCTGCGCGATGCCGAAGCCGCCGCCCTCCTCGCCGATCAGATTGCCCACCGGCACCCGCACATTGTCGAAGATCACCTCGGCGTGCCCGCCGTGCCAGTGGTCCTCGTAGCCGTATACCTGCATGGCCCGCTTGACCTCGAGGCCCGGCGTATCGCGCGGCACCAGCACCATCGACTGCTGGCGGCGTATGTCGGCGCCGTCCGGGTCCGTCTTCCCCATCACGATGAAGATCCCGCACAGCGGGTTCATCGCCCCGGAGATGTACCACTTGCGGCCGTTGATGACGTACTCATCGCCGTCGCGCTCGATACGGGTCTCGATGTTCGTCGCGTCCGACGAGGCCACCTCCGGCTCCGTCATCGCGAACGCCGACCGGATCTCGCCCGCCAGCAGCGGCTGGAGCCACTGCTTTTGCTGCGCCTCGTCGCCGAACTGCGCCAGCACCTCCATATTGCCGGTGTCCGGCGCCGCGCAGTTCAGCGCGGTGGGCGCCAACTGCGGGCTGCGGCCGGTGATTTCGGCCAGCGGAGCGTACTGGAGATTGGTCAGCCCCGCGCCGTGCTCCGCGTCCGGGAGGAACAGGTTCCACAGCCCCTGCCTGCGGGCCTCGGCCTTCAGCTCCTCCACGACCGCCGGGGTGTCCCACGGCGAGGCGAGCTCGGCACGCTGCTCGTGCGCGGTCTGCTCGGCCGGATGGACATGCTCGTCCATGAACGCCAGCAGCCGCTCACGCAGCTCTTCCGTACGGGCGTCGAATGCGAAGTCCATGGCTGCCTCAGCCTTCCTTGAGGGTGGTGAGTCCGTGGTCGATGAACACGGGCACGAGCTCGCCGATCCGGTCGAAGCCCGCGCCGACCGTCTGGCCGAGCGTGAAGCGGTAGTGGATGCCCTCGAGGATCACGGCGAGCTTGAACCAGGCGAAGGCGGTGTACCAGGCGATGGCGGAGGTGTCCCGCCCGGAGCGGGCGGCGTAGCGCTCGATCAGCTCGGCGGGGGAGGGGTGGCCCGCGGCGCCGCTGGTCGTGCTGACCGGCGACTCGGGCAACTGCAGGTCCTGGCTGTACATCACCAGCAGCCCCAGGTCGGTCAGCGGATCGCCGAGCGTGGACATCTCCCAGTCCAGGACGGCCTTGATGGTGTCGGCACCCCTTTTGGGCTCGTTCGCCGCACCTACCAGCACATTGTCCAGACGGTAGTCACCGTGCACGACGGCCGGTGCGGGGGAGGCGGGCAGCGCCCGGCCCAGCGCCTCGTGCAGCTCGTCGATCCCCGCCAGCTCGCGGTTCTTCGACGCGCTCAACTGCTTTCCCCAGCGCCGCAGCTGACGCTCCAGGAAACCGTCCGGCCGCCCGAAGTCGCCCAGCCCGACCGCCTCCGGGTCCACGGCGTGCAGGTCGACGAGCGTGTCGACCAGGGACAGCACCACGGCGCGGGTGCGCTCCGCGCCGAGCGGGGCCAGCTGGTCGGCCGTCCGGTACGGCGTGCCCTCGACCAGCTCCATCACATAGAACGGCGCGCCGATCACCGACTCGTCCTCGCACAGCAGCAGCGCCTCGGGCACCGGCACCGGCGTCTCGTGGAGCGCGCTGATCACCCGGTGCTCGCGCCGCATGTCGTGCGCGGTGGCCAGCACATGGCCGAGCGGCGGCCGGCGCACCACCCAGGAGGAGGCGCCGTCGGTGACGCGGTAGGTGAGATTGGACCGCCCGCCCTCGATCAGCTGCGCGCTCAGCGGCCCGCCGGTCAGGCCCGGCAGCTCCCGGTCCAGCCGCTCGCGCAATCGGGCGAGGTCGAGGCCGGGGGGTTCCTCCCGGGCCGCGGTCTGCGGGGGAGGGGTGCCCTTGGTCATCGTTGTTCTCCTTCGTGGATGCCCCCGGTTTCAGCCGGGGCTGGGGGTACCTCCCGCTTGCGGGGGAGAAACGAAGCTCCTGCGGAGCAGGGCAGGGACAGGGCGAGCGCCGCCAGGGCGATGGGCTGTCCACCACGGGACGGGTGCGCAGGCCCCCCAAGATCAGCTGCTCTCAATTGTCAGTCCTCCCAGGTAGGTTCGGGTGTATGACGACAGCAGCGCAGACGGAGCAGGGGTTCGGGCACGCCCGGTACACCTTTCGTGTGCGTCTGTCGTCCACGGCCCGGCGTGCGCTCGAAGCCGAGTGGGACCGGTGTCGTTGGATTTGGAATGAGTGCGTCGCGAAGTCGAAGACGGTTCACGCTCACAACCGGGCCTCCGGTGAAAGGGCGACGTGCGGGCCGGTGCAGCTGGCGAAGATGCTGACCGAGGCCCGCGCGGGGACGCCGTGGCCGGCTGAGGGTGCCTGTGTTCCTCAGCTGGGGGCACTCCCAGCGGTAGCTGGGGGACAGTTGATCCGGGACTTCGGCAAGTCCCGCGCGAAGGCGTTGAAGGACATCAAGGCGCGTTTGCCGATGCGGCAGCGTGCCGGGATGCCCCGGTACAAGAAGAAGCGCGAGGCGCTGCCCACGCTGGAGTACACGAAGCGCGGTTTCCGCCTCAAGGACGGCCGTCTGCAGCTTGCCGGCGGCATCGTGCTGCGCGTGGTGTGGTCGCGGGAGCTTCCCAAACCGCCGTCGTCGGTGCGCGTGTACCGGGATGCGGTGGGGCAGTGGCGGGCGTCGTTCGTCGTCGCGACGACTACCGAACACCTCCCGCAGACCAGGCGTGTGATCGGGATCGACTGGGGCGTACGTGAGACGGCGACCACCACGAGCGATACCCACGACCTTCCCCACCCGCAGTACGGCAAGACGGCCGCGCAGAAACTCGCCCGCTGTCAGCGCATGATGGCCAGGCGTAAACCGGCCAAGGGACAGGCAGGATCGAAGGGCTATCGGGAGGCGACGCGGCAGACCGCGAAGCTGTACAAGAAGGTCGCCCGGCAGAGGGAGGACACCGGGCGAATGGGGTCTCTCCCTGCTCGAGCGGAGCCGAGAGCTTGGGGAAGGGCCAAGCGCGTTGTCCGCGACCATGACGCGCTGGCGGTGGAGGACTTCCGCCCGAAGTTCCTGGCGAAGTCGACCATGGCCCGCAAGGCGGCCGATGCCGCGACCGGCGCCACGAAACGCGCCCTGATCGAGATGGGCCGCAAGCACGGCCGTGCCGTGCATCTGGTCCACCCCGCGCACACCACGATGGACTGTGCGCAGTGCGGAGCGAGAACCAAGCACGCGCTTCCCCTCTCCGAAAGGACGTATGCCTGCACCGCGTGCGGAGCCGTCTCGCCCAGGGACAAGAACTCCGCCCGCGTGATGCTGGTCCGGGCTGGTCTTCAACCCGGCTGGTGCTGATCGTGTAAGACCTGTGCGCCCGCCGGGCCGCAGGCAACGTGAGCCAGGAATCCCCCTCGCGTACGAGGGGGAGGGGTCAACGTTGTCCTCCGTACGGCAGCATGCGGCATGCGTGACGGTCGATACGATCCATCGCTGCACCGATCATGCCGACTAGTCGGTATGGAGTCCAGTGCCGGTCGGTGGGGCGTCCGTCACGCGACGCTTTTCCGCCGTATCCGCCCGGTCCGTCACGCGTGGCAGGCGATCGGGATCCCGCCGTTCATCGCCGTCATGTCGCCGAACCCGGCCATCGGGTCCAGCGGCGCACCCGGCTCGCCGCCCGCCAGCTCCGCGTAGGCGCGATGCAGATTGGCCACCAGCCGCTCGCTCTCGGCCAGCGCCGCGAACGGCCCGAGATCCGCCTCCCGGGCCACCTCCAGCGGCGTACGCCCGGCCGCCCGGCCGTCCCGCGCCAGCCGCTCGACGAACCGCAGATAATCCTCGATGCCGTCGTACACCTCGGGCCCCGTCACCGGGCCGTGCCCCGGCACGACCGTCACCGCGTCCAGCGAACGCAGCAGGTCCAGCGCGCGCAGCGAGCCGGCCAGCGAGCCCATGAAGATGAACGGGGTCCCGCCGTGGAAGACCAGGTCCCCGGTGAAGACGATGCGCTGCGCGGGCAGCCAGACGATGGTGTCGCCGGGGGTGTGCGCGACGCCCGGGTGCAGCAGCCGCACCTCGATGCCGCCGACGTGCAGGGTCAGTTCGTCGGTGAAGGTCACCGTGGGCGCGGTCAGGCGGATGTCGCCGTACTCCACCCCGGGCCACACCGCATGCAGCTGGCGCCCGGCGGCCAGCAGCTCGCGGCGACAGGCGGCGTGCCCGATGACGGTCGCCTCGGGGGTGAAGACGCTGTTGCCGTAGGTGTGATCGCCGTGGTGGTGGGTGTTGACCACCGTGCGTGGCGTGGGGGCGCCACTGCCGGCGATCCGCCGGCGCAGCAGGCGCGCCCGGCGCTCGGTGGCGGCGGTGTCCACGACGAGGGTGGCGTCCGCGTCGGTGACGAAGCCGGCGTTGTTCAGACACCAGCCGCCGTCCGGCTGGATGAAGGCGTGCACGCCGGCGGCCAGTTCGGTGAGGTAGGGCTCCATGTACTTCCCCCAGGGTGACGGGTGAGCTGAGTGATGGACGGACGCGTCGGGTGACGTACGGTCAGTACTCTCCCCGACGGCGAAGTTGGACTTTTCTTTACCCACTCCCGGGCCGCACCCCGCCCCGCCTACGGCAGCACCCGCGCCGCGCCGAACGCCGCCAGCGCCACCGTGCAGCCGGCCAGCAGCAGCGCGAGCCAGGGCCGCAGGTCCGGCGGACGTCCGGTGGCCAGGTCGCGTACCCGGAGGTGAGCCGCCGCCACGAAGGCGAGCCACACCAGCGCGACGGCCGCCGCCAGAACGGCCTCCACCGCGCCCGGGGCCCGGCTCCGCGCCAGCTGGCGGCCGGCCAGCAGGGCCACGACCGTGCAGGACAGCGTCGTCCGCCGCCAGGCCAGCCGGGTGCGTTCCGGCTGGAGGCCGGGGTCCCGGTCGGGCGCCGGCGGCCGGGCCCGCGCGTCCCGCTGTGCGTCCCCCACGGCTAGACGGTCCAGCCCAGTACGACGAGGACGACCATGGCGGCCGCCAGCACCCCGACGCCGAGGGCCAGCACGGTCGGGAAGCGGGTGAGCGGCAGATCCTCGCCGCGGCGCATCGCGCGCTCGCAGCGGACCCAGTGGTTGACCGCCCGCAGGGCGCACAGCGCGCCCGCCACCAGCAGCACGACGGTGCAGGTCAGCCGCAGCCCCTGGTGCAGCCGGGGCAGGAACTGGTCCACTGCGAAGCCACCGCCGACCAGCGCCAGACCGGTACGCAGCCAGGCCAGGAAGGTGCGCTCATTGGCCAGCGAGAAGCGGTAGTCGGGGGTGGTGCCGTCCTCGCGGACCCGAGCGGGCGACAGCCACAGCCGTACGGCCGCGCCGATCGACCGGAGCCCGTCGGAGAGGATCATGGTCAGAACCCTAACGGCCGGGGCCGTCCGGGGAACCGGAGCCCCGTCGGGCGGTCAGCTCCCGGTACGCGGCGAGCCCGTCCGGCGTCCACGGCCACTCCGCCAGCCGCCGGTCCAGCTCCCCTTCCGTCATGAACGTATGCCAGTCGATCTCCGACTCCTGCGGCGCGACGGGCCCCGTCCAGCGCACCTGGTAGACCGCCGACCACCAGGTATGTTCCGCCGTCTCGTACAGGAACTTCAGCAGCGGCTCCGGCTGCGGCAGCCCCCGCACGCCCAGCTCCTCCTCCGCCTCGCGCAGCGCCGCCCGGTCGTAGCTCTCCCCGGCGCCGACCACCCCGCCCACGAACATGTCGTAGTGCCCGGGGAAGACGAGCTTGTGCGGGGTGCGGCGGTGCACGAAGATCCGGTCCTCGGCGTCCCTGACCAGGATGAACGTGGCGCGGGTGCGCATCCGGCGGGCGTAGGTCTCGCCGCGCGGCGCCTGCCCCACGACCTCATCGTTCTCGTCCACGACATCGAGGATCTCGTCCGCGTCGAGCGGCCGCTGATCGTGATCGGTGGGCTGATCGTGATCGGTCATGGGGTCATGGAATCACCAGGGGCCGGGGCCGGTCGCGCCGGGGAGCCCGGCCCCGCCGCCGCTCACTGACCCATGACGTACTTCACCGTCGGGCCGGTGGTCCAGCCGCCGTCCACCGCCAGCTCGGCGCCGGTCACGTACGACGCGGCGTCGGAGAGCAGGAAGACCACGGAGCCGGCGATCTCGTGCGGCTCGCCGACCCGGCCCATCGGGGTGTTGGGGTAGTTGCCCTCGCCCTTCTGGATGCCGACCTGGGCGGTCATCGGGGTGTACGTCATGCCCGGGTGCACGGAGTTCACCCGGATGCGCTCGGTGCCCAGCTCCACCGCGGCGACCTTGGTCAGGCCGCGTACGCCCCACTTGGAGGCGCCGTAGCCGCCGGTCATCGCCAGGCCCATCAGCCCGGCGGCCGAGGAGATGTTCACGATGGAGCCCGCGCCGCGCGCCTTCATGGCGGGGATGACGGTCTTCATGCCGATGAAGACGCCGGTCAGGTTCACCTCGATGACCTTGCGGAAGAAGTCGACGGAGATCGTCTCCAGCGGCGCTCCGGTGGATATCCCGGCGTTGTTGACCAGGCCGTCGATCCCGCCGAACTCGGCCACGGCGTAGTCGGCGACGCGCTGCCAGTCCTCCTCGGACGTGACGTCGTGGGTCAGGAAACGGGCCCGCTGGCCGAGCCGGTCCGCGGTCGCCGCGCCCTCCTCCTGGAGGACGTCGGTGAGGACGACGTTGGCTCCGGCCTCGAGGGCCTGCTCGGCGGCCGCCGCGCCCAGGCCGCGGGCGCCGCCGGTGATGATGACGGTCTTGCCGGCCAGGCTCGCCGCCGGGGCGGCGGGGGTGGCGTCGGTCATGAGCGAACTCCTAAAGATCGGGGGTGGTCGTGCCGGGAGCGGCCGCGAGCAGGAACGCCACGGTGGTCCCGGTGAGATCGGCGAGAAACAGCTCCTCGCCGAGGAGGGGGGCGGCGCCCTCCAGGTAGTGCCGCGCGCGGTCGGCCATCGCCGCGCCGATGAGGGTCAGCGCGAGATCCAGCCGCTCCAGGCGCAGCGGCTCGGGCAGCCCGGCCGCCGCGAGGGCGTCCTCCATACGGCCGATCAGCCGCCAGTAGGCGGTGCCGTCCAGCGTCGGATGCGGGATCCGGGTGCGTACCCCGCTCTCATGGCTGAGCTGGGCGGAAATCCGAAGACAGCGCCGCCCGCGGTCGTCGCGCAGTTCGGTCGCCTCCGCGGTGAGCAACGCGCCGACCAGCTCGGCCAGCGTCCCGCCGGCGCCCTCCACGGCGGCCAGCAGCGGCGCCAGGGCCGCTTCCGTACGCCCCAGCCGGCCCGCCATCACCGCGTCCAGCAGTCCGGCGCGCGAGCCGAAGTGATACTGCACGGCCGAGGGGTTGCCCTGGCCGGCGCGCCGGACGATGTCACGCATCTGGGCGCCGTCCACGCCGTGCGCCGCGAAGAGTTCCTCCGCGGCGCGGATCAGTTTGTCCCGGGTCTCGGGGCCTGAGGTTCTGGCCATGGCCTGCACCTTAATGCTGGCCATTATTAATTGCCATACCGCCGGTTCGCTGCGCTTCGCCTGGGCCGTTGTTTTTGGCTTGCCCGCCGTGGGGGTTTGCCGCCGTTGCGCCTGCCCCTCCGCTGCGCTTTGCCTGAGCCGTTGTTTTTGGCTGCCCCGCCGTGGGGGTTGTTCGCCGTGGCGCCTGCGGCGGGCTGGTGCCGCTTGCGCGGGGCTGTTCGGCTGCGGGACCGGGCCTCCGGACTCCGTCCTGCGGCCCGGTCCCTCCCCGTTGGGGTGGGAGAAAACCGGTGGGGGCGTACGCCAGCGGTCAGGTGCACGCCGTGGACACAATCAGCGGCACCGGACACACAACGCCCGCCCCCACTAGAAATCCCCCCACCCACGGGAGGGGACGGACCGTAGCGGCGGAGCCGTGTAGGGCCGTCACCGCACCCGACAAACCCACGCCCGCCGCAGGCGCAACGGCGAGAAACCACCCACGGCGGGAAAGCCAAAAACGCTCGGCCCAGGCAAAGCGCAGCGGACCGGCGGACCGGTGACCCAAACGACGCGCCCCCGCCGACCGGCGAGGGCGCTACCGCGGCTGCAACTCCCTGACGGGGTCGGCCTTGCCGGCCCCGGGCGGCATCGCCGGATGGCTGCCGATCAGGACGATGCCCGCGATCACGGCGGCTATCCCGGCCGCCTCCCAGGCCAGTGCGCCGGGGGTGACCCGTAGCTGGTCGCCGAGGAAGCCGACCCCGCAGGCGATGCCGGCCAGCGGCTGGGCGGCGGTCAGCGCGGGCAGGGAAAGCCGCAGGGGGGCGGTCTCGAAGGCGCTCTGCACCATCACCAGCGCCGTGATGCCGAGGACGACGATGGCGTACGGATGCCAGCTCGTGGCCAGGGTGGCCCAGCCGCCCTGGCCGAAGCGTTCGCCGCTGATCCGGGTCAGCGCGTCCTGGAGGCCGTACAGCAGCCCCGCCGCGACGCCCAGCAGCGCCGCCTCCAGGCTCACATGCACCCGTTCGCGTTTGGCGACGGCCGCCAGTACCAGGGCGGTGGCCAGCACTATGCCCATGATCAGCCACTGGGCGGGCCGGCCGGCCTCGCTGGTGCCACCGTGCGGCTGCCCGGCCACGATGAACGCCGTCACCCCGCCTGCCAACAGCCACAGCCCGGCCCAGCCGCTGCGGCCGAGCCGCTGCCCGCTCAGCCGCCGGGCCAGCGCCATCGCGAACAGCAGATTCGTCGCCAGCAGCGGCTCCACCAGAGTGATGTCGCCCATCCCCAGTGCCAGCGCGCCCAGCGCCATCCCGACGACGAACAGCGCGATGCCGGCCACCCAGCGCGGCATCCGCACCAGGTCCAGCAGCAAGCGCAGGGAGAGGTAGTCCTTGGGCGGGGCGTGCTGCGCCGCTTCCTGCTGGAGGACGAAGCCCAGTCCCAGACAGCAGGCCGCCCCAAGGGCGAGCAGAATCACCGTCACGTCGCACACCTCGTATCGCGCGGGGCGGGGTATTGCGCCTGAGGACATTCGTCCGGTGGCGGCCCGGGGTGGCCCTCAACACCCACCATTCTTGCGCGAGCCCGCCCGTACCACCGGGTAACAAAGGGTTGACGGCATGGTCCACCGCGCTGAGGATCGTGGGCATCACGGCGTCCGGGGCGGCCGGCACGCTCCGGTGAGGAGAGCGGAAGAGAGCGCAGATGGCGTACGACGCTGATGTGATCGTGATCGGAGCGGGCCTGGCGGGGCTGGCGGCCACCGCCGAACTGGTCGACGCGGGGCGCAAGGTGATCCTGCTCGACCAGGAGCCCGAGCAGTCGCTCGGCGGCCAGGCCCACTGGTCCTTCGGCGGCCTCTTCCTCGTCGACTCCCCCGAACAGCGCAGGCTGCGCATCCGCGACAGCCGCGAGCTGGCCTGGCAGGACTGGCTGGGCACCGCCGGCTTCGACCGGCCCGAGGACCACTGGCCGCGCAAATGGGCCGAGGCGTACGTGGATTTCGCGGCGGGGGAGAAGCGGGCGTGGCTGCACCGGCAGGGCGTACGGATCTTCCCCGTCGTCGGCTGGGCCGAGCGCGGCGGCTATGACGCGACCGGGCACGGCAACTCCGTCCCCCGCTTCCACATCACCTGGGGCACCGGCCCCGGCCTCGTTGCGCCGTTCGAGCGCCGGGTGCGGGCCGGTGTCGCGCGCGGCCTGGTGGAGCTGCGCTTCCGCCACCGGGTCACCGGGCTCGCCCGCAGCGCGGGGAACGTGGACACGGTCAGCGGGGAGATCCTCGCGCCCTCCGACGCCGAGCGGGGCCGGCCCAGCGGCCGCGAGGTCGCCGGCGCCTTCGAGCTGCGGGCCCAGGCCGTGATCGTCACCTCCGGCGGTATCGGCGGCAATCACGATCTGGTCCGCGCCAACTGGCCCGAGCGCCTCGGCAAGCCCCCCGAGCGGATGCTGTCCGGGGTGCCCGCGCATGTGGACGGCAAGATGCTCGGCATCACCGAGGCGGCCGGCGGCCGGATCATCAACCGCGACCGGATGTGGCACTACACCGAGGGCATCGACAACTGGAACCCCATCTGGCCGATGCACGGCATCCGGATCCTGTCCGGCCCCTCCCCGCTGTGGCTGGACGCCCGCGGCAAGCGGCTGCCGGTGCCGCTGTTCCCGGGCTTCGACACCCTCGGCACGCTCGAGCACATCATGCGGACCGGCCACGACCACACCTGGTTCGTGCTCACCCAGAAGATCATCGAGAAGGAGTTCACCCTCTCCGGCTCCGAGCAGAACCCGGATCTGACCGGCAAGAGCGTGCGCGAGGTGCTGGGCCGCGCCAGGGCCGGGGCGCCGGGCCCGGTACAGGCGTTCATGGACCACGGCGCGGACTTCATCGTCGAACGGTCGCTGACCTCGCTCGTGCGGCGGATGAACGAGCTGACCGGGGACCCGCTGATCGACGAGGGCGAGCTGCGCCGCGAGATCGTCGCCCGCGACCGCGAGATCGCGAACTCCTTCACCAAGGACCTCCAGGTCACCGCGATGCGCGGGGCCCGCAAATACCTCGGCGACCGGCTGATCCGCACCGCCGCCCCGCACCGCCTGATGGACCCCAAGGCCGGCCCGCTGATCGCCGTACGGCTGAACATCCTCACCCGCAAGACGCTCGGCGGCCTCGAGACCGACCTGTCCTCGCGGGTGCTGGCCGAGGACGGCGAGCCCCTGCCGGGTGTGTACGCGGCGGGCGAGGTGGCGGGATTCGGCGGTGGCGGGGTGCACGGCTACCGTTCGCTGGAGGGCACCTTCCTCGGCGGCTGCCTCTTCTCCGGGCGTACGGCGGGCCGGGCGGCGGCCAGGGCGGTTTCCTGAGCGCGCCGGGTCCCCGCCGCATTCCGGCCGGTGATCGATCAATACCGTTTTCCGGAAGGGGAGTTGGCGGGGATCCGGCCATTCCCTTTCCGGCCTTGACGCGAAGCTGTGCGTACCGCTTTGCTGTCCGTGAAGTTTCCGAAGTGGACCAGACCATTTTCCGTCGGCGGGCTACGCGCGCAGATTCGGTCCACCGACCAGTCGGACAACACAGCGAGGTGGAAAATCGGTGCAGCGCGTCATGGAGTCTCCTGGTCCATGAGTCCGCCCCCTCCGCCCCCGCTGGGACGCGCCCGCCGCAAGGACGCCCCGGTCCTCTCCCCGAGTCTGGACGACGCCCAACTGGTCACCGCCGCAGCGGCGTTGACCCAAGGCCGGTGGACCGAGGTGCGTAGCCTGCTCGCCGGGACCGGCGCCGACTGGGACCTGCGCGGCCACCGATTAACGGTCCTGGGCGCCTCGCCGGCCAGCGCCCACTGGGCCCGCGACTGGCAGCTCGCCGAGCCGGACAGCGGCGACGCCGCCACCCTCCTGGCCTGCGCGCTCGTCCACCTGGCACTGGCCGGGAAGGGCAGCATCGAGACCGCCGCCGACGCCTGCAAGGCCGCCGCCGTCCTGCTGCCCGAGGATCCGACGCCCTGGCTCGGCGCGCTGATCCTCGCCCGCCGTACCGGCACCGTGGACGAACGTGAGCAGGCCTTCGACCAGATCCGCGCCCGCCACCCCGACCACCACCACGCGCACCACCTCATGACGGCCTGCCTGGCCGAACTCCAGCAGGGCGACCGCGACGACCCCCTGCACCAGGTCTACGACTTCGCCGCCTGGGCCGCCGAACAGGCCCCCGCCGACTCCCCGCTGGCCGTCCTCCCCGTCATCGCCCACGCCGAGCGCTACCGCGTCCTGGCCGCCCACGGTCTGGAGCCCGCCGACCCCGCCGCCTGTGGCCACTGGGCCACCCGGCGCGCCCGCCAGGCCATGAAGGCCGCCTTCGACTGGTGGCTGGAGTGGGAGGGCGAGGGCCATCCGCGCTCCAAGGTGGATCTCAACTTCCTCGCACACGCAAAGTTCTACGAGGGACGGATGGCCGAGGCGGCCGCACTCTTCCACCGCATCGGCACCCACGTCACCCCCGAACCCTGGTCGTACGCCGAGCGCGACGCCCTCAAGGCGTTCAAGGCCGCCCGCGCCGCCGCACTCGGCGCCACCTGACCGCCACTTGCCCGCGACCTGACCCCCACCCCCACATCCCCGGAAGGACAACCCCGCCATGCCCATCGGCAGTTCGGGAAAGACGAGCAGCGCCCCGGCCACCGCCCGCCCCGGGCCGACGACCGGCCCCGGCGGCGGGATCAGCACCTTCAAGGGCACCGAACGCGCGCTGCGGGCCGACCGCATCGGCACCCCCGGTCTGCTGCTGTCCGTACTGGCCGCCAGTGCACCCTTGATGGTCGTCGCGGGTGTCATGGCCACCACGTACCAGGTCATGGGGATCGTGGGGCAGCCGCTGCTGTTCGTCATCCTGGGTGTGGTGATGGCGCTGTTCAGCGTCGGCTACGCCGAGATGAGCCGGCACGTCCACAACGCCGGGGCGTTCTACGCGTATATCGCCCGCGGCCTGGGCGGCACCGTCGGCTCGGGTGCCTCCTTCGTGGCGCTCGCCTCCTACAGCACCCTCCAGTGCGGCATCTACGGCATGTTCGGCTTCGAGGTCTCCGCGCTGCTGGAGCGGCATCTGTCGGTGAGCGTCGCCTGGTGGATCCCCGGGCTGCTGGCCGTCGCCGTCACCGGAGTGCTCGGCGCCCTGAAGATCGACCTCAACGCCAAGGTCCTCGGCGTCCTCCTGTGCATCGAGGTCGCCATGATCGTCGTCTTCGACACCGCCTTCGCCGCCCAGCCGGGACCGCAGGGCCTGTCCCTGCACGCCTTCGACCCCACCACCCTCGGCGGCGCGGGCCTGGGCACCACCCTGTGCTTCGCCGTCACCGCCTTCGTCGGCTTCGAACAGGCCCCCGTCTACGCCGAGGAGACCAGCCGCCCGGGAACGGTCGTGGCCCGGGTGATGTTCCTGTGCGTCGGCATCGTCGCGGTCTTCTTCGCCCTCAGCTCCTGGCTCATCGGCGTCGCCACCGGCCCCGACCACGTCGTCGCCACCGCCGGCAAGTACGGCCCGAAGCTGATCTTCGCGCTCAGCGAGCCCCGCCTGGGCACCGTCTTCACCGACGTCCTGCATCTCTTCTTCGTCACCGGGATCTTCGCGTCGATGCTCAGCTTCCACAACGTCGTCGCCCGCTACGCCTTCGCGATGGGCCGCGAGGGCCTGCTGCCCGCCCCGCTCGGCCGCACCGCCAAGGCCAGCGGCGCCCCGGCCCTCGGCTCCCTCCTCCAGACCGTCATCGCCCTGATCGTCGTCACCGGCTTCGCCGTCACCGACGACCAGCCCGTGGGCGACCCCACCGCCCCCGTCATCCAGCTGTTCACCTGGGCCGGCAACGTCGGCGCGATCGGCGTGATCGCGCTGATGGCCACCGCCTCCGTCGCCGTCATCGTCTTCTTCGTACGCCGTGGAGCGGGCCGCGCCCAGGCCGGCCGGCTGGTCTGCGCGGGGCTCGCCGCCCTCGCCCTGCTGGTCGTCCTCGGCTACGGCGTCACCGACTTCGACGTGCTGGTCGACGCCGAGCAGGGCTCCGTACTGAGCTGGCTGCTGCCCTCCCTGATCGGGATCGCCGCCGCGGTCGGCCTCGTCCACGGCCGGGTGCTGCGCGCGCGGCGGCCCGAGGTGCACGCCCGGATCGGGCTGGGCAACGAGGCCTTCCAACTCGACAAGGCGGCCGGCGCACCGGCCCCGGGCGATGCCGCTGCCCCCACGCCGCACAAGGAGAACCGACGATGACCACCCCCCACGCGCGGGCCCCGCACCCGAGGACCCCGCACCCGCTCGACCCGCTGACCGCCGACGAGATAGCCACCGCCCGCGCCGTCCTGGAGGAGGCCGGCAAGGCGGGCGGGACCACCCGCTACCCTCTCGTCCTCCTCGACGAACCGGACCGGCACACCGTCACCGCCCACCACCCCGGCGCCCCCGTCACGCGCCGGCTGCGCGTCACCCTCCTCGAACCGGCCACCGGCACCAGCCACGAGGCCCTCGTCGACGTCACCGCCCGCACCCTGCTCGCCCACCGCGCGCTCGACCCGGAGACCGACGGCCAGCCGCCGATCCTCTTCGAGGAGCACGAGCGATGCGACCGGATCGTCAAGGCCGACCCGGGCTGGCGCAAGGCCATGGCCGAACGCGGCATCACCGACACCGACCTGGTCGTCTGCGCCCCGCTCGCGGCCGGCAACTTCGCCGCCGAGGAAGAACGCGGCCGCCGGATGCTGCGCTCGCTGACCTTCCTGCGCTGCACCACCACCGACAACCCCTTCGCGCACCCGGTCGGCGGCCTCGTCGCCGACGTCGACCTCACCGAGGGCCGGGTCATCCGCCTCACCGACACCGGCGCGGTCCCCGTACCGGCCGAATGCGGCCGCTACGAGGCCGAGTTCACGGGCCCGCCCCGCACGGACCTCCGGCCGCTGGAGATCACCCAGCCGCAGGGCCCCTCCTTCCACCTCGACGGACCCGTCCTGACCTGGCAGAACTGGCAGCTGCGGGTGGACTTCAACGCCCGCGAGGGCCTGGTCCTGCACCAGCTCGCCCACCGCGACGGCGACCGCCTGCGCCCCGTACTGCACCGCGCCTCGCTCGCCGAAATGGCCGTCCCCTACGCCGATCCCGACGCCTCCCGCAACTGGGTCTGCTACCTCGACGTCGGCGAATACACCCTCGGCCGCAACGCCAACGCGCTCCGCCTGGGCTGCGACTGCCTCGGCGAGATCCGCTACCTCGACGCCGTCGTCGCCGACGACCACTGCGCCCCGCAGACGCTGCCCAACGCCATCTGCATCCACGAGGAGGACCACGGCCTCCTGTGGAAACACAGCAACATGTTCGACGACTTCGCCGCCGAGAGCCGCCGCTCCCGCCGTCTGGTCATCTCCTTCATCGCGACCCTCGGCAACTACGACTACGGCTTCTACTGGTACCTCTACCAGGACGGCACCATCGAGTTCGAGGCCAAGTCCACCGGACTGGTGCAGACCACCGCGACCGTGCCCGGCGAGCGCACCGCCTACGCCACCGAGGTCGCCCCCGGCCTCCAGGCACCCTTCCACCAGCACCTGTTCTGCGCCCGGCTGGACCCGGCGGTGGACGGCCACGCCAACACCGTCGAGGAGATCGACGTCGTACCGCTCCCGACGGGCCCCGACAACCCGCACGGCAACGCCTTCACCACCCGCGCCACCCCCCTCGCCGACTCGGCCGACGCGGGCCGGCTCGCCGACACGGCCGCCGGCCGCCGCTGGCGGATCACCAACCCCGCCGCCTACAACCGCATGGGCCACACCGTCGCCTACACCCTCACCCCGCAGCCCGGCCCCACCCTCCTGGCCCGCCCCGGCTCCTCCGTCGCCCGCCGCGTCGGCTACGCCACCCGCCACCTCTGGGTCACCCGCGCCCGCCCCGAACGCCGCTTCCCCGACGGCGACTACCCCAACCAGCACCCCGGCGGCGCCGGCGTCCTGGAGTGGTCCCGGCCCGGCGAATCCCTCCTCAAAACCGAACTCACCCTCTGGCACACCTTCGGCCCCACCCACCTCCCGCGCCTGGAGGACTGGCCGGTCATGCCCGTCGACCGCTGCGGCTTCACCCTCCGCCCCACCGGCTTCTTCGACCGCAACCCCGCCCTCGACCTGCCGCGGGAGAGCGGCGGCCACTGCCACGCCGCTCCCTGACGGGCCGGGCGTCCGGGTGTGACGAAAGTCTGACGCCGGGCCCCGGACACTGGCACCGGCCGCCGCACGGTGCTCGAATCAAGGAGTGACCAAGGACGCAACCGACCCCCCAGCGGCGGACCACGGCGGCCCCGACGGGCGCGGAACCCCCGTCGGCCGCCGCCTGGTGCTCGGCATGCTCGCCGCCGGCGCCGCCGGCATCGCCGCCGGCCCCGTCCTCCAGCGCGCCTACGACAACACCATCGGCAGCGCCGCCCAGAACGACCCCACCGGCATCTCCGGACTGCTCCCCGCAGGCGGCGGCTTCCGCTACTACTCGGTGACCGGCTCCGTACCGCACAAGGACGAGCGCACCTACCGCCTCACCGTCGACGGCCTGGTCCGCCACCCCGCCGACTACCGCCTCGCCGACCTGCGCCGGCTCCCGCAGACCCGGATCGTCCACGACGTCCAGTGCGTCACCGGCTGGCGGGTCCCGGGCACCCCCTTCGAGGGCGTACGCCTGGCCACCCTCCTCGACGCCGCCGGCGTCAGCCCCCGGGCCAGGGCCGTCCGCTTCACCTCCTTCGACGGCGCCTACAGCGAATCGCTCACCCTCGCCCAAGCCCGCCGCAAGGACGTCCTGGTGGCCCTCCGTATGCAGGACAAACCGCTCGGCCACGACCACGGCGGGCCGGCCCGCCTCTACGTCGCCCCCATGTACTTCTACAAGTCGGCGAAATGGCTCTCCGGCATCACCGTCACCGACCGCGTGGAACCAGGCTTCTGGGAAGAGCGCGGCTACGACGTCGACGCCTGGGTCGGCCGATCGAACGGACGCGACGATGCCCCGACCAGCTGACCTCGACCGGCCGCACACCGAGGACGCCGCCGGCCCGTCCCGCATCCGCCGCTTCACCCCCGCCGAACACTGGGTGCACCGCGCCACCGCCACCCTGCTGACCGTCTGCATCCTCACCGCGGCCTGCCTCTACCTGCCCTTCCTCGCCGAACTCGTCGGCCGCCGCGCCCTGCTGGTCACCGTCCACGAATGGTCCGGCATCCTCCTGCCCGTCCCCCTCCTCCTCGGCCTCGCCTCCCGCGCGCTGCGCGCCGACCTCACCCGCCTCAACCGCTACGGCCCCCACGACCGCCGCTGGCTCCACTCCGCCCTGCGCCGCCGCCGCACCGGCCGCCCCGCCGGCAAGTTCAACGCAGGCCAGAAGCTCTACGCCGCCTGGATCGCCGGCGCCGTGCTGGTGATGATGGGCACCGGCCTGCTGATGTGGTTCACCCACCTCGCGCCGGTGCTCTGGCGCACCGGCGCCACCTTCGTCCACGACTGGCTCGCCCTCGCCGTGATCGTCGTCGTCGCCGGTCACGTCTGGATGGCATTCGGCGACCCGGAGGCGCGGCGGGGGATGCGCACGGGCTCGGTCGATGCGCAGTGGGCCCGCCGGGAGCATCCGCTGTGGGTGCACGACGGGCGCAAGCGCCCCGCAGCGGCGCCGCGCAGCCACGACCGCCCGTGAGGAGGTCCCTGTCCGACGCCGCCAGTGACCCGGCGTCGGGCAGGGCGTTCGTGGTGAGTTCCTGACGCCCACTCATTCCAGAGAATCCTCTGCAGAGAAGTCTCTGCAACCCTACGCTGGCACCCATGACCCGTGACGTCCCGGAAGCCAACGGCCCTGCCCCGCAAGGGAACCGCCCGCCCGCCGCCACACCACCCCCCACCCGCCGCATGGACGCCCGCAGCCTGCGCGGCCTCGCACACCCCCTGCGGATGCGCATCCTGGAACTCCTCAGACTCGACGGCCCGGACACCGCCACCGGACTGGCCCGCCGCCTCGGCGAGAACACCGGCACCGTGAGCTGGCACCTGCGCCACCTCGCCGACCACGGCTTCATCGAGGAGGACACCGCCCGCGGCACCAGACGCGAACGCTGGTGGCGGGCGGCCCGGGTCTCCCACGATCTGCGCACCACCGAATTCCGCGACGACCCGGACACCCGCGGCGCCCTCTCCGTCTACGTCCACGAGATCGTCCAGCAGCACTTCAACCGCGTCATCGGCTATCTCACCGAGGACTGGGACCCCGCCTGGCGCGACGCCGGAACCCTCACCCAGGTACACGACCTCCGGCTGTCATCCGATCAACTCGCCGCACTGAACGAGGAGTTGCTCGGCGTCATCGACCGTCACCGCGAGGCGACGCAGGCCTCCCCGCAGGACCCGGCCGCGCGGCCCGTCATCGTCCAGCTCCAGTCCTTCCCCCGCAGGGAACGGCGCGAGGGGTGAGCGGCCTGCTGCGCCGCCACCGCGATTTCCGGCTCCTGTGGTGCGGCGAGACCGCAGGCAGGTTCGGCGCGGAGGTCACCAACGTGGCCATGCCGCTGATCGCCGTCTCCACCCTGCACGCCGGCACCTTCGCCGTCGGCCTGCTCGGCGCCTGCGGCTGGCTGCCCTGGCTGCTGATCGGCCTCCCCGTCGGAGTGTGGGTGGACCGGGTGCGCCGCCGCCCCCTGATGCTGGCCGCCGCCGCGCTGTCCCCGGCGCTGTTCGCCGCCGTACCGGTCCTCGCCCGCTACGGCCGGCTCACCCTCGGCGTGCTGATCGCCGTCGCCCTGCTCACCGGCGCCGCCGCGGTCCTCTTCCAGACCGCCTACAGCGCCTACCTCCCCACCCTCCTGGACCCGGCCGACCGGCCCGAGGGCAACGCCAAACTGCACGGCAGCGCCTCCGCGGCAGGCATCGCCGGACGGGGCGCGGGCGGCCTCCTCGTCCAACTGGCCGACGCCGCCAACGGGTTGCTCGCCAACGCCGCCACCTATCTGGTCGCTCTGGTCTGTCTGCTCGGCATCCGCCACCGCGAGCCGCGCCCCGGCACCCGGGGCCGCCCGTCCCGGTCGCTGACCGCCGAGGTCGCCGAGGGGCTGCGCTGGGTCGCCCGGGACCGCTGGCTGCGCACGCTGACGCTCTTCGGCGCCGCCTCCAACCTCGCCCTCATGGGATATCAGTCGATGACGGCCGTCTTCCTGGTGCGCGAGGTCGGCCTGTCCCCGGGCGCCGTCGGCGCACTCCTGGCCCTGGCCGGTACGGGCGGCGTGGCCGGCGCCTTCACGGTCCGGCGGATCGCCGACCGCCTCGGCACCGCCCGCGCCACGCTCCTGTTCGAACTGGGCCTGTCCACCGCGGCGCTGCTCATCCCGCTGACCGCCCCCGGCGCCGGAACCCTGCTCTACGTCGCGGGCGCCGGCTGCGTCTCGGCGGGCGTGGTCGGCGGCAACATCCTCAAGGCCGGCTTCCAGCAGCGCTACTGCCCGCCGGAGCTGCTCGGCCGGCTGACCGCGAGCACCGCATTCCTCAACTACGGCACCCTGCCGCTCGGCGCGCTGCTGGGCGGCACGCTCGGCGCCGCGCTGGGCCTGCGTACCGCACTGTGGATCACGACGGCCGGGGTCCCGCTCGCCGCGCTGATCCTGCTCTTCTCGCCGGTCCGGACCGTCCGCGATCTGCCGCTCGGGCGCGGAGAGGCGGTGCGGGCCACCGGGCCGGAGGGCCGGGACGGCGCGGCGGCGCTGCCGGGGCACTGAGGGGCCGCCGGCCGGCCGCTCCCGTCACGCCGGCCGCCCCTCTGTCGGCCGCCCCGCCTGCGGCTCCGCGGCCGGCAGCGTCACCTCGAACCGGCACCCCGCCCCCGCGTTACGCACCGTCGCCCGCCCCTCGTGCGCCTCCACGATGCCCCGTACGATCGCCAGCCCCAGCCCGGCCCCGCTCCCGCCGATGGGGGAACCTCCCGCGCAGGAGCGGGGCGTACGGGCCGGGGCGCCCCGCCAGCCCGTGTCGAAGACGCGCGCCAGGTCCTCCGGCGGAATGCCCCCGCAGCCGTCCTCGACCGCCAGCACCACCCGCCCCTCCTCCTGCCGCGCGCTGACCGCGACCGTGCCGTCCGTCGGCGTCGCCCGGATCGCGTTGACCAGCAGATTCCCCAGTACGCGGGTGATCTGCTGGGCGTCCACCCGGACCGGCAGCGACACCACCCCGCCGTCCACCAGCCGCACCCCGCTCGCCCGTGCCAGCGGCCGCGCCCCCGCCAGCGCGTCGTCCACCAGGTCGTACACCGACACCCGCGACAGCGTCAGCGTCAGCGCCCCGGCCTGGATACGGGAGAGTTCGAAGAGATCGTCGACCATCGCCGTCAGCCGGTCCGCCTCGACCCGCATCCGGGAGTGATAGCGCCCGGCGTCCTCGGCGACGCCGTCCTCCAGCGCCTCGGCCATCGCCCGCAGCCCGGCGAGCGGCGTCCGCAGATCGTGCGAGATCCCGGCGATCAGCTCCCGGCGCGCGGCATCCATCGCCCGCTCCCGCTCCCGGGCCGCCGCCAGCCGCCCGCTGGTCTCCTCCAACGCCCTCGACAGCGCGGCGAGTTCGGCGGTGGGCGGTTCGGCGGGCGCCACGAAGCCGCCCTCGCTGCCCACCGTACGGGCGGACCGTGCCAGCTCCCGGCTGCCCGCCGCGATCCGCCGCCCGAACAGCAGCGCGGCGGCCAGCGACACCACCCCGGAGACGCCGACCACGGCCATCACCACGCCCAGGTCGTGCCCCGACAGGAACATCGCCTGCGCGACGGCCACCGTGCCCGCCGCCATCGCGGCGACCGCCAGCGCCGCCACGGCGAACAGCGACAGCGCCACGGAGCGCCGCCGCAGGGCCCGTACGGCGGGCGCGGCCAGCAGCCCGACGAGCGCCGCACCGAGTGCCGCCAGCGCGACGATGACCAGAAAGTCCGTCATGGCCGAAGCTCGCCCCCCGCCGGGTCGAAGCGGTAGCCCGCACCCCACACCGTCGTCACCAGCCGCGGCGCCGCCGGATCGTCCTCGATCTTCTCGCGCAGCCGGCGCACATGCACGGTCACCGTCGACAGGTCGCCGAACTCCCAGCCCCACACCCGGTGCAGCAGCTCCTCCCGGGAGAAGACCTGTCCCGGGTTCCGCAGCAGGAAGACCAGCAGGTCGAACTCGCGGGCGGTGAGGGAGAGTTCGCGCCCCGCGCGGTCGGCGCGGCGGGCACCGGGGTCGGCGGTGAGGTCCCCGGCCCGCAGGGCGGGGGAGTGGCCGCCGGCCGGCGGAGCGGACTCCGCCCGCCGCAGCACGGAGCCGATCCGCAGCACCAGTTCACGCGGGCTGAACGGCTTGGTGACGTAGTCGTCAGCGCCCAGTTCGAGCCCGAGGATACGGTCCGCCTCCTCGCCCCGCGCCGTCAGCATCACCACCGGGACGGCCGGCCCGTCGGCCGTCCGGCGCAGCCGCCGGCACACCTCCAGGCCGTCGATGCCCGGCAGCATCAGATCGAGGACGACCAGGTGCGGGCGGAAGGCCGCGGCCCGGTCGAGGGCGGCGAACCCGTCGGCGGCGTGCTCGGTGGCGTACCCCGCGCGCGAGAGATAGCCGGTGACGACCTCGGCGACCGTCGGATCGTCCTCGACGATCAGGACGCGCCGCGGCGGCCCGTGCGGCGGGACCTGCGCGGGCGGCGGAGTCGCGGGGGGCATCATGGGACCAGCCAACACCACCGGACGCCATGACGCGCGGACGCCCGCGGCCCCGTAAGACTCCGGTAACCGGCCCGCACCCCCGCGCATGCCCCTAGGCCCCCGGCCCCGGGCCCCCTAGCCCTCCAGCCCCTCCCGTACCCGCCGCGACACCGTGATCGCGTACAGGTCGAGAATCCCCGGCGGTTCGGCGATCCCGGGGCCCCCGGCCCGTATCCAGGCGGCGATGTCCGCCAGCGCGTCGTCGTCGTTGACCAGCCCCAGCCACACGGGCCGCCCGCCCGCGGCCCGGCCCGCCGCCGACGGCTGGACCACGACCACGTTCGCCTGGTCACACACGTCCAGACACTCCGAGGCGCGCACCGGCGCCGCTCCCGCGAGCGCCGCGCGCAGCCGCGGTATCTGCCCGCCGTGGTCGACCCCCGGAATCTTGGCCGGATCGCCGCAGCAGCAGCCGCGGCAGACGGTGACACGACAGGGAGCCTCGCCGGCCGCCCGGCCGGAACGCTTGGTGATCATCCGGCCCATGCTACGTGCCATACCCCGCACGCCCGCTGGACAGGATGGCGCCATGACGAATATCGCTTCCGTGCGCCCCCACGCACCCGGCCCGGCCGGCCGGCCCCTCCTCGGCTCGATGCTCGACCTGCGCCGCGACTCCCTGGGGACCTTCCTCCAGGCCCGGCGCGAACACGGCGAAGTGGTCCGCCTCCAGGCCGGCCCGCCCGGCCTGCGCAGCGTGTTCCACGCGGTCTTCGCGCCGCAGGGCGTCCAGCAGGTCCTCGCCTCCGAGGCCGCCAATTTCCGCAAGGACCACCCGCTCTACGAGGAGGTCCGCCAGTCCTTCGGCAACGGCCTGCTCACCAGCCAGGACTCCGACTACCTCCGTCAGCGGCGGCTGGTGCAGCCGCTGTTCACCAAGCGCCGGGTCGACGGCTATGCCACGGCCGTGACCTCCGAGGCCGACGCCGTCGCCGCACGCTGGCGCACCGCGGACGGCGGCGTCGTCGACCTGGTGCGGGAGATGAACCGGCTGGCCCTGTGCACGGTTTCCCGGATCCTGTTCGGCACGGACGCGGAGGCGGCGGTGGACGCCATCGACCGCTGCGCACCGGTCATCAACGCCTATGTCGTCGGCCGCGCCTACGTCCCCGTGAAGCTTCCCCGCGAGTGGCCCACCCCCGGGAACCGGCGGGCCCGGGCGGCCACCGATGAGCTGAACGCGCTGTGCGACCGCATCATCGCCGAGCGGCGCGCGGCGGCCGGGGCGCCGGCGGAAGCGGGTGACGACCTGCTCTCCCTGCTCACTCAGGCCGCCAACGACGCGGACGGTTCCCTCGACGCGACCGAGATCCGCGAACAGGTCCTGATCTTCCTGCTGGCCGGGCACGAGACCACGGCGACCTCGCTGGCCTTCACCCTGCATCTCCTCGCCCGCCACCCGGAGGAGCAGCGCAGGGTCCGGGAGGAGGCCGACCGTGTGCTGGGAGACCGGGCCGCCACCGCCGCCGACCTGGACCGGCTACCGCATCTGACGCAGGCCCTCAAGGAGTCCATGCGGCTGTATCCGGCGGCGCCGGTCATCAGCCGCCGCGCCGTCGAGGCCACCGAGATCGGCGGGTTCGCGATCCCGGCGGGCGCCGATGTGGTCGTTGCGCCCTGGGTCACGCACCGCGACCCCGGGCTTTGGGAGGACCCCGAGCGCTTCGATCCGCGCCGATTCACCCCCGAGCGCGAGGCGGCCCGCCACCGCTACGCATGGTTCCCGTTCGGCGGCGGCCCGCGCGCCTGCATCGGTCAGCACTTCTCGATGCTGGAGTCGGTACTGGCGCTGGCGACGCTGCTGCGCTCGTACGAACTGGAGGCGGTGGACCAGGAGGTGCCGGTCGCCGCCGGCATCACCCTCCAGGCGACCGGGCCGGCCCGGGTACGGCTGCACCCCCGCACCAGCTAAACGCAACGAAAATAGCGTTTGCATTTCGAAGGCGGTGCGCGTACGGTCAATACCGGTCCAGCGCGCGCCGCCAAGGCGCCCCCCGCCCGACAGGAGTAGGCCGTTGCTCGTCTGAGGTCCCACGACACCGCGCCCGCGCATGATGCGTGCACCCCGAGCCCGTTCAGGGCCATGAGGGAGCGCCTCGCGCGGCCCGTCCGTGACCTCGGCGTACCGCTCGGCGTACCCCGGCGCACCTCGACGATTTCCCGCGGTGTCTCCCTGCGCAGTCCTCCCTTCCCTGAGCGCACCAGGAGACCTTTATGTCAAAGTCCCCCGCATCACCCGCCTCCGCGGCCTCCGTCGCCTGTACCGGCCTCGGCTTCACCTGGCCCGACGGCACCTCCGTCCTCGACGGCTTCCAGCTCGCCGTAGGCCCCGGCCGCACGGGCCTCATCGGCCTCAACGGATCGGGAAAATCAACCCTGTTGAAGCTGATCGCGGGCGAACTGACCCCGACCGCCGGCCGCGTCAGGGTCGCCGGCGACGTCGGCCACCTCCCGCAGCACGCCCCGCTCGACACCCACCTCCGGGTCGACCAGGCGCTCGGCATCGCCGCCACCCGCGCCGCCCTGCACGCCATCGAGAACGGCGACGCGAGCGAGGAACACTTCACCGCCATCGGCGACGACTGGGACGTCGAGGAGCGCGCCCGCGCCACCCTCGACCAGCTCGGCCTCGCAGCCCTCGACCTCGACCGCACCATCGGCGAGGTCTCCGGCGGCGAAGCCGTCCTGCTCCGGCTGGCCGCGCTCCTCCTGCGCCGGCCCGACGTCCTGCTCCTGGACGAGCCCACCAACAACCTCGACCGCGCCGCCCGCAGGCGGCTCCACGACGCGGTCGCCGGCTGGTCCGGCGTCCTCCTCGTCGTCAGCCACGACCGCGAACTCCTCGAACACGTCGACCGCATCGCCGACCTCCGCGACGGAGAAGTCCACTGGTACGGCGGCAACTTCACCGCATACGAACAGGCACTGGCCGTCGAGCAGGAGGCGGCCGAGCGGATGGTGCGGGTCGCCGAGGCCGACGTCCAGCGGCAAAAACGCGAACTGTCCGACGCCCACGTCAAGCTGGCCCGCCGGGTCCGCTACGGCAACAAAATGAGCGCCAACAAGCGTGAGCCCAAGATCATCATGAACGAGCGGAAAAGGGAGGCCCAGGTATCCGCCGGCAAACACCGCATCATGCACACCGAACGCCTCAAGGAAGCCAGGGAACGCCTGGACGAAGCCGCCGAAGCCGTCCGGGACGATGACGAAATCCGCATCGACCTGCCGCACACCGCGGTACCGCCCGGCCGCGAGGTCCTGACCCTGAACGACCTCACCGCACGCCATGGCGCCCACGCCCACCTCGACGTCCGCGGCCCCGAACGCATCGCCCTCACCGGCCGCAACGGATCCGGGAAAACCACCCTGCTCCGCACCCTCGCGGGCGAGCTCCCGCCCGAGTCCGGCACCGCGCACGTCCACGTCCCCTACCGCTTCCTCCCCCAACGCCTGGAGGTCCTCGACAACGACCTGACCATCGTCGAGAACGTCGCCCGCTTCGCCCCGGACGCCGGCAACAACCGCATCCGCGCCCGGCTCGCCCGCTTCCTGTTCAAGGGCGCCCGCGCCGACCAGCAGGCCGGCACCCTCTCCGGCGGCGAACGCTTCCGCGCCTCCCTCGCCGCCCTGATGCTCGCCGAACCGGCCCCGCAACTCCTGCTGCTCGACGAGCCGACGAACAACCTCGACATGGCCTCGGTACGCCGCCTCGTCACGGCCCTGGACTCCTACGAGGGCGCCCTCGTGGTCGTCAGCCATGACCTGAGGTTCCTGCGCGAACTGGGGATCACCCGCTGGCTGGCCCTGGAGGACGGCGAACTGACCGACTCCGGCCCGCTGTAACGGGCGCCGCCCGGCGCACCTCGGCGAACCACTCCCGCCCGAGCAGCACCCCGAAAACGGGGACCGGCAGGCGAAGCAGCCCCCGCATGACCGGGGCGAGCCGGCCGGTCCCCGCCACCTGCGACCGGTGGGCGGCGAGCGCCGCCCGCTTGTGCCGGGCGAAGCGCCGGACGTCGACCGTATGCGTGATCGCCGCCCGGGGACTGAAGGCGGCACGAACCACATCCTCGTCGTGCCGCACCGGAATCCGCAGCAGCCGCACCAGCCGCATCAGCCGGGTGACGACATCCCGCGGCACCGTGGTCTCCAGCAGCCGGGGCACCCCGGCCAGTTCGGCGGCCCGCCGGCCGACCCGGTGCACCTGGAGGTGATCCCGGTGGCCGTACCCGCCACTGGCGTCGTAACTCACCAGCACGTCCACGTCCTCCGCGCGGAGAACGGCCGCCAGCCGCCCGGCGGCCTCCTCCGTGCCGGCCCGCACGAACCGCGCCCGGTCCGGCGGGTCCGGATAGAGCACCGGGCCGTGCCCGCTGTCCGCGTACCCGAGGTGGACGACCCGGGCCACGCCCAGCAGCCGTGCGCTCGCCCGCAGTTCGCCCATGCGCGGTGCCTCCGCGGCGCCCTCCGGGACGGGGCCCATCAGGCCGTCGGTGGCGACCACGATCACCACCCGGTGGCCTTCGGCGGCGGCGCGGGCCAGCGTGCCACCGGTCAGGAGCACTTCGTCATCGGGATGCGCATGAAACGCCAACAGGGTCGCCATGCGGGCAAGGTAGTTCAGAAGTGCCGCAGCAACTCGTCGAACGCCGCCAGCCGCAGCACCTTGTCATCGGCCGGATCCAGCTCGCCGTGCTCCAGCACCCAGGTGTTGTCGTTCGGAATGAACACGGCATTCAGCCCGGCCGACCGCGCGGGCAGGATGTCCGACTTCGGGGAATTCCCGATCATCCATGTCGCGTCCGGCACCAGCGCATACGCGCGCACCAGCTCCTCGTACGTGGCGACATCCTTCTCCGCCACGATGTGCACGCCCTTGAAGTGCTGCGTCAGCCCCGACGCCAGCACCTTCCGCTCCTGCTCCGCCCGCTCCCCCTTGGTCAGCAGCAGCAGCTCGTGCCGCCCCGCCAACTGCGCCAGCGTCTCGGCCACCCCCGGAATCAGCTCCACCCGGTCCCCGGCAAAGGCCGCCGCCCACCCCGAAATCCGCGTCGACTCCTCGGCCGTCGCCGCCCGCCCCCGCAGCCGCGCCAGGCACTCCCCGAGGCTGTGCAGAAACACCTTGCTGCCGTAGCCGTGCGTCAGCGCGTTCGCCGCCTCGATCTCGTCGAGCACGGCCCGCACCCCGTCCCGGTCGAGCTCGGGACGCGCCATCCACCCCAAGAACTCGTCGATGACCCGCTCAAAGATCACGTTGTTCTCCCACAACGTGTCATCCGCATCAAAGATCAGCACCCGCGGTCCCCTCTCCCACCTCGGCCCTTGCGCCTCGGCGACCCGGGCAGCCTAGACACGCCCGGCCCCGGCCCGCACCGGAAATTCAGCGCCGGACAGCGGTGCCCTCCCACGACGCCAGCCGCAGCCCGCTCTCGAACCGGCGCACCCGCCCGTCCACCGGATCCGTGAACTCCAGCCGCCTCGCCAGGAGTTGCAACGGCGCACCGAAATCCCCCGGATCCGGCTCGCGGCACCCGCCCCGGCCGGCCGAACACTCCGAGCCGCCCTCCGAACCTTCCTCCGAGCCGCCCTCCGAACCTTCCGCGCCGGCCGAATGGACCGAACACCCGGGATAGACCGGATCGTTGAGGATCGGCAGCCCGAGGCCGTTCATATGCACCCGCAGCTGATGGGTACGCCCCGTGGCGGGCAGCAGCCGGTACCGCCCGAGCCCCCCACGCCGCCCGACCAGCTCGATCCGGCTCTCCGCATTGGCCTCGCCCGGCACCTCCCGGGCGGCCAGCACCCCGCGCTCCTTCACGATCCGGCTGCGCACCGTCACCGGCAGCGCCACCCCCGCGTCGTACGCCGCCACCGCCTCGTACTCCTTGCGCACCCGCCGCCCGGCGAACAGCCCCTGATACGCGCCCCGGTCCTCGGGCCGTACGACGAACAGCGCCAGCCCCGCCGTCAGCCGGTCGAGCCGGTGCGCGGGCTGCAGCGCGGGCAGCCCCAGCTCACGCCGCAGCCGGGCCTGCGCGGTCTCGGTGATATGCCGCCCCCGCGGCATCGTGGCGAGAAAGTGCGGCTTGTCGACGACGACGATCCGCTCGTCGCGATGGACCACCGCCACCTCGAACGGCACCGCGAGCTCCGCCGCGAAATCCCGGTGAAACCACACATACCGCCCGGCCCGGTACGGCTCACCGCCGCTCAGCACGCCCTCCACGCCGACGAAGCGCCCCTCGCCCAGCATCTCCTCCACCCGCGCGGCCCCGATGGCGCCCGCGAACCGGCCGACGAGATGATCGCGCACCGTGCCCCACGCCCCCTCGGGGTCGGCCGGCAACCGGACCCGCACGGGGTCGATGCCGTGACGCTGGGGGAGCGGGGCGGGCGGAACGGGCGATCTGCGTCTCACGGAGCCAAGGGAACCCCAGCCCGCCCGCCGTTCTCAAATCGCACCCGCGGGCGGAGCGCCCGCGCGGCGGGTCAGCCGGCGGCCGGCACGACGTTGGTGGCATCCACCGCGGGCCGCAGGGCGCGGGCGAGCCGGACGCCGTCACCGACGGCCCAGAAGTGGGTGAAGAACAGGTGCGGCTTGTCCGTCAGCCCGTGGTTGTGCAGCTCGACGAGCGCGGCCCCGGCCCCCCGCAGGGCCACCAGCACGTCCTTGACCTCCTTGGCGATCATGGCGCAGTCGCCGCTGACCGCGGCCCGCCCGCCACCCAGCGCCTGGAAATTGAACGCGCTGGTCGACCCGAGCCCCGGCGGGAGCACCAGATGGCCGTCGGTGATGGTCTCGCGCCGCACGAAGATGCACTTGTAGATCCCGTCGTCGTCGACGGAACCCTTGACTCCCAGCGCGGCATCGATGCCGCGGGTGTCCAGATCGACGGGCTGCTCCGGCATGGACGGCAGGGCGGGCGGGGTGCCGGTGCGGTCGAACGCCGCGCGCAGCCCACGGGCGAGGGCCACCGGGTGGTGGCTGTGCGCATGGACGTGGACCCACCAGATGTCCGGGGTCTGGGACAGCAGGTGCTTGTGGATCGCGGTCTGCTCGATCCGGTGCTCGTGCAGGACGTCGATGAAGTCCTGCAGTTCCTCCTCGGTGACCACCACGTCGCCCATCAGCAGCGTGCTGCCGTCGGCGTAGCGGACGAAGGACACATGCGAACCCAGGGCGAGCGCCGGTTTGACGACGACGCCGCGGGAGACCACCAGGAGGTCCCGGCGCGGGAGCCCCGTGTGGTACATGACCTTTCGCTTCATATCGCCGGTGCGGCCCAGCGCCCTGGCCACGCCCCGCCAGTCCGAAAGGGCGGTGTGCACCGGCTTGACCAGCCCGCTGCTGTCCGCCCCGGCCGCCCCGAAGGGCAGGGCGCGCGCGGGGGCCGCCGCTCCAAGCAGCATCGGAGCCAGGGCCGCCGCGGCCAGCACGCGCCGCCGCGGCGTACCCGCTTCCGAAGGGATCTCCTGCTGTCGGTCTCCAGCCATCACGTGAGCACCTCCATGACGAGATGGAAGCATGGCGGACCGGCACAACCGTCAACCTCGCCACCGCTTGCGGCCAGGTGGCCTAAGTACTCGTCGCCACGGGTGAGCCGACCGGGCGCGAGGCGGTCATCGGCCCGCGCGCACCGCCCGTCCGAAGACGCCGAGACCCCCCGGGGCGCCCCACCGGGGAACGAGCGGTCACCCCACCCGGACCCGCCAGGGGCTCACGTGGCCTCCTGGGCGGAGAGCTCGGCGTCCGGTTGCGGGGCGTGGCCGGGCGGCACCGGCCGGGCGGTACGGCGGGTGAGGGCCCGTCGCAGGACCTTGGCGAGGACGGAGGGGCGGAAGAGAAGGGAGGGCGGCGCCGTCATATTGGCCACGCGCGCGAAACGGGTCCAGACCGACGGGTCGTGGATGGCGAGGGCGAAGACCTGCTGGTTGTACCAGTGGGCGGCGCGCGCCGAGACGGACCGGTGGGCGGGGTCCCACATCAGGTCCGAGGTGGTCGACAGGGTCCACGGGACCTTGATGACGCGGGCCGCGGCACGATGGTAGGCCCGGCTCAGCCCGTCGAGGCCCGCTCCGCCGGCCCGGCGGCGCCGCAGCAGTCCGGCGAGGACGTCGGCTTCGAGAGCGGCGACGGTGAGCCCCTGCCCGTAGACGGGGTTGAACACACAGAGCGAATCGCCGACGGAGAGCAGACGCTCGGGCCACCGCTTGCTCTTGTGGTGCAGGCGCCACTGGCTGCCGGGGTTGGTGTAGTGATGGACCTCCCCCTGCCGGCTCTGCCCGGAGATCTGCTCGGCCAGGTGAGGGTTGTCCAGCCCGCGCGCGTAGTCCAGGAACCCCTCGTCGTCGGTGGGCGGCAGGTGCTCGAAGCCGAGCAGCGAGCACATCCAGCGCTTGTTCTCCACGGCGAGCAGGACGCCCCCGCGGTCGATGACCGGGGCGAACGTCATCTGATAGGCGATGTCGAAGTCCCGCTCGTCCTTCTCGGACCGGTCGAAGAGCATGGACGTGTAGGTGAGCTTCGCCTTCACGGCGGCCTTGGCGGGCACGGGCAGCCGGGCCGCGGTGAGCCACTTGTCGATGGCGGTGGACCGTCCCGAGGCATCGACGACCAGGTCCGCCGTGACCTCGGTGGGCCGCTCATCGCCCTCGGTGCGGTAGCGCACCCGGTCCATGTGGCTGGGACGGCTCATCGTCACGCCTTCACAGCGGGTGGCGGCCAGCAGCGTCACGGCGGGCAGGTCGAGCACCTTCTGCCGCAGCCGCCGCTCGAGCTCGTCCCGGGTGAACGTCTGGACGCGGACGCCGGTGGTGACGCGCGGGGCGAGTCCCGTGGGCAGCAGGAAGCTGATCCGCTCCCCGTAGTCGAAGACGGGAGCCCCGAGGCCCGCCAGCTCCGCCCGCAGGCCGGGGAAGAGCTTCTCCAGGGTTTCCCCGCCCTTGGCCAGCATCGCGTGGGCGTGGTAGCCCTGCGGCGCATGGGGGTGGACACCGGTGTCCCGCTCCACCGGATCCCATTCGAGGACGAGCACTTCGGCGAAGTGGTCGGCCAGCACGCGGGCGGTCACGAGGCCGGCGTACCCGCCGCCGATGACGACGGCCTTCCCCCAACGAGGGCTCGACAGGCGGGCGTTCATCTCTGAGGTCATGCTCTCCCTGTTCCTTCGGGGCCCCTGGTGCCCCGGTGACGGCTCGGCCCCCGCACCGCCTACTTCACCGTTCAGGACGACGGCGCTCAAGGCCGAGGAGGGAGCGCACGGGGGCGTACCGGGGGGATCACACGAAGCACGGCGCGAGCGGCCGAGCGGCCGCGGCCCAGGTGGCAGAACGGTCCGGGCCGCTCACCGGCCGGCGGACAGCCGAAGCCACCGCCCGGCCCGATCGGACGGGCCGGACGATGACATATCACGCGCGCCCCATGTACCGGACCGGTCAGTGGCCGAGCGCGTTCAGCACCGCATCGGCCATGACCCGTTCGCCGGTCGCGTTCGGATGCAGCGGCAAGGTCGGCGAGGCCGGAAGCAGACCCTCGATCCACGGATCCGACGAGCAGCTGTCGTGACCCTTCGTCGGGCCGAGCGTGTCGACGTACGTGGCACCGGCCGCAGTGGCGGTCTCGCTCACCTTGTCGTTGAGCCGGCCGAGGACCGAGCGCAGAAACGCGAGATCCCCGGTGGTGACGGGCATCTTGCCCAGGCACTTCTTCGGGTCGTCGGGCAGCACCGACGGATAGCCGACGATCACCACCCTGGCCTTCGGCGCCTTGGCGCGGAGCTTGCGGAGCGCCTCCGCCAGCTGCGCGGACGCGGAGTCCAGCCGGTCGTTGAGCGTGTTGCCGTAGAAGGCGCGGCAGGGAGCGCCGAAGGGGTCGGTCAGGGACAGGGCGATGCAGGTGACCGCGAGATCACCGAAGCCGAGGTCGGAGGTACCGAGGTCGTCGCCCCCGATCGTGAGCGTGACCAGGGAGGTGTCCGGTGTGACGGCGTCGAGCTGGGGGTCGTTGACGACGATCCCGACGTCCTTCTGGGGCGTGGTGAGCGCGCCCACCTTGGCCCCGGCGCACGACCTGTCCACATACGACGACGGGGCGAGGGCCGCGGCGACGAGATGGCCGTAGTCGTGGTCGGAGCGCAGGCACAGGCCCGCGGAGGAGGCGGGAATCCCGGCACCGGCGGCGTACGAGTCCCCGAGCGCCACATACTTCCCGGTCCCGGCCGGGGCAGCGGCCTCGGCGGGGGAGACGGTGGCGGTGAGGGCGGTGGCGACGAGCGCGGCGGTCACCGCGGACGCCCACTTCGTGGCACGCCCGCTGTTCCCGGCGCTCATGGTGCTCGTGGTGCTGGTTGTTGCGGCTCTGGACACAGTTCCCCCTGAGGAGGCAGCAAGACGGAAGGAAGGCCCGATACCGGCCGGTAACGTGTCCGCCATCGTCGCGGCCCCGTGCCCCCGGGGCCATGTGCCGGCACACAGCAGCACCACCGCCCCCGTTGTCCCCCGGCACAACTCCCCGCCTCCGCGCGCCGGTCTTTGTAACCTGCGGTTCATGCACCGCATCCCCGACCCACCTGCCGAGGTCGCGCCCATCGCCGCCTCGTTGCGCAGCCGCGCGCCGGAACTGGGCATACGGATGGCCCGCCGCATCCGCGCCGAGGTGACGTACTACGGCAGCGAAGGCGGCGTGGCCTTCGACGAGTTGAGCGCCTCGTGCCAACGCAACGCCGACCTGGTCTTCCGGCATCTCGCCGGCGACCGTGGCTCCGACATGACACCGGCCCTCGACACCGGCCGCGAACGGGCCCGCCGGGGCGACCCCTTGGCCGACCTGCTGCATGCCTACCGCGTCGGATCCGAGTTCCTGTGGACCGAACTCGCCGCCGAGGCCCGTGTCGCGGAGGGCATCACCACCGACACGTTCGTAGCCCTGGCCGCCTGGTGGGTGTGCGAAGGACTCGCCGCGGCGGCCAGCGACGCCTACCGCGAGGAGACCTCCGAGCTGGTGCTCCAGCGGGAGCGCGAACGGTCCGCCATGGTCGAGGCGCTGTTCACCGGGATGCTCACCGATCGCACCACCCTCTGGGGAGCCGCGGACATGCTCGGCCTGCCGACCGGCGGGCCGTACCTCGTCGTGGCGGCCGAGGTGCCGGCCCCGGGCCGGGAGGCGCTGCCCGGCATCGAGGCCCGGCTCCTGGCCGAGCAACTGCGCTCCGCCTGGCGCCTGTTGCCGGACCTCCAGATCGGCGTGGTCGCCGTCCAGCAGCCGGGCGCCGAGGAGGCGGCCCTGCGCGTCCTGGGACGGTCCCCCGACTCCCGGGTCGGCGTCAGCCCTCCGTACCGCGCGCTGCAGGACACCCCCAGGGCGCTGCGCCTCGCACGCGTGGCGCTGGCCGGAGTGCGCGGCCGGCCGGCCGGGCTCGCGCGGTTCGACGACAGCCCGGCCGCCCTGCTGGTCGCCTCCGCCCCGGACGAAGCCGCGCGGATCGCCCGGGCGGTCTTCGAGGACGTACTGGAACTGCCGGCCACCGAGCGGGACCGCCTGCTGGAGACCCTGGAATGCTGGTTCACGGCCGCGGGCTCGACGGCCGGAGCGGCGGAGCGGCTGTACTGCCACCGCAACACGGTGCGCTACCGGCTGCACAGGCTGGAGGAGCTGACCGGGCGCTCCCTGCGGGACCCGCGCGCGGTCGCCGACCTGGCAGTGGCACTGCATGCGCTCCCGCTGCTGTCCCTGGAACAGCGCTGAGGCGCGCCACGGCCCGTCAGAGCCGGACCGCCCCTGCGCTCAACCGGCGGCCGGTCACCTGCGTCCTGCACCATAAAAGCGCCACCGACCGCGAGTTACGCCGGACCCGGCAGAAACGACACACACCGCAAGCCGGATTCAAGGGGGCTGGATGTCATCGGGCAGAGACATCAACTACTTCGAACAGACCGGACAGGCGATCGCCGAGGAACTGCTGCGACGCCGCGCCAGGGAGCGCGCCAAGGCCGTCAAGTACAGCAGGGAACAAGCGGAACAGAGCCGCAAGATCACCCATGAGAACGAAGCCGCCGAACTGGAACGCCTAGCGGTCCTCGGACAGATCCCCCAGGCCGAATACAAGGCCCGGATGGCCGGCCTGGCAGAGACCGTCGACAACGATCCGCCGGACAGCCCTTAGGGCATGCGGTCCGCCGCCTCGTTGTGCGGGGTGCCGGACCTGCGCCTCATGAACCTCAGGTGCCTCTGTCGTCTCCTGCATCCGTCAGGTCGACAGCGGATACCCCATCGCGATCGGAGCCCAGAGTCCGGAGCCCAGAGCCCGGAGCGGGGACGCCGGGGCCCTCGGCAAGATCTTCTCGCTGCGACGGCAGTCGATCCCGAGCCCGCGCCTCTCACTCAAGGCTTCGGACTCGCGCTGATCCCGATACGCCCCGAGATGCAAAAGAGGGTTGTGACTGTGGAGTCACAACCCTCTCAACCATGTATCTATGGTCAGTGTCCGAGGGGGGACTTGAACCCCCACGCCCGATAAAGGGCACTAGCACCTCAAGCTAGCGCGTCTGCCATTCCGCCACCCGGACAAGGTGTCTGCCGTTCCGGCCTGGGCCGTTCCGACGTGGAAAACAATAGCAAACCTTCCGGGGTGGTCGATCACCCGTGCATCTGGCCGGGGACGGGGCTGTGACCAGCGCATGTCGGGAGCATTGCGGCCTTGGGTGTGGCGGGTGGGAGGGGGAGGATGGCCGTGGACCCCCGCCGTGGAGCGCGTTCCCCGGAAGCGTGACGCGGCCGTGAACCAAGAGGAGGCAGCGTGAGCGAGCTCTGCGAGCGAACCGTGGAGAGGTGCGAGTCCCGCGAATGCGGGGCCGAGCGAAGCGAGGTTCCGGCATGAGCGAGTCGCAGCCGGCACGTACGGTCACCGGTGAGGACGAGGTCGTCGACCTGTGCCGGGATCTGATCAGGATCGACACCAGCAACTACGGCGACCACTCCGGGCCGGGTGAGCGGGCCGCCGCCGAGTACGTCGCGGAGAAGCTCGCCGAGGTCGGGCTGGAGCCGCGGATCTTCGAGTCGCACAAGGGCCGGGCCTCCACCGTGGCCCGGATCGAGGGCGAGGACCGCTCGCGGCCCGCACTGCTCATCCACGGGCACACCGACGTCGTCCCGGCCAACGCCGACGACTGGACCCACCACCCCTTCTCCGGCGAGATCGCCGACGGGTGCGTCTGGGGCCGCGGCGCGGTCGACATGAAGGACATGGACGCGATGACGCTCGCCGTCGTCCGCGACCGGCTGCGTACGGGCCGCAAGCCGCCGCGGGACATCGTGCTGGCGTTCCTCGCCGACGAGGAGGCGGGAGGTACGTACGGTGCGCGTTTCCTCGTCGACAAGCATCCCGAGCTGTTCGAGGGCGTGACGGAGGCGATCAGCGAGGTCGGCGGCTTCTCCTTCACCGTCAACGATCAGGTCCGGCTCTATCTCATCGAGACTGCCCAGAAGGGCATGCACTGGATGAAGCTGACGGTGGACGGCAATGCCGGGCACGGCTCGATGATCCACAAGGACAACGCGATCACCGAACTGTCCGAGGCCGTCGGGCGGCTGGGGCGGCACGAGTTCCCGGTGCGGGTGACCAAGACGCTGCGGTCGTTCCTGGACCAGCTCGGTGACGCGCTGGGTACCGAGCTCGACCCGGAGAACATGGACGCCACGCTCGCCAAGCTCGGCGGCATCGCCAAGCTGATCGGCGCGTCCCTGCGCAACACCGCCAATCCGACGCAGCTGGGTGCCGGCTACAAGGTCAATGTGATTCCCGGGCAGGCCACCGCGCATGTCGACGGGCGATTCCTGCCGGGCTACGAGGAAGAGTTCCTGGCCGACCTCGACCGGATCCTCGGTCCGCGCGTCAAGCGCGAGGACGTCCATGCGGACAAGGCACTGGAGACGACCTTCGACGGGGCGTTGGTGGACGCGATGCAGTCGGCGCTGCAGGCCGAGGACCCGATCGCGCGCGCGGTGCCGTACATGCTTTCCGCCGGTACGGACGCCAAGTCCTTCGACGACCTCGGGATCCGGGGATTCGGGTTCGCGCCGCTGAAGCTGCCGCCGGAGCTGGACTTCGCCGGGATGTTCCACGGCGTGGACGAGCGAGTGCCGGTGGACGGGCTGAAGTTCGGGGTGCGGGTGCTCGACCGGTTCATCGACCAGAGCTGAACGCGGGTTCGGCGCAGCCAAGTTCGGTGCGAAGCCCCTGTCATTCGTGTCGAATTAGCTGAAAAGAGTGAATGTGGCGATGTGTTCGTAGCTTCAACGGCTCGGTCCTCGTTGCAGTCTGTGCGGTCCGCGGCTGGGATCGCATTGCCTACAAGGAGGAACAATGATCAAGAAGGTCGTCGCAGCTGCGGCAATCACCGGCGGTCTCGTGCTCGCCGGCGCGGGTCTGGCCGTTGCCGACTCGGGTGCCCAGGGCGCGTCGCTGAACTCCCCCGGTGTGGCGTCGGGCAACACCGTCCAGATTCCGATCCACGTGCCGGTCAACGCCTGCGGCAACACCGTCTCCGTGATCGGGCTGCTGAACCCGGCCTTCGGCAACACCTGCATCAACAAGTGACGTTCTGACGTTCTTAGGCGTTGCACTAGCCCATGAGGGCCTGATCCGGTTCGGCTCCGGAATGCATCCCATGCATTCCGGAGCCTCTGGGTATTTCTGCGCCGTGGTGATCACGTAAGAGGTTCGCCGCGCGCATTCCTGTAAGGCACAAGGCAGGGGAACAACCTATGAGACAGGTCGCACGAAGGGGCCTGATCACGATGGCGGCCGCCGGTGGCGTACTCGCCGCCGTCAGCGGAACCGCACACGCGGACTCGGGCGCCACCGGAAGCGCGTCGCATTCGCCCGGCGTTGCGTCGGGCAACACCGTCCAGGTCCCGGTCGAGGTACCGGTGAACGTGTGCGGTAACACCGTCGACGTCGTCGGGCTGCTCAATCCCGCGTTCGGCAACAAATGCGCCAATGGCTCCGGCGGCAAGCACCACGGCGGTCACGGCGGCTCGGGCAGGCACGGCGGCGCCACCGCCGAGGGAGGTGCGTCGCATTCGCCCGGTGTCGCCTCGGGCAACACCGTCCAGGTGCCGGTCGATGTGCCGGTGAACGTGTGCGGTAACACCGTGGACGTCGTCGGGGTGCTCAATCCCGCGGCCGGCAACAACTGCGGCAATGAAGCCCGCCCGCAGTCGCCGCACCATCCGCATCACCCGGGACACCCCGGACACCCGGGACACCCGAGCCACCCCGGGCACCCGCACCACCCGGGCCACCCCACCCACCCGGGGCCCGGGCAGCCGCCCACCCAGGGCAGCCCGCACGGTCCCGGGACCCAGGGAGGCTCGGAGACGCCCCCCGGGCACCCGCACGGGCCGGGCGACCTGGGTACCCCGGAAGGCCCGGGCGTGCGGCCGCAGGCCGAGACGCAGGGAAAATCGGCCATTGTCGCGACGCCGAAGGCCCCCGGGCGTCTCGCCCACACCGGCACCGACATGATCGGCTACGCCGTACCGGCGAGCGCCGGCCTGCTGCTCGGCGGGGCCGTGCTCTACCGCCGGGCGCGCACCGCGCGCAGGTGATCCGCGCCACGTAGCGCAGCACACACAACGGAGCGCACACAACGGAGCGGGCCCTGTCGGTACGGGGCCCGTTCTGTCGAGGTCATGCCCCGGCGGCGCTCACCATGTGGCGCGGAGCTGGCGAATGATCCGCCGGCGCAGCCGCACCTTGCGGCTCCCGTCGGGGTTGAGGCGAAGTCGGTCCAACTCCCAGTGTCCGTACTCGGCATGGTCGGTCAGCAGGCGTGTGGCGGCCGACCGGGAGACCCCCCGGGGCACATACACATCGCAGAATTCGTATTCCGGCATCGCATCTATTGTGCGGGACCGGCCCCGGTACGGATAGCGTCTGCACTATGTCTGATGCTGCGCAGCCTTCCGCTGCCGAGGTACGTGCCGCCGCCGAGGCGGTCAAAGCCGCGCTGGACCGTCACCTCGACGCGGTCGAACGCCGCTCGGGGCCGGACGATCCGGCTGTCTACGCCGCGTTCGACGAACTCGCCGCGGCCGCCGAGGTCTATGACGAGCTGCTGTACGACACCCACGACGAGGTCACCCCCTTCGAGATCCCCGGGAACGAAGCGCTGCCCGTCTATGCGGGCCCCGAGGAACCAAGCGCGCTCAGCCTGCTGATCCGGCGCGACTACATCGTCGCCGAACCGCAGCGGCTGCTGCATCAGGCGCAGCGCATCGCCGATCTCGACCCGGACGCGGTCGACGAGGGGGCGGCGAACGGCTCGGGCGAGGCCGCCGGCGTGGTCGGCAGCAGCGTGCATGCGGCGCTGGGGGTGCTCTTCGGGGAGTTCGAGCCGGACGAGATCGCCTCCCGGCACAAGGAGTTCGGCCTGGAGGAGGGCGACTCCACGCTGTGGGTGGCCGCCGCCGACGAGCCGACCGAACCGGGGGAGTGGCTGTCCGCGCCGTTCGATCAGGCCGATCCCCAGCGGGTGGTGTGCCGCTTCGACGTCAGCTCGGTCTTCGATGAAGAGCTGGGCGATGACGATGACTTTCTGGAGCCCCTCGACCGGGAACGCTGATCGACCGGGAACGCTGATTGCTCGGGAGCGCTGATCCGCCGCGGCCCCGGGGGCCCGCGCGATGGGCCCCCGGGGCCGCGCGCGGATGTCTGGGGGCCGCTGCGGTGACGTGGAGGGACACGCCACCGCAGCGAGCGCCGACCGCTTGTGTCGGCGCTGCTTGCTACGGCGCGGAGTGCTGACTGCTTGCTTGCGTCGATGCGCCCTCGTACTGGGGCCGCTGTGACGAGCCTTGTGCGCCGCCGCCTGCCTTCCTCTTACGGCAACGATTACGGAGAGTTATTAGTTCCTCGGGATTGTTACTTTCTGTGCGCGTTGCTATTGGGGTGTGGCGGTGGCGTCCGGTTCGGACTGGGCGATTTGGAGTTGGAGGAGGGTGCGCAGCCGGGTGGTGCGTTCCTTCACGGGGACCTCGGCCACCGCGCGCGGCAGGGCCTGGTCGACGCCCTGGACGACCGAGAGATGGCGTTCGCCGCGGCTGAAGGCGGTGTAGGCCCAGGCGCGGGTCAGGCCGGCGGCGGCGTCGCCGGGCAGCACGACCACCGCGGCGGGCCAGCGCCGGCCGACCGCCTGATGGGCGGTGAGGGCCCAGCCGTGGCGTAGCGCGCCGGCCTCGATCTCCTCGCGCGGTACGGCGAGGGGGGTGCCCTCGCAGTCGAGGTGGAGGCCCGCGGCGTCGGCGCCCGTCACGGTGCCGGGCAGCGTACGGCCAGGGGCGGGGGCGTAGGCGATGCGGTCGCCGGGGTCGAAGCCGGCGAACCGGCCGGGGCCGGGGTTGAGGCGCTCCTTCAGTGCGGTGTTCAGCGCGCGGGTGCCGGCCGCGCCGCCATGGCCGACCGTGATGACCTGGGTCTGGTCGGCGGGGACGCCGAGCGCCCGGGGCACGGAGTCGGCGACCAGCTGGACCGTGCGGTGCACCGCCTCCCCGGCGTCGCGCACCGGGACGATCACCACCTCCTTGCCGGGCGCCTCGACCTGGCTCAGCTCGCCGATGCCGATGCCCGACACCAGCTCGCCGATCGGGCCGAAGTCCGGGGTGCGGGAGGCGACCTGGGGGCAGAAGCGGGCCGCGAGGAGGTCGGCGAAGAGGCGGCCGGGGCCGGCGGACCAGAGGACGCCGGGGTCGCCGCTGAGGACGAGCCGGGTGCCGTCGGTCAGCGATTCGACGAGCGTCGCGGCGGTGTCGAGGTCCAACTGGGGGGCGTCCAGCACCACCAGGAGGTCGAGGGCGAGTGCGCCGTCGGCGTCCCGGCCCGGGCCTTCCCGGCCGGAGAGCAGGCCGGATACGGTCACCGCCGCCGCGTCCTGGTCGTCGGCGGGCTCGTGGGGGGCGGCTTCGGTGAGGTGGGCGGCCAGGCGTCGGCGGCCGTTCTCGGTGTGGGTGGCGCCGTAGGCCCGTAGTCCCAGGGAGCGGGCGGCGGCGATCAGCGCGGCGGGTTCGGCGCGGGCCGCCTCGGCGCCGGTGTGGGCCACCAGGCCGCTGCCCGCGGCGGCCCGGATCAGTTCCGCCGCGGACGGCGAGGGGGCGGCGGCCGCCGCGGCCTCCCAGGCGGCGGACGAGGGGGCGGCGGGGGCGGCGCTCTGTGCTTCGGTGCCGGTCCCGGCGTCGTCCGTGCTGCCGTCCGTGGTGTCGTCCGTCGTGCCGTTCGCGTCGGAGGTCTCCGGCCCCGAGGCGTGCTCCTCCGACGACGCCGGTTTCTCCGGCTCCTCGGGCGCCTCGAAGGTGTTGAGCAGGCGCGCCAGGCCGTCGGCCACGCTCTCCTCGGCCATGGCGCAGCGGTCCAGGCCGAGCAGGATCCGGACCGGCCGTTCCTCCTCGTCCTCGTCGCTCGTCGCGGGACGGGCCCGGCCCGGGGTTTCGAGCGCGTCCTGGAAGACCAGCACCGTGCCCTCGGCGATGGCCGTCTGCAGGGCGTCATCGGGATCCGGTACGGACCGCTGGGCGAGCGCGGCGCGCAGCGCGGACGCCTCCAGGGCGGAGTGGCCCGCCACGGCGGCCTGTTCCAGCAGCCATCGGACGAGGGCCTGCGCGCGCCGCTCGTCGTCGGGGCCGCAGGCGTCGCCGAGCAGCGCCCGCGCAAAGCCGTCGGCCTGGTCGGGGCGCACCCCGGGCACGCCGAGCAGCTGCCAGGGGTCGGCGCTCAGTGCCTGCGCGGCCCGCTCGCCCAGCGCCGCGGCGGTCTTCTCGGCCAGTGCCGGCGGGGCACCGCCGGCCGTCAGGATCTGCCGTACGCCTTCGATGCCGGGGGCCGCCGGCGCGGCGGGACGGGGAGCCGGGGCGGCGGGCTGCTGGGGTGTGGTGGGAGCGGCCGAGGCGGCGGGCCGGGTGGGGCCGCGCTGCGCCGCCACCTCCGGTGCCGGTCGGGTGCGTTCCGCCGGGGCGTCCGCCGGCTTTCCGGCCGGCGGCTTGGCGGCGGCCGGTCGGGGCGCGCGCGGTGCCTCGGCGAAGAAGGAAGCGGCCGAGCGCTCGCCGCTCTCCACGGCCCGTACCGCCGCGGCGAGCTGCGCCGCCGTCGTCGCCGCGGCCGGGCCGGAGGGCTTGGTGCCCGTCTCGTCCGTCTTCGCGGGCTCGCCGCCCGGGGACGGTGACGGTGCCGCGGCGCCCGCGTCGGTAGCCGCGTCCGCCCGCGCCGCCTCGCCCGCCGCTGTCCCGGCGTCCTCGGCCGGCTGGGCATCCGTGGCGCCGGGCGCGGCCTCCTGCTCGGGCGGGGTTTCGCCGGCGAGGCGGTCGGTACTCACAGCGTGCTCCAGTCGTGATCGGGATAGTGGTGCACCGGAGCCGATACATCGTCCAGCGCCCGGCGGATCTCGTCAGGAAGACTAAGGGTCTCCACTGACAATGCCGCTCTGAGCTGCGGCGCCGTGCGGGCACCCAGGATCGGGGCGGTGACGCCGGGCCGGTCGCGGACCCACGAGAGCGCGACCTGGAGCGGGGTGACGGCCAGTCCGTCGGCGGCGGTGCTGACCGCTTCGACGACCCGGCCCGCCGTCTCGTCCAGATAGGGCGCGACGAACGGCGCCAGGTGCTCGGAGGCGGCGCGCGAGTCGGCGGGTGTGGCGTTGCGGTACTTGCCGGTGAGGACGCCGCGGCCCAGGGGCGAGGAGGGGAGCAGGCCGATGCCGAGGTCGAGGGCGGCGGGCAGGACCTCGCGTTCGACGCCGCGCTGGAGGAGGGAGTACTCCAGCTGTGCGCCGGCCAGCGGGTTGCGTACGCCGGGTGCGGCCAGCTGCCAGGTGGCGGCCTTGGCGAGCTGCCAGCCGGAGAAGTTCGCCAGCCCCGCATAGCGGGCCCGGCCGCTGGTGATGGCCAGGTCGAGGGCGTGGAGGGTCTCCTCCAGAGGGGTGTGCGGATCGAAGGCGTGCAGCTGCCACAGGTCGACGTGGTCGGTGCCCAGGCGTTGGAGGGAGGCATCGAGGGCGGCGAGGAGGTGGCGTCTGGAGCAGTCGACGCGGCGGTCCGCCTCCAGGACGCTGCCCGCCTTGGTGGCGATCACCAGGTCGTCGCGCGGAACGAGACCTTCCGTCAGTCGGCCCAGGAGGTATTCGGCGCCGCCGTCGGCGTAGATGTCGGCGGTGTCGACGAGGGTGCCGCCGGCCTCCCAGAACGTCTTGAGCTGGTCGGCTGCTTCCTGCTCGTCGGTGCCGCGCGCCCAGTTGAGGGTGCCGAGCCCGAGGCGGGACACGCGAAGGCCCGTACGGCCGAGGTGCCTTTGCTCCATGGGGCTTGAGATTACGCGCCGCGGGTCCCGATCAGGGGACCTGTGGACAACCGACCGATGACGGCCGGCGGCGTCGCGCGCTAGAGTCCCCGCAACAGCGACGTTACTGATCAGTAAGGGGAGCGGCATGAGGCTTGGCATCAACCTCGGCTACTGGGGTGCCGGGATGGACTCTGACAATCTCGCGGTGGCCCAGGAGGCCGATCGCCTGGGCTATTCCGTGTGCTGGGCCGCCGAGGCCTACGGGTCCGACGCCGCCACCGTGCTGTCCTGGGTCGCCGCCCAGACCGAACGCATCGACATCGGCTCGGCGATCTTCCAGATCCCGGCCCGTACGCCCGCGATGACCGCCATGACGGCCGCGACCCTCGACTCGCTCTCCGGTGGCCGCTTCCGGCTGGGCCTGGGCGTCTCCGGCCCGCAGGTCTCCGAGGGCTGGTACGGCGTCAAGTTCGACAAGCCGCTGGCCCGCACCCGTGAGTACGTCGACATCGTGCGGCGGGCGATGACCCGCGAGCGGTTGTCGTACGAGGGCGAGCACTGGACGCTGCCGCTGCCCGGCGGTCCCGGCAAGCCGCTGAAGCTGACCGTGCACCCGCAGCGCGAGCACATCCCGCTCTACATCGCGGCGATCGGTCCCAAGAACCTCCGGCAGACCGGCGAGATCGCCGACGGCGCGCTGCTGATCTTCCCGTCCGCCGAGCACCTGGAGGAGACCGCGGTCGCCCACATCCGCGCGGGCCGCGAGAAGGCCGGCAAGACGCTGGACGGATTCGATGTCTGTCCCACGCTGCCGCTCGCGGTCGGCCAGGACAAGGACGTCAGCGCGCTGGCCGACATGTTCCGCCCGTACACCGCCCTGTACGTCGGCGGAATGGGCAGCCGTAAGCAGAACTTCTACAACCAGCTGGCCCAGCGCATGGGCTACGAGAAGGAAGCCGCGGAGATCCAGGACAAGTACCTCTCCGGCGACAAGGACGGCGCCGCCGCCGCGATCCCGGAGCGGCTGATCGACCAGACCACGCTGCTCGGTTCCGTCGACCGGATCGCGGAGCGGATGCAGGCGTACGCGGCGGCCGGGGTCACCACGCTGACGCTGGCTCCGGCGGGCTTCGCGCTGGAGGACCGGCTGGCGTCGCTGCGGGCCGGGACCGAGGCCCTGGAGCGCGCCGGGCTGGCGTAACGCCCCGGGCTGCGCGGCGGCCGCGCCCCGGCAACGCGAAGGCCCGGCGCCCAGGGGCGCCGGGCCGCTCCGGCTCTGCGGCCGTGGTGGGGGCTCGGGGGTCTTCCCCGCCACGGCCGTCACGCAGCACAACGCCCCGATGGCGACGTGGTTACGCCCCGCCACCACCAGGGAGTCGTTCGAACGGGCGCAGGGGCCGGGTGCTGCGGTTGCCGTCCCCACAGGGCCGCACTTGACTGGACTGCGGTGTGGTCCTGTGGAAGGTGGCGCGGATGCTCTCGGCCCGGAGTCTGTTCCAGGAGATCGTCGACAACGACGACGCCTACCGTCTGTTCTGCTCCATCGCGGCCAGCGGGGAGTCCCAGGGCGGATGGGAGAACGGCCGGATCGCCGCGCTGATCCCCGCCTCGCAGCGGGAGCTGGCACCCAAGGTCACCCGGCACGGCGCCGACGAGGACAAGCACGGCCGGATCTTCCACGCCCTGCTGCGCAAGCGCGGCCTGACGCCCGCCGAGGTCCCCGAGGCGACCGACTACACCATGCTGCTGGAACGGCGGGGCATCGGCCTGGCCCACGACAAGCTCCGCCGCGACGAGCCGCTCACCGAGCTGGACATCATCACCTACCTCGCGCACAGCCGGGTCACCGAGCAGCGCGCCTCCGACCAGATGGACATGCTCAGGACCTGCTTCGGCGACCACCCCGAGGTCGGCAAGGCGATCCGGATGATCTCCCACGACGAGGACAACCACCTCGCCTACTGCCATGAGGAGCTGCTGCGGCTGGCCCGGGCCGGGCACGGCCGGACCATCCAGCGGATCCTGCACGACTGCGCGTTCGCGGAGGTCGGCGTCTACCGGGACGTCAGCCTGGCGGTGATGGACCACATGGGCCGTATCCTGCGCTGGCCCCCGGCCAAGTCCGCGCTGCTCAAGGCCGCGATCTGGGGGTTGTACGGCTATGAGCGGGCCTTCGGCTGGCGGCGGATGGTGCGCCTGGAGATGCCGGAGCGGCGCAACGCCCTCGGCGGGCCGGCCGCCTCGGCGCCGGAATTCGCCTGAGCCGCCCCCGGAACGGCGCCTTCACCGCCACCTGCGTTCACAGCCACCCGCGCCGCTTGAACAGCCGGAACAGGGACACCTCGATCACCACCATCAGCAACAGGATCGCCGGATAGCCGTAGTGCCACCTCAGCTCGGGGATCCATGCGAAGTTCATGCCGTAGATGCCGGCGATCAGGGTAGGGACGGCCGCCAGCGCCGCCCACGACGAGATCTTGCGCATGTCGTCGTTCTGGCGGACGCCCATCTGCGCCAGATGGGCCGCGAGAATGTCCGAGAGCAGCCGGTCCAGGCCCTCCACCGACTCGTTGGCGCGGGTGAGGTGGTCGTCCACATCGCGGAAGAACGGCCGGGCGTGTTCGTGCACGAACGGCACTCCGGGGTTCTGCAGGCGGGCCATCGGCTCCAGCAACGGGCCCGTGGCGCGCCGGAATTCCATGATCTCGCGCTTGAACGAGTAGATCTCGGCCGCGGTGTTCTTGGTGTCGCCGCGCACCGGGGCGAACACCTCGGCCTCCAACCCCTCCAGATCCAGCTGGAGTTCGGCGGCGACCTCGATGTAGTGGTCGACCACGGCGTCGCTGACCGCGTAGAGCACCGCCGTGGGGCCGTGCCGCAGGATGTCCGGATGGTGCTCCAGCCGCTTGCGCACCGCGCCCAGCGGGCTGGCCTCGCCGTGCCGGACGGTCACCACGAAGGAGTCGCCGACGAACAGCATCAGCTCCGACGCCGTCACGGTATCCGCGGTCACGTCGTAGGTGATCGGCTTCAGCACCAGGAAGAGCGAGTCGTCGTACACCTCCAGCTTGGGCCGCTGGTGGGCCTTGAGGGCGTCCTCGATGGCCAGTGGATGCAGCGCGAACTCGGACGTGACCATGTCGAACTCTTCCTGCGTCGGCTCGTACATGCCCAGCCAGAGGAAGGAGTGGCCTTCCGCCCGCGCCTCGTCGAGGGCGTGCGAGAAGTCGGCCGCGCAGTCGATCCGGCGGCCCTCCCGGTAGATGGCGCAATCCACGATCACAACTGGCATTCTCACCCGTCACCCGGCGGCCTGCCAGGAATGGCCGCCGGGAACGTAGGGTGGCGGTCATGCCCACGCTGATCCTGGTGCGGCACGGCCGCTCCACCGCCAACACCTCCGGGGTGCTCGCCGGACGGCTGCCCGGCGTCGCCCTCGACGAGCGGGGCGTCGCCCAGGCCGCGGCGCTGCCCGCCCGGCTGGAGCGGATCCCGCTGGCCGCCGCCGTCTCCAGCCCGCTGCAGCGCTGCCAGGAGACGCTGCGGCCGCTGCTGGCCGCCCGCCCCGGTCTGCCGCTGCACACCGAGGACCGGATCAGCGAATGCGACTACGGGGACTGGGCGGGCCGCAAGCTCGCCGAGCTGACCGACGAGCCCCTGATGGAGGCCGTCCAGCGGCACCCGTCGTCGGCCGCCTTCCCCGGTGGCGAGTCGATGCGCGCCATGCAGGCCCGCGCGGTCGATGCCGTACGGGACTGGAACGCCCGCATCGAGGAGCGGCACGGCGCCGAGGCCGCCTATCTGATGTGCTCGCACGGCGACATCATCAAATCGCTCGTCGCGGACGCCCTGGGCATGCATCTCGACCTCTTCCAGCGGATCTCCGTCGAGCCCTGCTCGGTCACGGTCATCCGCTACACGCGGCTGCGGCCCTTCCTCGTACGGCTCGGCGACACCGGGGACTTCGCCTCCCTGGTACCGCCCGAGGACGGCCCGGCGGCAGCCGAGGGCCGGGACGCCGCCCTGGGAGGCGGTGCGGGAGCACCGTGATCAGTCGGCGCAGTAGGGTGGTGCGACGGCGCTGCTCTGCCGTGCCCCTGTGAACCGCGCAGTGCCGCAGGACCGCGCAGCGACCGCAGTGCCCCCGAAGTCGAGCAAATCGGAGCAGGACGTTGTCCCGTCAGGTGTTCTTCTACGACGCGCCGGACCGCTTCGTGGCCGGCACGGTCGGGCTGCCCGGACGCCGGAGCTTCTTCCTCCAGGCGACCGCGGCCGGCCGCACCACCAGCGTCGCCCTGGAGAAGACCCAGGTAGCCGCCCTCGCCGAGCGGATCGATGAGCTGCTGGACGAGGTGGTACGGCGCAGCGGCGGCAATGCCCCGGTGCCCGCCGTCTCGCCCGCCGAGCTGACCGACACCGCGCCGCTGGAATCGCCGGTCGAGGAGGAGTTCCGGGTCGGCACGATGGCGCTCGCCTGGGACGGCGAGGACCAGCGGATGATCGTCGAGGCGCAGGCGCTGGTCGAGCTGGAGGCCGACAGCGACGAGGACCTCGCCGATGCCGAGGAGCGGCTCCTCCAGGACGACGAGAACGGCCCGCCGATGCTGCGGGTGCGCCTGACCGGCATGATGGCCCGCGCCTTCGCCAAGCGGGCGCTGGAAGTCGTCAACGCGGGGCGCCCGCCGTGCCCGCTGTGCAGTCTGCCGCTCGACCCGGAGGGACACGTATGTCCGCGCCAGAACGGCTACCGACGGGACGCCTGAGCGCCATGGAGCCCGCCGTCGAACCGGCCGTGCCCGCGCCCGCGGATGGGCAGCGGAGCGCGCAGGAGGCCGCACACGGTCCTCAGGAGCCCGCAGCGGGTCCTGCGGGCGGTCCGGGCGCCACGGACGGCACGGACGCCTTTCTCGCAGACGGCGAGCTGACCGTCCGCGGCCGGATCCGGGAGGCGTCCAACGCCGTGCTCTACTGCACCATCGAACGCGACGGCCGCAGCGCCCCCGCCGTGTACAAGCCGGTGGCCGGGGAGCGTCCGCTGTGGGACTTCCCCGACGGCACGCTCGCCCAGCGTGAGGTCGCCGCCTACGAGATCTCCCGGGCCACCGGCTGGGACCTGATCCCCGCGACGGTGCTGCGGGACGGCCCGTACGGCACGGGCATGGTCCAGGAGTGGATCGAGCCGCCGGACGGCGACGGCGACGAGGGCGACGAGGTGCCCGAGCTGCTGGCCCTGGTGGAGGACGAGGAGCCGGGGCCGGGCTGGAAGGCGGTCGGCCACGCGGACATCGGCGAGGGCCGCACGGCGCTGCTGGTGCACGCCGACCACCCGTGGCTGCGGCGGCTGGCCGTACTGGACGCGGTGATCAACAACGGCGACCGCAAGGGCGGGCATCTGCTGCCCGGTGCCGGCGGCCGGCTCTTCGCCATCGACCACGGCGTCACCTTCAACGCCGAGGACAAGCTGCGCACCCTGCTGTGGGGCTGGGCGGGGGAGCCGCTGACCGAGGAGGCGCTGGAGGTCCTGCGCGGCCTTCAGGAGGCGCTGGCGGACGGCGCTCCGCTCGCCGCCCGACTGGCCGAACTGATCACGGACGCCGAGACCGAGGCGCTGCGGGAGCGGGTGGCGGCGCTGTTGCGCACCGGCAGGCATCCCGGGCCGAGCGGGGAGTGGCCCGCCATTCCCTGGCCGCCGGTCTGACCGGCCGCCGCTGCCGTCGAACACCCGCAAGCACGCTTCGCCGCGGATCACAAGACCGCGAATTCGGCCAAGAGCACGGTCCGGTTCGTATGTGGAACATGCATCCGGTTACGCTCAAGGCATGCATGCATGGCCCGCTTCTGAGGTCCCCGCCCTGCCTGGTCAGGGCCGCGACCTGAGGATCCACGACACCGCGACCGGCGGACGGGTGACCCTCGACCCCGGTCCCGTCGCCCGTATCTATGTCTGCGGCATCACGCCGTACGACGCCACCCACATGGGGCACGCGGCGACCTACAACGCGTTCGACCTCGTTCAACGCGTGTGGCTCGACACGAAGCGCCAGGTTCACTACGTGCAGAACGTCACCGACGTCGACGATCCGCTGCTGGAGCGGGCCGTTGCCACGGGTGACGACTGGACGGCCCTCGCCGAGCGCGAGACCGCCCTCTTCCGAGAGGACATGACGGCGCTGCGGATGCTGCCGCCCCGCCACTACATAGGCGCGGTCGAGGCGATACCGGGCATCATCCCGCTGGTGGAGCGGCTGCGCGAAGCCGGCGCCGCCTACGAGCTGGACGGTGACATCTACTTCTCCGTCGCCTCCGACGCGCACTTCGGCGAGGTCTCCGGGCTGGACGCCGCGGCGATGCGGCTGCTGTCCGCCGAGCGCGGCGGCGACCCGGAGCGCGAGGGCAAGAAGAGCCCCCTCGACCCGATGCTGTGGATGGCCGCCCGCGACGGCGAGCCGAGCTGGGACGGCGGCTCGCTGGGCCACGGCCGGCCCGGCTGGCACATCGAGTGTGTCGCCATCGCCCTGGAGCACCTCGGCATGGGCTTCGACGTCCAGGGCGGCGGCTCCGACCTCGCCTTCCCGCACCACGAGATGGGCGCCTCGCACGCCCAGGCGCTCACCGGCGAGTTCCCGTTCGCCAAGGCGTATGTCCACGCCGGGATGGTCGCCCTCCACGGCGAGAAGATGTCCAAGTCCAAGGGCAACCTCGTCTTCGTCTCCAAGGTGCGGCGGGACGGAACCGACCCGGCGGCCATCCGGCTGGCGCTGCTCGCGCACCACTACCGGGCCGACTGGGAGTGGACCGATGCGGTGCTGACCGACGCCCTGGAGCGGCTGGGGCGCTGGCGCGCCGCGGTCTCCCGCCCAGACGGCCCGTCCGCCGACGCCCTCCTGGAAGAGATCCGTACGGCGCTCGCCGACGACCTGGACTCCCCGGCCGCCCTCGCGGCCGTGGACCGCTGGGCCGCTGCCCAGGAGTCCGCCGGTGGCACCGACGAGGGTGCGCCCGGTCTCGTTTCGCGCGCGGTCGACGCGCTCCTCGGTGTGGCCCTGTGACGGCCGCACACTGACTCCCGTCCCTCAAGGGGCGCTTCCGCCGGTCGGCGGGGGCGCCCCTTTTTCCGTCATCAGGCATTGGATCGGGTGCACCCGAGGCTGACCCACCGGGCCGCCCGGCTGGAGCGCGAAGGCGTTTCCGATCCCCGGCCGGCTCAGCCGTGTGGACAACAACCCGAAGGGCTCTGCGCGTCGTTCTCGACACCCCGCTGCCCGGGCGGAACCATGACGACCATGAAATACGAGGCCGAAGTGGGGCGGCGTAAAATACTCAAGGGTATGGCAGTCCTGGGTCTCGGTGTGGCTGCCACGGGTTGTACCGGCGGGCAGGTCTCGGAAAAAGCCGGGGTAACGGAATCCGATGCCGGCAGTCAATATATTTTCGGTTATGGGTCATTGATTCAGCGGGAATCCCGAGAGGCGACCTGGCCGAAAGCGGGAAAGTCCTTCCCGGTCTCCGTCCAGGGCATCACGCGTGGCTGGTACGACCGGGTTGACACTGTCAGCTGGGGGCCCACTTACCTGGGAGCCCTTCCGGACCGGAGGTCGACCTGCAACGGCGTGATCTTCCAGGTGGCGCAGGGTGAGTTGAAGGCATTCGCCGACAGGGAGAAGGGGTACCGGCTCATCCGCATCCCTCCCGCCGGCATCACCATGCTGGACGGTAGACCGGCTCCGCCACCCGGAAGTTTTTGGTACTTCGGAAGCACGTCGCGCAGATACGTCAGTCGGGACTTCCCCATCGTCCAGTCCTATGTCGATGTATGCGTGAGTGGATGCCTGGAGGTTGAGGATGAATTTCCGGCATCCCGCACAGCGAAGTTTGCGCAGAAATTCTTCACCGCTACGACCGACTGGAAGACGCCATGGATCAATGACCGCATCTATCCATGGCGGCCCTTTGTTCATGTTCCGCGGGCCAACGAGATCGACACTCTGATCCGGGATCAGCTCGGCGAAAAGATGTTCCGCTCCATTTCCCTTGCCGGCGCCAGGAGCTGAGTGACCGGCTTACGCACGGGGCGGCGGCTCCGGGCTCCGGCCCGGGGGACCCAACCACGGCCCGGCGGGCGGGACTTGGGGCCGCCCGCCGGGCTCGGTCAGCTCTCGCCGTCCTCCGGGCCGGGGTCCGGCTCCGCGCCGTCGGACGGCTCCGCGGCACCCTTGTCCTCCCCGGGCCTGGGCCCGCGCGGCTCCTTGGGCATCGGCCGCGGCGGCCGCGTACGGCCGCTGGTGGTGTCGCGGAGGAAGCCGTCGGCCAGTCCGCCCTCGCCGGCCACGCCCGGTCCGGCCTGGGGGTCGCGGCGGCGCAGATAGCGCTCGAATTCGCGGGCGATGGCCTCGCCGGAGGCCTCCGGCAGATCGGCGGTGTCCCGGGCCTCCTCCAGCGACTGGACGTACTCGGCGACCTCGCTGTCCTCGGCGGCGAGCTGGTCCACGCCCAGCTGCCAGGCGCGCGCGTCCTCGCTCAGCTCGCCGAGCGGGATGCTGATGCCGAGCAGGTCCTCCAGGCGGTTGAGGAGCGCCAGGCTGGCTTTCGGGTTGGGCGGCTGGGATACGTAGTGCGGCACCGCCGCCCACAGGCTCACCGCGGGGACGCCCGCGTGGGTGCAGGCTTCCTGGAGGATGCCGACGATGCCCGTGGGGCCCTCGTAGCGCGACTCCTCCAGGTCCAGCCGGGTCGCCAGATCCGCGTCGGAGGTGACGCCGCTGACCGGCACCGGCCGGGTGTGCGGGGTGTCGCCGAGCAGCGCGCCCAGCACCACCAACATCTCCACGCCCAACTCATGGGCGAAGCCGAGGATTTCGTTGCAGAACGAGCGCCAGCGCATGCTGGGCTCGATGCCGCGGACCAGCACCAGGTCGCGTCGCCGCCCCTTGCCGCCCGCCTCGCCGACACGGACGACCGAGAGCCGGGTCGTCGGCCACGTGATCTTGCGTACGCCGCCGTCCAGGAAGACGGTCGGGCGGTTCACCTGGAAGTCGTAGTAGTCCTCCGCGTCCAGCGCGGCGAAGACCTCGCCCTTCCATTCCCGGTCCAGGTGTGCGACCGCGGCGGAGGCGGCGTCGCCGGCGTCGTTCCAGCCTTCGAACGCGGCCACCATGACCGGGTCGATCAGCTCGGGAACCCCCTCGAGCTCGATCACCCAGCGCCTCCTTCCGACCGGTTGGGCCACCTCGCGGCGGCCACCGGTTGCCGTTCCATTGCGTGCGGTCTCCACCCTACGGCGTCCGGGGCGCCCGCTCGCAGCCCCTGTGCACGAATGGGTGCTGATTCATCCGACCTGTTGCGGGGTTGTCCGCGATGGGCCGTTCCGCTTCCGTAGCCGGTTTCCGTAAGGGTTTTCCGTACCAGGTTTCCGTACGGGGTCTGGACGCGGTCTCGGGCGCGGGTCTATACATCGGATGACCCGGAAAGGTCCGATGTTCCCTTCCGACGTTCCGCTCCGGCGTTCCAGAAACGACGTTCCAGGCACGACGTTCCAGCCCGAGCCACCAGGCCCGCCGCTCCGCCGCACCACCGCGGTCCTCGGCCCGGCCTTCCGCGACACCCCAGGGGGGCGCGCCCATGGCAGTGACCGACACCGTCACCGAGCTGGAGGTCCACGACGTCCGCTTTCCCACCTCGGAGCAGCTCGACGGCTCGGACGCCATGAACCCCGACCCCGACTACTCCGCCGCCTACGTCGTCCTGCGCACCGACGGCGGGCCGCCGGGGCACGGCTTCTGCTTCACCATCGGGCGCGGCAACGATGTCATGGCCGCCGCGATCCGGGCGCTGGCGCCGTATGTCACCGGTCGCCCGGTACCCGCCACCGCCGGGGACCTCGCCGCCCTGCACCGCGATCTCACCCACGACTCCCAGCTGCGCTGGCTCGGCCCGGAGAAGGGCGTGATGCAGATGGCGGCGGGTGCGGTGATCAACGCCGGATGGGATCTGGCGGCCGCCCGCGCGGGCCTGCCGGTCTGGGAATTCCTCGCCGCGATGACCCCCGAGGACCTGGTCTCGCTCGTCGACTTCCGCTATCTGACCGACGCGCTGACGCCCGACGAGGCGCTGGCCATCCTGCGCGCCGCCGAGCCCGGCCGCGCCCGACGCGCCGCCCGCCTCCGGGCGGAGGGCTACCCCGCGTACACCACCTCGCCGGGCTGGCTCGGCTACGACGACGGCAAGCTGGTGCGGCTCGCCAAGGAGGCGGTGGCCGACGGGTTCGGGCAGATCAAGCTCAAGGTGGGCGCCGACCTCGCCGACGACACCCGCCGGATGCGGCTGGCCAGAGAGGCCGTCGGCCCCGGCGTACGGATCGCGGTGGACGCCAACCAGCGCTGGGGCGTGGCCGAGGCGGTCCGCTGGATGACCGCGCTGGCGCCGTTCGCCCCGCACTGGATCGAGGAGCCGACCAGCCCGGACGACGTCCTGGGGCATGCCGCGGTGCGCTCCGGGCAGCCCGTGAAGGTCGCCACCGGCGAGCATGTCGCCAACCGGGTCGTCTTCAAGCAGCTGTTGCAGGCCGGCGCCGTGGACTTCGTCCAGATCGACGCGGCCCGGGTGGCCGGGGTCAACGAGAACCTCGCCATCCTGCTGCTGGCCGCCAAGTACGGCGTGCCGGTCTGTCCGCACGCCGGCGGGGTGGGGCTGTGCGAGCTGGTGCAGCACCTCGCGATGTTCGACTACGTGGCGGTGTCCGGGAGTCGGGAGGACCGGGTCATCGAGTACGTCGACCATCTGCACGAGCACTTCACCGACCCCGTGGTCATCGAGCGGGGACGCTACCGCGCCCCGGCCGCGCCCGGATTCTCGGCGCGGATGAAGCCCGAGTCGCTGGCCGCCCACCGCTTCCCGGAGGGGCCGGTGTGGCGCGGCCGGCAGAAACGGCATGAACAGGAGGTCTCCGTATGAACGACGGTCGGCAGTCCGCCGATTTCCAGGGCATGGCCGCCCTCGTCACCGGCGGCGGCTCCGGCATCGGCGCGGCCACCGCGGCCCTGCTGCTGGCGCGCGGCGCCAGGGTCGCCGTCCTGGACCGCGATCCCTCCGGCGCGCCCGCCGGGGCCCTCCGGGTCCCGGCCGACGTCACCTCCGACGCCGCCGTACGCACCGCCGTCGACGACGCCGTACGGGAGCTGGGCGGCGCCCTGCACACCCTCGTCGGCAACGCCGGAATCGGCGCCGTCGGCACCGTCGAGGACAACGACGACGCGGAGTGGTGCCGGGTCCTGGACGTGAACCTCCTGGGGCTGGTGCGCGCCGCCCGTGCCGCGCTGCCGTATCTGCGCCGGGGCGCCGCCGAGGCCCCGGGCCGCGCCTCCATCACCCACACCTGCTCCATCGCCGCCACCGCCGGCCTGCCGCAGCGCGCGCTCTACAGCGCCAGCAAGGGCGCGGTCCTCTCGCTGACCCTGGCGATGGCCGCCGACCACGTCCGCGAGGGCATCCGGGTCAACTGCGTCAACCCCGGCACCGCCGACACCCCCTGGATCGGCCGCCTCCTGGACCGGGCGGAGGACCCGGCCGCCGAGCGCGCCGCACTGTGCGGCCGCCAGCCGATGGGCCGGCTGGTCACCGCCGGTGAAGTGGCCGCCGCCATCGCCCACTTGGCGTCCCCGGCCGCCTCCGCCGTCACCGGCACCGCGCTCGCCGTCGACGGCGGCATGCAGGGCCTGCGCCTGCGCCCCGCCACCTGAGCGCTGCCCCCGCCCCGTACCCAGCCGCACTCCATGACCGAGCCACGACCGAGGGACCACCATGAGACTGCGTACGACCGGCGCGGCGGCCTGTGCCGCACTGCTCGCCACCGCCGCGCTCGCCGGCTGCAACCGCGGCAGCGACGCCGCGGGCGGCAAGGTCGGCATCGACATGCCCCGTACGGACACCGACTTCTGGAACTCCTACCAGCAGTACATCGAAAAGGGCCTGGACCGCGGCGAGGTCTCCGCGCTGCCGCTGTCCAACTCGCAGAACGACATCGCCAAGGTCGTCTCCAATGTGCAGGCGCTGACCGACCAGGGCGCCAAGGCCATCGTGATGGCGCCGCAGGACACCGGCGCCATCACCGCCGAACTGCGGCGCCTGGCCGACAAGAACATCCCGGTGGTGAGCGTGGACACCCGCCCCGACGAGGGCAAGGTCTACATGGTCGTACGCGCCGACAACCGCGCGTACGGCGAGAAGTCCTGCGAGTACCTGGGCAGGCGGCTGGGCGGCCGGGGGCGGGTCGCCGAGCTCCAGGGCGACCTCAGCTCCATCAACGGGCGGGACCGCTCGCAGGCGTTCGCGTCCTGCATGAAGAAGAAGTTCCCGAAGATCACCGTGCATGAGCTGGCCACCGACTGGAAGGGCGAGGTCGCCTCCGCCAAGCTGCAGAGCCTGCTCGCCCAGCACAAGGACCTCGACGGCATCTATCTGCAGGCCGGAGGCGCCTTCCTCCAGCCGACGCTGGCCCTGCTGGAGCAGCGGAAGCTGCTCAGGCCCGCCGGGACCAAGGGCCACATCACCATCATCTCCAACGACGGCATACCGGACGAGCTGGCCGCGATCCGTGCCGGGAAGATCGACGCCACCCTCTCCCAGCCCGCGGACCTCTACGCCAAGTACGCGCTGTACTACGCCAGGGCGGCGCTGGAGAAGAAGACCTTCCGGCCCGGCCCGACCCGCCACGGCTCCACCATCGTGAAGATCAGCAACGGCCTGGAGGACCAGCTGCCGGCGCCGCTGGTCACCAAGGCCGACGTCGACGACCCACACCTGTGGGCCAACCAGCTCGAGAAGAAGTAGCCGCCGTGGCCTCCGTCAGGGAAGAGCGGCCCGCGGTCCACGCCTCGGGCATCGTCAAGCGCTACGGGCCCACGCTGGCCCTCGACGGCGCCGGGCTGACCGTACGGCCGGGGGAGTCGCATGCGCTCGTCGGCCGCAACGGCGCGGGGAAGTCGACCCTGGTGTCCGTGCTGACCGGCATGCAGCGGCCGGACGCCGGGGAGGTCCGCTTCGGCGGCGAGCCGGCGCCGGGCTGGGGCGACACCGCCGCCTGGCAGCGCAAGGTCGCCTGCGTCTACCAGAAGTCGATGACCGTGCCGGAGCTGACCGTCGCGGAGAACCTCTACCTGGGCCGCCTCCCCGGCCGCCGCGCCATCCGCTGGCGGGCGCTGCGCGAGCGGGCCCGCGAGCTGCTGGCCGCCTATGGCGTCGAGGTCGATCCGGCCACCCGCATCAGGGAACTGGGCGTCGAACAACGGCAGTTCGTGGAGATAGCCCGTGCGCTCTCGTTCGGCGCCCGCCTGATCATCCTCGACGAGCCCACCGCCCGGCTGGACGCGGCCGGCATCGCCCGGCTCTTCACCAAGCTGCGCGCCCTGCGTGCCCAGGGGGTGGCCTTCGTGTTCATCTCGCATCACCTCCAGGAGGTCTACGAGCTGTGCGACACCGTCACCGTCCTGCGCGACGCCCGGCAGGTGCTGTCCGCGCCCGTACGGGGGCTCGCCGAGGACGAGCTGGTGGCGGCGATGACGGGGGAGAAGACGGGCGCCGCGCGGCGGGTGCGGACGGCCGCGGGCGACGCGGCGCATCCGGCGGGGGAGCCGGTGCTGCGCACACAAGGGCTGGCGCTCAAGGGGCACTTCGCGCCGCTCGATCTGACCGTGCGGGCCGGTGAGGTGGTCGGTCTCGCGGGCGCCACCCCGAGCGGGAACACCGTGATCGGCGAGACGCTGGCGGGGCTGCGCGCCCCGGACGGCGGGCGGATCACGGTGCGCGGGCGGCCGGTCGCCACGGGCAGCGTGCCGCGCGCCCTCGATGCGGGCATCGGCTATGTGCCCGAGGACCGGCACCGCGAGGGGCTCATCCCGGGCCGCAGCGTCGCCGAGAACGCCACCCTGACGGTCGCCGACCAGCTGGGGCCCCTGGGGACCGTACTGCCCTCCAGGACCCGGGAGTTCGCCCGGCGGATGATCGCGTCGCTGGACATCAAGACGACCGGGCCCGGCCAGCCGGTGTCCGGGCTCTCCGGCGGCAATCAGCAGAAGGTCGTGATCGCCCGCGCGCTGGCCCGCGAGCCGAGCGTGCTGGTCGCCGTACGTCCGACCAACGGGGTGGACGTCAAGGCGAAGGAAGCGCTGCTGGGTGTCGTACGGGAGGTCGCGGACGGCGGCAGCGGCGCCGTGATCGTCTCCGACGAGCTGGACGATCTACGGGTCTGCGACCGGGTGCTGGCGCTGTTCCACGGCCGGGTCGTCGCCGAGTTCGGCAGCGGCTGGCGCGATGGCGAACTGGTCGCCGCCATGGAGGGAGTGGGGAGCGGGGCCTCCCCGGGCACCGAGGACACGGGAGGAAACGGGGCTACGGGAGGCACGGCGGGACCGGCGGGACCGGGAGGACGGGAAGCCATGGAGGAAGCAGCAGGATCGGAGGGAACCGCGCCATGACCGGGACCGCAGCGACCGAGAAGGCCTCGCCCACGCCCGCCGGGGCGGTGGACGCGCCGCCGGTGCGCGGCCGGCCCCGGATCGGGCCGGCCCGCTGGCGGGACTTCTCCCTGGTACCCGTGATCTTCGTCCTGGGCGTCATCGGCTTCATCGTCTCGCCCGCCTTCCTCACCCAGGACAACCTCATCGGCGTCATCCAGCAGTCCACGGAACTGGGCCTGCTGGTGCTCGGCGAGGCGCTCATCCTGATCAGCGGGCGGATGGATCTGTCGCTGGAGTCGACCATCGGGCTGGCCCCGGTGGTCGCCCTGTGGCTGGTGATGCCCGCACACGGCGCCCGCTTCGCCGGCCTGGAGCTCTTCCCCGCCTGGACGGCGATCCCGCTCTGCCTGGCCGTCGGCGCCGCGGTCGGCGCCGCCAACGGCTTCCTCATCCTCACCCTGCGGGTCAACGGCTTCATCGCCACCCTGGGCATGCTCACCATGCTGCGCGGCCTCCAAGTGGGCATCTCCGAGGGCCAGTCGATCGGCAATGTCCCCGAGTCCTTCGCCTATCTGGGCAAGGCCGACTGGTTCGGCGTCCCGGCAGCCGTCTGGATCTGCCTCGCCCTCTTCGCGCTCGGCGGCGCGGTCCTGGGCTATTTCCGGCACGGCCGGGCGCTGTACGCCATCGGCGGCAACCCGGAGGCGGCCCGCGCGGCCGGCATCCGGGTGGACCGCATCACCTGGACCGTGCTGACCGTCGGCGGGCTGCTCGCCGCCTTCGCCGGCATCCTCTACACCGGCCACTACGGCGCGGTGTCCGCCTCCCAGGGCAACGGCTGGATCTTCCAGGTCTTCGCGGCCGCGGTGATCGGCGGCATCGGCCTCAAGGGCGGCCGCGGCACCCTCTTCGGCGCGCTCACCGGCGTCCTCACGCTGCAACTGGTCATCAACGTGATGACGCTGGGCGGTGTGCCGCCGCTGTGGACGCAGTTCCTCAACGGCATGATCATCATCGTCGCGCTGGTCATCTCCCGCTTCACCAGCGGCGAGAAGCAGGACTGAGGGCCCTGGCCGTGCGATATCCGCCGTACGGGCCCAGGGAGCTGGGGCGCTCGGGCGTCACCGTCCCGCCCCTGGGCCTGGGGTGCGCACCGCTCGGCAACCTCTACCGCGCCGTCGGGGAGGAGCGGGCGCAGGACGTGGTACGCACCGCCCTCGCCGTCGGCGCCGGCCACTTCGACACCGCACCGCACTACGGCCTGGGCCTGTCCGAGGAACGGCTCGGCCGGGCGCTACGGGGTCACGACCGTGCCACGTACACCCTCTCCACCAAGGTCGGGCGCCGGCTGCGGCCGCTGGCGCCCGGGGAGAAGGCGGCCGGCGAGGGCTTCGTGGACACCCCCGCCCGGGCCCGCGTACGGGACTTCTCCCGCGCCGGGATCCGCGCGACGCTGGAGGCGTCCCTGGATCGCCTGGGTGTCGACGCCGTCGACATCGTCTATCTGCACGACGTCGAGGACCACCTCCACGAGGTGTACGAGACCGGCTTCCCGGCCCTCGCCGAGCTGCGCGCACAACGGGTCGTGCGCGCCATCGGGTTCGGCATGAACCACAGCGGCGTACTGGCCCGTCTGGTCGCCGACCTCGATGTGGACGTCGTGCTCTGTGCCGGCCGCTGGACCCTGCTGGAGCGCACCGCCTTCGACGATCTGCTGCCCGTGTGCGCGCGGCGCGGCACCTCGGTGGTCGTCGGCGGTGTCTACAACTCCGGTCTGCTCGCCGACCCGTCGCCGGGCGCACCGTACGACTACGCCCCCGCGCCCCGCGCTCTGCTGGAGCGGGCGCGTCAACTCGCCGCGGTCTGCGCACGGTTCGACGTGCCGCTCAAGGCGGCCGCCCTCCGCTTCCCCTTCGGGCACCGCGCCGTGGCCTCGGCCGTCGTCGGCGCGGCCGCACCCGAGGAGATGGCCGAGAACGCCGCCCTGTTCACCCGGCACATCCCCGACGAGCTGTGGCATACCCTCGTCGCCCGCGGCCTGCTCGACCCCGATCTGCCGCTGCCCCTGACCGAGTGAGTCCGACCCGGGAGCGCGCCCCTGATGCGTATCGACGCCCATCACCACCTGTGGGACCTGTCCCGTCGCGAGCAGCCATGGATGAACGGACCCTGGGCCGACCCGATCCGCCGCAGCTACGCGCTGAGCGACCTCACCCCGCACCTGACCGAGCACGGCGTCGGCGCCACCATCCTCGTCCAGTCGTCCTCCTCGTACGCGGAGACCGCCGAACTGCTCGCCATCGGCGCGGGGGAGGGCCCCGTCGCCGGAGTCGTCGGCTGGGCCGATCTGACCGATCCGGCGCTCGGCGAGGCGCTCGCGGCGCTGCCCGACGGCCTGGTCGGCATCCGGCACCAGGTCCAGGACGAACCGGACCCCGACTGGCTCACCCGCCCCGACGTGCTCCGCGGCCTGGGCGTGCTGGCCGATGCCGGACTGGTCTACGACCTGCTCGTCACCCCGCGGGAACTGGCGGCCGCGCACACCGCCGTACGCGCCCTGCCGCAGCTGGCCTTCGTCCTGGACCATGCCGCCAAACCGGCGGTGGGGCGCGGCGACTGGCAGCCGTGGGCGGAGGCGATCACTGCGCTCGCCCAGCTGCCGAACGTCAGCTGCAAGCTGTCGGGGCTGGTCACCGAGGCCGACTGGGAGGCCTGGCGGCCGCAGCAGGTCCTGCCGTACGCCCGCCATGTCCTGGAGGCCTTCGGTCCCGGTCGGGTGATGTTCGGCTCCGACTGGCCGGTCTGCACCCTGGCCGCCGGCTACGACGACGTCGTCGCCCTTGCCGAGGCGGCCACCCTCCGTCTCGGCGCTGCGGAGCGGTCGGCCGTCTTCGGGGGGACGGCGGGCCGGGTGTACGGGATCGGGGCGGCCCAGGGGCTGTCCGACGGGTCATGGCCGGGCCCGGGGCGCTCCCCCGGCTGACGCCGGGGGCACCCCACGCGGCGTTGCCGGAACGTCCCCACGGCTCCGTTGCCGAGACGCTCCGGCGCCTTGCGAGGCAGCTCGGCCTCCGAGGGCTGAGGAAGAGCCGGGACGGAGCGAGCGCGGCGAGTGCGGTGAGCCCAGTGAGTGCAGTGCACCGGACGCCGCGGCCTTTCCGGCCCGCACCCATCGGACGGGCCCTGGCCGCGCGGGCGGAGCGGGGCCGCACGGCGCTCGGGGCCGTCGGGTTGCCGTCCGGATTCCGCCAGCTTCGGATCCGGCCGCGCCGGAGGATCGAGTCGTACCAAAGAGGGGCGCTCCCCAGCGCGGACCACCGGGTCCACGCGTGCCGGCGACTTCAGCGCTCCGGTGACTCGATACGAAGGTGAAGGGTGAGGACGATGACGGCCGATGTGATGACGGCGGCGGCGACGGCGACGGAGGGCGGCGGCCGGCCGCTCGCCGGCAAGGTGGCGCTGGTGACCGGCGGCAGCCGGGGGATCGGCGAGGCGATCGCGCTGCGGCTGGCCGCCGACGGAGCGGCGGTGGCCCTGACGTACCGGAGCCGGGCGGACAAGGCCGAACAGGTCGTCAAGGAGATCGAGCGGTCCGGCGGGCAGGCCTGGGCGGTACGGGCCGACAGCGCAGACGCGGAAGAGGTGTGGGCCTCGGTGGCCGGCAGCGTCGAGCGGTTCGGACGGCTGGACATCCTGGTGAACAACGCGGGCGCCGGGGTGCTCGGGCCGTTCGAGGGGCTCTCCCTGGAGGACGTCGACCGGGTGCTGCGCACCAACGTCCGGGGGCCGTTCCTGGCGGCGCAGGCCGCGGCCGCGCATCTGACCGAGGGCGGGCGGATCATCTCCATCGGCAGCTGCATGGCCGAGCGGGTCGCCTTCCCCGGCGGCACCCTCTACGCCACCAGCAAGGCCGCGCTCACCGGCCTGACCAAGACCCTGGCCAAGGAGCTGGGGCCGCGCGGCATCACCGCGAACCTCGTGCACCCGGGCCCCATCGACACCGAGATGAACCCGGCCGACGGCGACAGCGCGGAGCTGCAGGCCGGACTGACCGCGCTGGGCGCCTACGGCCGGGCGGCGGATGTGGCGGCGACCGTGGCCCATCTGGCGGGTGAGGGCGGGCGCTACATCACGGGTGCGTCGATCGCGGTGGACGGCGGATTCGCGATCTGACGCGGCGGCGGCCCCGCGGACCGGGCGGGCGGCGACACCGGCCCGCGGGCCGTCGTCACGGCGCCGCCGGACCGGCGCGGGCTCGCCGCAGCGGCGCCGCGGCGGCCTGCGCCGGTCACAGCGACGCGCGCAGCCACTGCTCCACGCTGGCGATGTGCACCGTTGCCCACGCCCGGGCCGCCTCCGCGTCCCGGTCGCGCAGCGCGCCGAGGATCGCTCGGTGCTCGGTGAGGGTGCGGGTCACCGCGTCCTTCTGCGTCAGGCCGCGCCAGATCCGGGCCCGGGTGGTGGGGCCGGACAGGCCGTCCAGCAGGGAGCAGAGCACGGAGTTGCCGGACGCGGCGACGATCCCGCGGTGGAACTCCAGGTCGCAGGCGACCAGGTCCTCGACGGAGGGCTCCGGGCCCAGTGCGTCCAACTGCCGCTCCAGGGCGTCCAGTTCCGCCCCGACTATCCGGCCGGCCGCCATCGCCGTGGCGGCCGGCTCCAGGATCCGGCGTACGGCGAGGAACTCCAGCACGGTGTCATCGCGGTGGAAGTCCACCACGAAACTCATGGCCTCGAGCAGGAGTTGGGGGTCGAGGCTGGTGACGTAGGTGCCGTCGCCCTGGCGGACGTCCAGGATCCGGATCAGGGAGAGCGCGCGCACCGCCTCGCGCAGCGAGTTGCGGGACAGGCCGAGCCCGGCCGCCAGCTCGCTCTCCTTCGGCAGCCGGTCGCCCGGCCGCAGGGCACCGGAGACGATCATCCCCTTGATCTTCTCGATGGCCTCGTCGGTGACCGCCATGGCCGCCCTCCCCGTTCGGACCCGCCGGATATCGTCGCCTCGCCCGGATGTCCGAGGGTCCGCAGCCGACAGCGCCGACCAGACATCCGATGTCTGGGTCATTATGACCCCTGGCGCGCTCCCCAGCCGCTCCCGTACGCCGACCAGTCCTCTTCCGTCGCCGCGAAGTCGACATACAGGGCCGTGCCGAACCGCCGCCGGCCCCGGTCCTCGCGGGTCAGCCCCAGCCGCACACCCCGCACCGCGGCGCGTACGGTCTCCGCCGAGGCGTGGTGGCCCATGTCGTCGGTGTGGAAGAAGGGCAGCCCCATCAGCAGATCGGTGCGCTCCGGCGTCGCCTCCAGCGCCAGCCGGGTCTGCTGGGCCACATAGCCGCCGTACAGGCTCTCGACCGGCAGCGCGGTGTCGTACGACATCAGCGCGATCTGATCGACCCGGCGCGCCACCTGCCCGAAGAAGCGCTGGGATATCCATTTGCGATGGCCCGTCACGGCGTTGCTGACCGTGTGGAGATGGGGCAGGGGATCTATCTGGTGGACGGCGACGGAGAGGATGCCGCCCCGTGCGCGGACCGCCGGGGCGAGCCTGTCCAGCAGCCGCAGATAGTCGGGGTTGTCGGAGTGCAGCGGCTCGACGTCCAGATGGACCCCTGCGAAGCCGTCCGCCAGGACCTGCCGCGCGCTCGCCACGATCGCCCGGCGGGCAGCGGCGTCCGACAGCCGCAGCCCGCCGCGCTCACCCGGCTCGTAAACCAGCCGGTCGCCCAGCCAGGCGTGCACCCTGACCCGGGGCAGCTCGCGGTGCACCGCGTCGATCAGCCATCGCGCCCGGGGGTAGGCCTTGCGGGCCGGCGGCAGCGTGCCGTCGTGCTCCAACGGCCCGGCGTGGACGTACAGATCGCGGATGCCGGTGTCCTCGATGCGGCGCCGCAGCGCCGTCACGTCGTCGGCATCGCGCCGCCCGTCCACCCAGGCATGGCCGAGCCAGAGCGCATCGCGGCCGCGGGTCCTGGCGTCGGGCGCGGCCGCCCCCGCGTACCCGACCCGCAGTGCCGTCGCCGCCAGCGTCACCGGCAGGACGATCGCCACCGCCACCAGCCAGGCCACCCATTTCCCCGTACGCCGCAGCGTCCACCGAGCCATCGCGCCCCCCGTTGATCCGTATCGGTGACCATCATCGCAGTCGTCACTGACAGTCACCAGCGCGGCCATCCGCCTGTGGACAACGGGCCTGTGGACAACGACGGGCGAATACGGCGGAGGAATGCGGCGGGGGCGGCGGGGGAGTGCGGCGGCCGGACGCGGCACGCCGCTGCGGCGAGTCGATACGGCGGGCGAACGCGACGATGGGGCGGCCCCGTGGCCCGCCCCATCGTCCTTCACCACGCGGTGACTTGACGTGCCGTCACCGGCACCGCCCCTTCACCGTCAGCGGCTTGTGCCCTGCGGGCCTCAGCCCTCCAGCATGTCCTTCACCTTGGCCCGGACGTCCTCCGTGTCCAGCCCGCGGATCATCAGCGTGGTCCGGCGGCGCAGCACATCGTCGACCGTCTCGGCCCACTCGTGGTCGCGGGCGTAGGCGACCTGCGCCCAGATCTCCGGCGCGTCCGGGTGGATGCGCTCGGCGAGCGCCGGGTCGTCGTTGGCCAGCCGGGCGATGTCGAAGGACAGCGAACCGTAGTGGGTGGCCAGGTGGCGGGCGGTCTCCGGCGCCATCCGCGGGCCGGGCGTGCCGCCGTCGATCAGCAGCCGGTGGGCGACCGCGTTGGGGTTGGCGATACCGGGCAGCGGGAGCTTCTTGGGCAGGTGGGAGATCGGCTCCATGTCCTCGGCCAGCGGGTGGCCGGGCAGCGCCGCGAGCTTGTTCATCACCGTGCGGCCGATGTGGCGGAAGGTCGTCCACTTGCCGCCGGCGACCGACAGCATGCCGCCGCTGCCCTCGGTGACGACGGTCTCGCGCTTGGCCTTGGAGGTGTCGCCGGGGCCGCCGGGGAGCACCCGCAGACCCGCGAAGGAGTACGTGATCAGGTCGCGGGAGAGCTGCTGGTCACGGATGGAGAAGGCGGCCTCGTCCAGGATCTGGGCGGTGTCCTTCTCGTTGACGGCGACGTCCGCCGGGTCGCCCTCGTACTCCTCGTCGGTGGTGCCGAGCAGCAGCATGTCCTCCCAGGGGAGGGCGAAGGTGATGCGGTACTTGTCGATCGGGGTGGCCAGCGCGGCCTTCCAGGGGGCGGTCCGCTTGAGGACCAGGTGCGCGCCCTTCGACAGACGGATGGAGGGCGCCGCGTTCCGGTCCTCCATCTTGCGCAGGTGGTCGACCCAGGGGCCGGTGGCGTTGAGCACCAGACGGGCGTTGACGCCGAACTCCTGACCGTCCATCCGGTCCTTGAGCTCGGCACCGGTGACCCGGCCCTGGGTGAAGCGCAGCCCGGTGACCTCGGCGTGGTTGAGGACCGTGGCGCCGGCCGCGACCGCCGCGCGGACGGTCATCAGGGCCATCCGGGAGTCGTTCATCTGGTCGTCGCCGTACACGGCAACGGCCTTGAGGTTCTCGGTGCGCAGCTCCGGCACGTCGCGCTGCGCCTTGGCCGCGGATATGACGTGGCCGACGCCGTCGCCGAACGCGGACAGCGCGGAGTAGGCGAAGACGCCCGCGCCGAGCTTGGCCGCGCCGTGCGGGCCGCCCTTGTAGACGGGCAGGTAGAAGGTCAGGGGGTTGGCGAGGTGCGGTGCCACCTGGCGGGACACCGCACGACGCTCGAAGTGGTTCTCCGCGACGAGCTTGACCGCGCCGGTCTGCAGGTAGCGCAGACCGCCGTGCAGCAGCTTGGAGGAGGCGGAGGAGGTGGCGCCGGCGAAGTCACCGGCGTCCACCAGGGCCACCCGCAGTCCGGCCTGCGCGGCGTGCCAGGCGGTGGAGATGCCCAGGATGCCGCCGCCGATCACCAGGAGGTCGTACGTCGCCTTGGAAAGCTGCTCCCGAGTCTCGGCGCGGCTCGCGTGCGAACCGTTGGCCGGGTGCGTCCCGAGTGCCGGGACGCTCTGCAGGGTGCTCATGTTTACTCCTCGTCCTCGATCCAGCCCATGGTCCGCTCGACGGCCTTGAGCCAGCTCTTGTACTCGCGGTCACGGGTGGCCGCATCCATCCGGGGGGTCCATTCGGCGGCCCGGCGCCAGTTGGCGCGCAGTTCGTCGGTGCTGGACCAGAAGCCGACGGCCAGTCCGGCCGCGTAGGCAGCGCCGAGGCAGGTCGTCTCGGCGACCATCGGGCGCACCACGGGCGCGTCCAGGAAGTCCGAGATGGTCTGCATCAGCAGGTTGTTGGAGGTCATTCCGCCGTCGACCTTGAGCGCGGTCAGTTCGACGCCGGAGTCCTTGGTCATGGCGTCGGTGATCTCGCGGGTCTGCCAGGCGGTGGCCTCGAGCACGGCGCGGGCGATGTGCGCCTTGGTGACGTAGCGGGTCAGGCCCGCGATGACGCCGCGCGCGTCCGAGCGCCAGTAGGGGGCGAACAGGCCGGAGAAGGCCGGCACGAAGTAGGCGCCGCCGTTGTCCTCGACCGTGCTGGCCAGGGTCTCGATCTCGGCCGCGCTGTTGATCAGCCCCATCTGGTCGCGCATCCACTGGACGAGCGAGCCGGTGACGGCGATGGAGCCTTCCAGGGCGTAGACCGGCTGCTGGTCGCCGATGCGGTAGCCGACGGTGGTCAGCAGCCCGTTGTAGGAGTTGACCGGCTCGTGGCCGGTGTTCATCAGCATGAAGGTGCCGGTGCCGTACGTGGACTTGGCCTCGCCCTGCGCGAAGCAGGTCTGGCCGAAGAGCGCGGCCTGCTGGTCGCCGAGCGCGGAGGCGACCGGGACGCCGGCGAGGACGCCCGTGGCGGTGGTGCCGTAGACCTCGGCGGAGGACTTGATCTCCGGCAGCACGGCGGCCGGGATGTCCATCGAGGCGAGGATCTTCTCGTCCCACTCGAGGTTGTGGAGGTTCATCAGGAGGGTGCGCGAGGCGTTGGTGACGTCGGTGACGTGGTGGCCGCCGTTGACGCCGCCGGTGAGGTTCCAGATGACCCAGGAGTCCATGGTGCCGAAGAGGATCTCGCCGCGCTCGGCGCGCTCGCGCAGCCCCTCGACGTTGTCGAGCAGCCAGCGGATCTTCGGGCCCGCGAAGTAGGAGGCCAGCGGCAGGCCGGTCTCGCGGCGGAAGCGGTCCTGGCCGACGTTGCGGCCCAGTTCCTTGCAGAGCGCGTCGGTACGGGTGTCCTGCCAGACGATGGCGTTGTGGACGGGCTCACCGGTGTTCTTGTCCCAGAGCACGGTGGTCTCGCGCTGGTTGGTGATGCCGATGGCCTTGACGTCGCGGGCGGTGATCCCGGCCTTCTCGACGGCGCTGTCCACGACCTGCTGGACGTTGGTCCAGATCTCCGTCGCGTTGTGCTCGACCCAGCCCGGCTTCGGGAAGATCTGCTCGTGCTCCTTCTGGTCGACCGAAACGATCCGGCCGTCCTTGTCGAAGACGATGCAGCGGCTGGAGGTCGTGCCCTGGTCGATGGCGGCAATGAACGGGCCGTGCCCGTGGGAGGCAGTGCCGTGCCCGTGGGAGGAGGTGCTGGGGGTGTCGCTCATGGTGTGCTCCAAGAAGTCTGTGCGGGCTCAGTCGGGGCGGTCAGGCGGCTCAGGCGAACGCCACCTGATAGATGCCACCGGCGATGGCTCCGCCGATGAGCGGGCCGACGACCGGGATCCATGCGTAGCCCCAGTCTGAACCGCCCTTGTTGGGCAGCGGCAGCAGCGCGTGCACGATGCGCGGGCCGAGGTCACGGACCGGGTTGATGGCGTATCCGGTCGGGCCGCCGAGCGAGAGGCCGATGCCGACGACGACCAGCGCGACCAGCAGGGTGCCGATGGTGCCGACGCCCTTGCCGTTGTCGCTCAGACCGAGGGTCAGGATCGACAGCACCAGCACGGTGGTGGCGATGATCTCGGTGGCCAGGTTCTGCACCGTGTGCCGGATCTCCGGGCCGGTGGAGAAGATGCCGAGCACCGGGCCGGCCTTGGGAGCGGCCTTCGGGTCGACCAGGCCCTCCTCACTGGTGTGGTTGGCCAGCACTTCCTTGTCGGTCAGATGCGCCTGGAACTGTCCGTAGTAGACGATCCAGACCAGCACCGCGCCGATCATGGCGCCGAGCATCTCACCGGCGAGGTACACCGGCACCTGGCTCCACTCGATGCCGCCCTTGATGGCGAGACCGATGGTGACCGCAGGGTTGAGATGTGCGCCGGACTTCGCGGCGATATAGGCACCCGTGAGGACGGCGAAGCCCCACCCGAAGGCGATGGCGACCCATCCGGCGTTGAACGCCTTGGAGCGCTTGAACGTGACGGCGGCGCAGACGCCGCCACCCATCAAAAGCAGAACAGCGGTACCGATGGTCTCGCTGATGAAGATGTCGGAGCTGGACACCCGCGACTCCTTTGTCCTTCGTCCAGGGGAAGGCGAACCCCGGGTCCCTCCGGTGGTCCGCGCCCTCAGAGGGCGGTAGTCGGCCCGCGGCAGTGCCCACCATAGCGAATATTGTCGTTAGGTGTTCGACAATGCCGACCGACGAACGGCAGTTTTGTTCACCGTAAGGACCCCGTCAAGGGTTACGTGGCGAAAAACTTACGTGAGCAAAGGGGTGGAAAACGGTTAAAACCGTCCTGCGCCAAGATCCCTTGACACTGCGCGTGCGCAATCCCTCACGGCGGCGATGATTTCCGGCCGCAGTTCACCCTCCCGGCAGACCCTTTCCACGGCACCCGTGACACCCACCGCGCCCACCGGCATCCGCCGCCGGTCATGGATCGGCGCGGCCACCGAGGCGACGCCGTCCCAGGTCTCTTCCACGTCCGCGGCCCAGCCGCGCGCGCGGGTCAGGTCCAGCAGCTTCTCGAAGTCCCCCAGGTCGGTCACCGTGCGCGGCGTGAACGCCTCCCGCTCCGCCTCGGTGACCTCGCTGTGCGCCACCGGGTCGTACGCCGAGAGCACCTTGCCCAGCGCCGTGCAGTGCAGCGGCTGCATCGCCCCGACCTCGAGGACCTGCCGGCTGTCGTCGGGCCGGAAGACGTGGTGCACGATCAGGACGCCCTGCTGGTGCAGCACCCCCAGATAGACGCTCTCCCCGCTGGAGCGGGCCAGGTCGTCGGTCCACACCAGTGCGCGGGCGCGCAGCTCGTGCACGTCCAGGTAGCTGTTGCCCAGGCGCAGCAGTTCCGCGCCCAGCTGATAGCGGCCGGACGCCGCGTCCTGCTCGACGAAGCCCTCCTGCTGCAGGGTGCGCAGGATGCCGTGAGCGGTCCCCTTGGCCAGCCCCAGGGAGGAGGAGATGTCGGAGAGTCCCAGTCGCCGTTCCCCGCCTGCGAGCAGCCGCAGCATCGCGGCTGCTCGCTCCAGCGACTGGATGGTGCGTGCCATCGGGCAACCTCCGAAGTATGCGGTTCGACAATGCCAAACGATATCGGCCCATGCCGACTCTTGGTAAGCGAACAGGGTCTGTCAACGATCATGGATAGTCCATGCACCCCCCACCCGGCCCCGCTGTCCACGGCGTGGAACGGGGAACCCCTGTACGGGACCGCCAGCTACGCTGACCGGGTGCGCCCTCTTCCGGAGGACGCAAAGCCGACAGCCGTCGCAACCAGGGAGTACCTCCATGGCCTCGTATACGCCATCGTCCACCAGCACATCCCGAGTCGAATCACTGCGTGAGGCACTGGCCTCCAGGGTGGTGGTAGCCGACGGGGCGATGGGCACCATGCTGCAGGCGCAGGACCCGTCGCTGGACGATTTCCAGCAGCTCGAGGGCTGCAACGAGATCCTCAACCTCACCCGCCCGGACATCGTCCGCTCGGTGCACGAGGAGTACTTCGCGGTCGGCGTCGACTGCGTCGAGACCAACACCTTCGGCGCGAACTTCGCGGCGCTGGCCGAGTACGACATCCCCGAGCGGGTCTTCGAGCTGTCCGAGTCCGGCGCCCGCATCGCCCGCGAGGTCGCCGACGAGTACACCGCCTCCACCGGGCAGCAGCGCTACGTCCTCGGCTCCATGGGCCCCGGAACCAAGCTGCCGACCCTGGGCCACGCCCCGTACGTCACCCTTCGCGACGCCTACCAGCAGAACGCCGAGGGCATGATCGCCGGCGGCGCCGACGCGCTCCTGGTGGAGACCACCCAGGACCTGCTGCAGACCAAGGCCGCGGTCCTGGGCGCCCGCCGCGCCCTGGAGGCCACCGGCACCAACCTGCCGATCATCTGCTCCGTCACCGTCGAGACCACCGGCACCATGCTGCTGGGCTCCGAGATCGGCGCCGCGCTCACGGCCCTGGAGCCGCTGGGCATCGACATGATCGGCCTGAACTGCGCCACCGGCCCCGCCGAGATGAGCGAGCACCTGCGCTACCTCGCCCGGCACTCCCGCGTTCCGCTCGCCTGCATGCCGAACGCCGGTCTGCCGGTCCTGGGCAAGAACGGCGCGCACTACCCGCTGACGGCCGGCGAGCTGGCCGACGCCCAGGAGACGTTCGTCGCCGAATACGGCCTGTCCCTGGTCGGCGGCTGCTGCGGTACGACCCCCGAGCACCTGCGCCAGGTCGTCGAGCGGGTCCGCGGCGTGGCCCCCACCGCCCGGGAGCCGCGCCCCGAGCCCGGCGCCGCCTCCCTGTACCAGACCGTGCCGTTCCGCCAGGACACCTCGTACATGGCGATCGGCGAGCGCACCAACGCCAACGGCTCCAAGAAGTTCCGTGAGGCGATGCTGGAGGGCCGCTGGGACGACTGCGTGGAGATGGCCCGCGACCAGATCCGCGAGGGCGCCCACATGCTCGACCTGTGCGTCGACTACGTGGGCCGCGACGGCGTCAAGGACATGGAGGAGCTGGCCGGACGCTTCGCCACCGCCTCCACCCTGCCCATCGTCCTGGACTCCACCGAGCTCCCCGTGATCCGGGCCGGGCTGGAGAAGCTCGGCGGCCGCGCGGTCATCAACTCCGTCAACTACGAGGACGGCGACGGCCCCGAGTCGCGCTTCGTGAAGGTCACCGCGCTCGCCAAGGAGCACGGTGCCGCGCTGATCGCCCTGACCATCGACGAGGAGGGCCAGGCCCGCACCGTCGAGAACAAGGTCGCCATCGCCGAGCGCATCATCGACGACCTCACCGGCAACTGGGGCATCCACGAGTCGGACATCCTCATCGACACCCTGACCTTCACCATCTGCACCGGTCAGGAGGAGTCCCGCAAGGACGGCGTCAGCACCATCGAGGCCATCCGGGAGCTCAAGCGCCGCCGCCCGGACGTCCAGACCACGCTGGGCCTGTCCAACATCTCCTTCGGTCTCAACCCGGCCGCCCGGGTCCTGCTCAACTCCGTCTTCCTGGACGAGTGCGTCAAGGCAGGACTGGACTCGGCGATCGTGCACGCCTCCAAGATCCTGCCCATCGCGCGCTTCGACGACGAGCAGGTCACGGTCGCCCGCGACCTCATCTACGACCGCCGCGCCGAGGGCTACGACCCCCTGCAGAAGCTCATGGCGCTCTTCGAGGGCGTCTCCACCAAGTCGATGAAGGCCGGCAAGGCCGAGGAACTCCTCGCCCTGCCGCTCGACGAGCGCCTCCAGCGCCGCATCATCGACGGCGAGAAGAACGGCCTGGAGGCCGACCTCGACGAGGCCCTCCAGGACACGCCCGCCCTCGACATCGTCAACAACATCCTCCTGGAGGGCATGAAGGTCGTCGGCGAGCTCTTCGGCTCCGGCCAGATGCAGCTGCCGTTCGTCCTCCAGTCCGCCGAGGTCATGAAGACCGCGGTGGCCTACCTGGAGCCGCACATGGAGAAGTCGGACGCGGAGGGCAAGGGCACCATCGTGCTCGCCACCGTCCGCGGCGACGTCCACGACATCGGCAAGAACCTCGTCGACATCATCCTGTCCAACAACGGCTACAACGTCGTCAACCTCGGCATCAAGCAGCCGGTCTCCGCGATCCTGGAAGCCGCCGAGGAACACCGCGCCGACGTCATCGGCATGTCCGGTCTCCTGGTCAAGTCCACCGTGATCATGAAGGAGAACCTGGAAGAGCTCAACCAGCGCAAGCTGGCCGCCGACTTCCCCGTCATCCTCGGCGGCGCCGCCCTCACCCGCGCCTACGTCGAGCAGGACCTGCACGAGATCTACGAGGGCGAGGTCCGCTACGCCCGCGACGCGTTCGAGGGCCTGCGCCTGATGGACGCCCTGATCGCGGTCAAGCGCGGCGTGCCCGGCGCCTCCCTGCCCGAGCTCAAGCAGCGGCGCGTGCCCAAGAAGGACACGGCCGTCCTCGAGGTCGAGGAGCCGGAGGGCTCGGTGCGCTCCGACGTCGCCGTCGACAACCCCGTGCCCGCCCCGCCGTTCTGGGGCACCCGCGTCGTCAAGGGCATCCAGCTCGCCGACTACGCGTCCTGGCTGGACGAGGGCGCGCTCTTCAAGGGCCAGTGGGGCCTCAAGCAGGCCCGTACGGGCGAGGGCCCCAGCTACGAGGAGCTGGTGGAGACCGAGGGCCGCCCGCGGCTGCGCGGCTGGCTGGACAAGCTGCAGACCGAGAACCTCCTCGAGGCCGCCGTCGTCCACGGCTACTTCCCCTGCCACTCCAAGGGCGACGACCTGATCCTCCTGAACGAGGACGGCACCGAGCGCACCCGCTTCACCTTCCCGCGCCAGCGCCGCGGCCGCCGCCTGTGCCTGGCGGACTTCTTCCGCCCGGAGGAGTCCGGCGAGCGCGACGTCGTCGGCCTCCAGGTCGTCACGGTCGGCTCGAAGATCGGCGGCGCCACCGCCGAGCTCTTCGAGTCCAACTCCTACCGCGACTACCTCGAACTGCACGGCCTGTCCGTCCAGTTGGCCGAGGCGCTGGCCGAGTACTGGCACGCCCGGGTGCGCGCCGAGCTCGGCTTCGCGGGCGAGGACCCGGCCGACGTCGAGGACATGTTCGCGCTCAAGTACCGCGGCGCGCGCTTCTCGCTGGGCTACGGCGCCTGCCCCGACCTGGAGGACCGCGCCAAGATCGCGGACCTGCTGCAGCCGGAGCGGATCGGCGTCCAGCTCTCCGAGGAGTTCCAGCTGCACCCCGAGCAGTCCACGGACGCCATCGTCATCCACCACCCGGAGGCGAAGTACTTCAACGCGCGGTAGCGCGGTGACGGCGGCGGGTCCGGGCCCCGCCGGACGGTTTCCGTCCGCTTGACCGCGCATATCGGCTGGCACCGTCGTACAATGGTCGGTCCGGTAGAGGCCGGTCGCAACCCCCGCCGGGGGCGGCGACCGGCCCTTTCGTCCCTTCGGGGACGTCTCAACGGAGGTGGATGGATGACCAGCAGCGTCCCCGCAGTCGGCACCCGTACGGCCGAGCCCGCCACCCTCCAAGCCGTCTTCCTCGATCTGGACGGCACCCTCGTCGACACCGAGGGGTTCTGGTGGGAGGCCGAGGCCGAGGTCTTCGCGGAACTGGGCCACATCCTCGACGACGGCCACCGTGAGGTCGTCGTCGGCGGCCCGATGACCCGCAGCGCCGGCTATCTGATCCAGGCGACCGGCGCCGAGATCGGCCTCGCCGAGCTCAGCGGGCTGCTCAACGCCCGCTTCGCCGCCCGGATCGGCCGCGGGGTGCCGCTGATGCCCGGTGCGCGGCGGCTGCTGGCCGAGCTGAGGGCCCATGCGGTGCCGACCGCCCTGGTCACCGCCTCGCACCGCGCCATCATCGATCTGATGCTGCACTGGCTGGGCCGGGAGAACTTCGACCTGACCCTCGCCGGCGACGAACTCGAGCGCACCAAGCCGCACCCGGACCCGTATCTGACGGCCGCCGCCCGGCTGGGCGTGGACCCGGCGCGCTGTGCCGTCATCGAGGACACCCTGACCGGAGTGACGGCGGGGGAGGCCGCGGGCTGCCGGGTCGTCGCCGTGCCGTCGGTGGTGCCGATCCCGCCCACGGACGGCCGTACGGTCGTGGGCTCGCTGGAGGAAGTCGATCTCGCTTTTCTCCGCGCGCTCATCACGGAAAGCCGCTGAATCGTGCACTGAGCGTGTTCTCGTCGCGCTCCTCGGGAAAATGCCGTTAACGCGAGGCGAACTCAGGGGAGCGGTGCGCTCATTTTCCGTAACGCGGGCGCCGGTGGAATTCCCCCGGCGCCGGGACTTCCGGAATGCGTGACGTTTCTCACGTGTAGCGCCGTCGACAGCGGAGGCGACAGATGTTCCAAGGGGTGCACTTGGGGGCTTCTACGGGGGTAAGTGTCCGGATTGGTGGGGCAACGCGCGAATCGTTCCACCGTCCGGATATCGGTCATGCCGCCGTCGTTATCCCATGGCTATATTGATTCAACTCCGTTGTGTCCCGGACCGGCTGACCGTTCCTACTAATGTCGACGCGAGCAACACCTCTGCGCTGATAAGGAACCTGCCGACGATGAACCGCAAGACCTTGGTGCTGCCGGTCCTGGCCGGTCTGCTCGCGCCCGTACTCGCTGCCTGCGGCACGGACGGCGCGGGCGAAGGCGGCGACCCCATCGTCGTCGGTGTTGCCTCCCAGATCGAAGCCACCGAGGCGGCACCCGCGCCCCTCGACCCGGCGCAGGCCTACGACGTCGACGCCTGGAACATGCTGCGCGGCACCCTCCAGACGCTGATGCGGCTGCCCCGCACGGGCACCGCGCCGGTGCCCGAGGCGGCCGAGTCCTGCGGGTTCCGGGACACGCAGAACGAGCAGTACCGCTGCACCCTGCGCAAGGGGCTGCGCTTCTCCAACGGGCACGCCCTGACGGCGAAGGACGTCAAGTTCTCCATCGACCGGATGCTGAAGATCGACAACACCAGCGGCCCGGTGTCGCTGCTCTACGGCATCGACAAGGTCGAAACGCCCAACGACGGCGAGGTCGTCTTCCACCTCAAGAAGCCGGACGCCACCTTCCCGCAGAAGCTCGCCACACCGGCCGCCGCCATCGTCGACTCCGAGGTCTACCCGAAGGACCGCCTCTACAGCGGCTTCGACCTGATCGGCTCCGGCCCGTACACCGTCAAGGCCGAGCACGCCTCCGGCCACATCACCAAGGCCGTCTTCACCAAGAACCCCCAGTACAAGGGCGGGATCGAGGTCAAGAACGACAAGGTCGAGATGCGCTTCTTCAGCGGCTCCGACGCCATGGAGAAGGCGCTGCGCAAGGGCGATATCGATGTGATGAACCGCGGGATGACCCCGGACCAGATCAAGGGTCTCCAGAACTCCCGCGACCAGCACATCGCGCTCCAGGAGATGCCCGGCCAGGAGATCCGCTACCTCGCCTTCGACACCAAGGACCCCAAGGTCTCCAACAAGGCCGTCCGGCAGGCGATCGCGCAGGTCATCGACCGCTCGCAGCTGGTGCGCGACGTCTACTCCTACACCGGCGACCCGCTCTTCTCGCTGGTCCCCACCGGTCTGACGGGCCACATCAACTCGTTCTTCAACAAGTACGGGAACCCCAGCGTCGCCGCCGCCCGCAGGACCCTGCAGCAGGCGAACATCACGACCCCGGTGAAATTCACCCTCGCGTACACCACGAACCACTACGGCTCCAGCACCGCCAAGGAGTTCCGTACGCTGCAGACGCAGCTCAACGCCAGCAAGCTCTTCGACGTCAGCATCAAGGGCGTCGACAGCTGGCAGCAGTTCCGCACCAACTCCCGGGCCGGGAAGTACACCGCCTACGGGATGGGCTGGTTCGCCGACATCCCGGACGCGGACAACTACATCGCGCCGTTCATCGGCAAGGGCAACTTCCTCAACACCCCCTACCGCAACGCCGGCATCGAGTCGCAGGTAATCCCCACCACCCGCCAGCAGACCGACCGCAACGCCGCGGCGGCCGGCTTCAAGCAGGCGCAGAACATCCTCGCCGACGACGTACCGATCCTCCCGCTGTGGCAGGGCAAGCAGTACGTCGCCGCCCGTGACGACGTCACCGGCGTGGAGTGGGCCCTCAACTCCTCCTCGGCGCTGCAGATCTGGGAGCTGGGGCACGGCGTCGCCGACTGACCCCGGCACCCGTACCCACCTCCACACCCGCGCGGCCCCGGCGCTCCCGCCACGGCCGCACCGTGCGCCTGCGCACCATGCAGCAGCGCGACACGGCACCGTGCACCACCGCGACACCGCACCAGGCAACACAGCGACACCGAACGTGAGGAACCACGTAGTGAGGCAGCGTGACCAATGGCTGGCCGCCCCGATCGGAGCGGGGCTGGCAACAGCCCTACTCGCGCTCGCAGGGTGCAGCGCCGACGACTCAGGGGCCGCCGGACAGGGCGAGCCCGTCGTCATGGGAATGACGGACAAGGTCGTCACCACCGACCCGGCCGCCGGCTACGAACCGGGGTCCTGGCTGCTGTTCAACAACGTCTACCAGTCCCTGCTGAGCTTCCCCAAGGGCGGCACCACGCCGGAGCCGGAGGCCGCCAAGAGCTGCACCTTCACCGACACCCGCAGCCAGGTCTACCGCTGCACCCTCAAGGACGGCCTCACCTTCAGCAACGGTGACAAGCTGACCTCGAAGGACGTCAAGTTCTCCTTCGACCGCACCCGGCGCATCAAGGACGAGAACGGCCCCGCCGTGATGTTCTCCGCCCTCGACAAGGTCGAGACACCGGACGCCAAGACCGTGGTCTTCCACCTCAAGACGCCCGACGCCACCTTCCCCATGAAGATCGCCTCGGGCGCCGGCTCCATCGTCGACCACACCGCCTACCCGGCCGACCGGCTGCGCACCGACGGCAAGGCCGTCGGCTCCGGCGTCTACACCCTCAAGGAGTACGGCGCCAAGCAGGCCGTCTTCGGCGTCAACCCCTCCTACAAGGGCCCCGCCAAGGTCAAGAACTCCGGGATGACCCTGAAGTTCTTCCACGACCGCGAGGCGCTGAAGAAGGCCGTCCGCAGCGGCGGCGTCGACATCGCCTACCGCGGACTGGCCATGCAGGACATCGCCGCGCTCTCCAATGCCTCGCTGAACCAGCAGCACGGCACCCAGGTGGTCGAGGGCGGCAGCGCCGAGGTCATGCACCTGGTCTTCAACCTCAAGGACCCGGTCGCCGGCAAGCTCGGCGTCCGCAAGGCGATCGCCTACCTCCTGGACCGCTCCACCCTCGTCCGCGACGTCTACAAGCACACCGCCGAACCGCTGTACTCCGTCGTTCCCGCGGGCATCACCGGCCACAACACGGCCTTCTTCAACACCTACGGCGACCGGCCGCAGCCCGACAAGGCCACCGCCGCCCTGCGCGGCGCGGGCATCACCGGCAAGGTCAAGCTCACCCTGTGGGCCACCCCGGACCGCTTCGGCCCCGGCACCGTCCCCGCCTTCAAGGAGATCGCCCAACAGCTCAACGCCAGCGGCCTGTTCGACGCCAAGGTGCGCAGCGTGCCCATCAAGGAGTACGAGCAGGGCGTGGCCGACGGCCGCTTCGGCGTCTACGTCAAGGGCTGGATCCCCGACTACCCGGACCCGGACAACTTCACCCAGCCGTTCTTCGGCAAGAACAGCGTGCTGTCCAACCACTACAACTCGCCGCAGATCACCGGCCGGCTGCTGCCCAAGACCGCCGACCAGCCCGACCGCGGCGCCACCAAGGACACCTTCCGCGAGCTCCAGGACATCGTCGCCCGCGACCTGCCGGTCATCCCGATCTGGCAGGGCAAGCAGTACGCCGTCGCCCGCGACGGCATCTCCGGCCTCGAATGGACCCTGGACTCCTCCACCGTCTTCCGGTTCTGGGAGATCAGCAAGGCGGCCGACGCCTGATCGGCACCCATGACGACGGTGGGGGGGGGGCCGGGGGCCCCCCCCCCCCCCCCCCCCCCCCCCCCACCGCCCCCCCCCCCCCCCCCGCCCCCCCCCCCCCCCCCCGCCCGCCCCCCCGGGACACCACCCCCACACCCGCCCCCCCCCCCCCCCCCCCCAG